>CAZIKE010000026.1:0-29555 GCA_964539775.1 uncultured Chitinophagales bacterium
ACCCCCATCGCCTTCACTGCCTTCAACGAGCCGGGAATTGTCACCTTCTCTCCTGAGACATCCAGAACCGGGTTGCCGTTTGCATCCTTCTTTACACGACCGCTCTCCCGGATGCGGTACGCGATCTCGTCAGCAATCTTCTTGTCATTCGTCTTGAGGTTCACGTTGTAGGCAATAAGAAAGACGCGCGCGCCCGTTACTGTGGCACCGCTGCGCGGATTAAACTCTGCCGGGCCATAGTCCGGTCGCCATGTGGGATCCCTCAACTTCTCCGCAAGACCTTCATATTCCCCTTTTCGAATGTTGGAGAGATTTCTCCTCTCGGGTCGCGTCGCCGCTTCTTCGTACAGATACACAGGAATGCACAACTCATCTCCTACACGTCTGCCGAACTCATGCGCGAGCTTCACGCAATCCTCCATCGTCACGCCTTGCAGTGGAACAAACGGGACGACATCCGTTGCGCCGATGCGAGGATGTTCCCCCTTGTGCACGGTCATGTCAATCAGTTCCGCCGCTTTCTTCGTCGCCTGAAACGCGGCTTCCACCACACTTTCCGGCGGGCCGATGAACGTCACGACCGTTCGGTTGTAGTCCTTGTCCGGCTCGGCACTGATGAACTTGATGCCCGCAACGGAGGTGATAGCACCCGCAATGGCATTGATGATTCTGATATCCCGGCCCTCACTGAAATTCGGGACGCATTCGACTAAACGAGACATCTGTTTCTCCTTGTGTGGTCAGTGGAGCTCTCGTCAGAACTCGAGAACCGTTCCGTTCTTGATTGTCGTGACAATATGGTTCACACCAAAATGGTATGCAAGAAAGCGATAGTCGGGCACATCGGCAACGATCATGTCCGCCTTCTTCCCCAGTTCGATACTGCCGAGTGTCGAGGAGAGATTCAGCGCGGCGGCGCCGTTGAGCGTGCAAGCAACCAACGCTTCTTCCGGCGTCATGCGCATCTGCGTGCAAGCAATCGTCATCATCAGCGGCATGGAGTACGACATGCACGAGCCGGGATTGAAATCCGATGCGATTGCCACCGCAACGCCGCTGTCGATCAGCTTGCGGGCTGGCGCGTAACCGTGGTTCAAGAAAAACGAGACGCCGGGTAACAATGTCGCGACCACAGCGCTATGACGCAACGCCGTAATCCCTTGATCCGTAACGTGTTCCAGATGATCCGCCGAGGCAGCGCCGACGCGTGCCGCAAGCTCAGCTCCACCGAGCGGACTCAACTCTTCGGCATGAACCTTTGGCATCATACCCCACTTCTTGCCCTCATGCAAGATTCGTTCTGATTCCTCAAGCTCGAAGTACCCCTTCTCACAGAACACATCACAAAAGGCCGCAAGCTTCTTCTTCCCCACGTACGGCAGCATCTTCTCGATAATGAGATCAACATACGCCTGTTTGTTCTCTCTGTACTCCGGCGGGTAGGCATGTGCACCGATGAAGGTCGGCACAATCGTCATCACTTCTTCGTCCCGCAACTCGTTGATCGCCTCCAGCATCTTGATCTCGGAATCGACATCCAGCCCGTACCCACTTTTGATCTCAACGGTCGTTGTGCCGTGCTTCATCATCTCGTTGAGGTAGCGGCGCGTCTGCTTCTTCAATTCTTTCTTCGACGCAGCACGCACGTGGTGAACGGTGTTGAGGATACCGCCGCCTGCTTCAGCGATTTGCCGGTACGAGGCGCCTTGCGTCCGGAGGGCAAACTCGTGTGCCCGGTCGCCGGCAAACATCATGTGCGTGTGTGAATCGACGAACCCCGGTAGGACGACTTTCCCCTCAGCATCCAGCTCTGCAAATCCTTCAGGGAGCGTCCGCTTCCACTCCGTCATCGGACCTACCCACGTAATGGCGCCGTTCTCACACAGCACACCCGCATGCGACAGAAGACCGAGGTCCCGCATTGCGGCACCAACTTTTGCTCGCGCTCCATGAGAGGCAACAGTGACAAGTTGCGAGATGTTCTTGAGGAAGAGGTTCAATCCGTTCTTATCACTGCATTGGTACTGGATGCGAGTAGAGGAACAACAGGCATCACCAAGATACGAAAAGCGTGCAGGACGTGCAAGGATATGAATGCAAGGAGAGGCTCAGCGATCCGAACGAAGACGAGACGTGATCGTGCTCGTCAGTCGCGGCAAGTTGCGCTCGCGTTCACATAAGCCTTCATACGTGTGATAGAAATCGGCGACACCCCCGGCAATCGTCTCGGCTAAAGCGGCTCGTCCGAGTTTCTGGTCGATCGTCCGAGCGATGAACATGCCCGTGATGGCACCGTAACTTTGCCAGTACCCCGAGGTGTTGGAGTTGCTGATAAGGTAGTGTGCTCTGCTCGGCGTGATGTGTGGAGCGGCCAGCTCCTCTGCCACGCGATGGAATTCGGTAAACGAGGCAGCAATCTTTTCATCCCAATCGTGCGGCAGAACGCCTCCAGTGCGCTGCTCGAACGTCAGGTAATGGGCAATGCCTTCGTTCTGCGTGAGATCAAGGAGCTGGTCGAGATATGCCGTGTGCGTCGCGTAATACGACTGCCAAGCAGGAGAGGAATCCTTGTACGCACCGAACGCCGCATGAAACACTTCGTGCGCAACAACGCTCAAGACGCCGATGTATCGTTCATCCACGGTCCTCCCGTAGCTGACCGCCTTGGCGAGATTTACCACGATCGTCAGTTCGCCCTCACCTTCCCCGACAAACCTGGGCACGTCGCCGTACCAGACGATGCGACGGACGTATGCATCAATGTTGTGATGACCGAACGCAACAAAGTACACGGGAACAGTGGTCGTAATCGAAGTCCTTGCCGGAAACACTTGTTCAACCGTGCTTGTCACCCGTTGGCCGAAATTCCGTCGCTTGATGGTCGTTAGGAGCTCCTTGATCAACGCAACGTTCTGCCGCGCTTCCTTCAGACGGAACACATCATCGCTCTCCACGTGTCCGAACTTGATGCCGTCGAGACTGGAGGCTAGATGATCGGTGGTGAGACTTCGCCGAGCAAGGTCGGCTGTTGTTGCAAGCGCAATCTGGCTGCCTCGGAGGGATGCGATATCGCGCCCGCTGCCCGAAAGCCCCTCATACAGCCCAACGCACCGCTCAGCCGATTCGTAGTTGATGCTGAGACGGACGTTGAAAGAGGAGTTGGGTTGAGAAAAAGAAAGGCAAAAGGAGAGAGGCAATAGCAAAAAGGGTGAGAGTGCTCCTACGTCCTTCCCCTTTACTCTTGATTTCACTTACGCCACTCCACAAACTCCATGAACTCTACAAAACCCTCCAACCCCTCTCAACACACTTTCACCACCACCATCGTCATATCATCGTGCTGGGCTGCATTGCCGACGTAGGACTGTATTTCGCTCGTAATGCGGTCCAGAACCTGCTGAGCCGAGAGCTGGCCGGAGTCCAAGTGACGGAGGAGGTTCTCAAGTCGTTCCTGACTGAATTGTTCTTTGTGCTCGTTCATCGCCTCGGTGAAGCCGTCAGTAAGAAGGAGGAGCAGATCGCCGGGGCGAAGCTGAACAGACCGCTCGGCGTACAAGCTGTCTTCTTTCATCCCTAAAGGAAAGTGCACACCGTTGGGATCGAGCCACTCAAGCGAGCCGTGGGACAGGAGAAGCGGCTTCATCTGTCCTGCGTTGGCAAAACGCAGCGTTCGCTCGTGCAGGTGGAACACGGCCAGCAGGAATGCCACAAAGTGCCCGCGCCGTGCCTGTGCATGCACTAACGTGTTGAGGCGCGTAAGGATTTCCGCCGGCGACGCCGAGTGCCGCGTCGCACTGGCGAACGCACCGCTCATGAACACTGCACTCATGGCCGCCTGCATCCCTTTGCCGGAGACGTCGAACACACAGATGCCGAACAGGTTCTTGTCAGCGTTCATGAACGCATAATCGAAGTGATCGCCGCCTACCTCCCGCGCAGGGAGTGACACTCCCGCAATGTCCAAACCTTCTACCCTGGGATGTTCTTTCGGCATAAGAGAGAGCTGCACGTCATGTGCAAGCTTGAGCTCGGTCTTCAAGGTATCCTTCTCCCCACGCTCGCGTGAGACGACCCACGCAAGCAGGTTCACCGCTGCAAGTAGCAGCGAGCTGCAAAGGATCAAGCCAACGAGGCCCTGCCCGAAACCGAAGAAGATTGCTCCAATGCTGATGGCAATCAGGGTGTACGCAATCACGACCAATCTCCGCATGTCGAGCGGAATGTCCATGTAAATCTCGTCGCTCCACAGGAGCGAGAACAGCAGTGCGTCCGTCAGTTTCGTCTCACCGCCGGGATGTTCCATCTTCCGGCGGTACTCATCTTTCTTCTGCTGGACGAGCGTGGTGATGCGGTCCCAGAGAACGTAGACAATCCCTGCAATAACAAGGTCGGACCCCAAGCGGCTCCAGTTCTCCGTACCGATGCCTTCCACGATTGCGGAGAGGAACTCGAACACGATCAGCAGTTTGATGACCGCGACAAGGAGTCTCCTGAACTTGATGGGATCGAAGCCGGAGGGTTCGTTGATCCGTCGCGGGATATCCTTGATCCTCCCACGACGGAAGCTCTTGCGTGCGGAGGTCGCCGCCTCTCTGAGCGTCGAAGCAATATCATCGGCCTCACGCCGCAACGTCGTCAACACATCATCTTTCAACGTACGTTCCATCTACGGTGTAGAGTTTCTCTCGTGTCGTTGCTCGTAGCCACTGCACGACAGAACGGGCAAGCGTGGATATCTGGGAAAGCGGGAGTCTGTCCTCGACCGCAAACACAGATGGAACACGCTTCCTCTTTCACTCGTCACCACCTCATCGTGTTTGCAGTCGGCACACAACCCAATACGCACGGATCGCGGATTTGTTCCGGCGGATTGCTCAGGCATGCGTTTCGGTTTTCGGCAGCGATTGCCAGAGCGCAAGCTCGCAGCCATCAGGTGTGCGGAAGATGCCATACCAGCCCATGCCCGGTACTTCCGTTTTCTTCTGCACGATCTTTCCCTTGGCCTTCTTGATTTCCTTCAACTTCGCATCAACGTCGTCCACTTCGACGTACACGAGGGTCTGCGCTCTCTTCGGCATCTTCTTCACGCGCTCAAGTCCACCGTTTGGATGTTCCCCCGTATGGAAGAGCGTATAGCCGATTTCAGGATGGTCGGTGAACGACCAGCCGAACACCTTCCCGAAGAACTTCTTTGCCTTTTTCACGTTGGTGGTGGGGATTTGCACATGGCCGATGCGATGCATGGGGGACCTCCTGTTATGTGTGATTCATGAAGGGTATTGACTTACAATGAACAAACCGTTTCCCCTCTCCCTTGTTGTGACTGCCGAGGGCAATCAGCAAACACATCCTTGTCCCTGTCATCCGTCGATTACTGCATCATCGGTACGTTCACACCAAACTTCCTCGCGTTCTCCATCGCCCTCTCGTATCCCGCGTCCGCGTGGCGCATGATCCCCGTGCCGGGATCGTAGGTGAGGACACGTTCGAGGCGTGCTGCCGCTTCTTTCGTTCCGTCGGCAACGATGACCATGCCCGCGTGAATCGAAAGCCCCATGCCCACACCACCGCCATGATGTACGCTCACCCAACTTGCGCCGCCTACTGCGTTGAGCAAAGCATTCAGGATCGGCCAGTCGGCGATCGCATCGCTGCCGTCCTTCATCTTCTCCGTCTCCCGATTGGGTGAGGCAACGGATCCGCAGTCGAGATGGTCGCGGCCGATCACGATCGGCGCTTTGACCTCACCGCGTGCAACCAGATCGTTAAAGATCTTTCCCATCTTCGCGCGCTCGCCGTAGCCGAGCCAGCAGATGCGAGCAGGCAGCCCTTGGAAATGCACATGCTTCTGCGCCTTCTCAATCCAACGGCACAGTGCCTTGTTCTCTGGAAAGGTCTCCATCACTGCGCGGTCGGTGCGATAGATGTCCGCCGGCTCTCCGGAAAGCGCCGCCCAGCGGAACGGACCTTGACCGTCGCAAAACAACGGCCGGATGTATTCGGGAACAAAGCCGGGAATATCGAACGCATTGGTCACGCCATTGGCAAAGGCCTCGCCGCGAATGTTGTTCCCGTAGTCGAATGTGACCGCACCTCGTTTCTGCAGCGCGAGCATGGCCTGCACCTGGTCGACGATAGATTCCTGCGCGAGTGTGATGTATCGTTGGGGATCGGACCTCCGTAGCTCCAGTGCTTCTTCATAGCTGATGTGAGCAGGCACGTAGCCGTTCAAGGTATCGTGGGCGGAGGTCTGATCCGTCAGGACATCTACCTCGATGCCGCGATGATAGAGTTCCGGAAGAACCTCCGCCGCGTTGCCTAAGAGGGCAACAGACTTCGGTTGCTTTAACGCCTTTGCCGTTTGCAGCGTGCGCAGGGCTTCATCCAACGACGTCGTCATCTCATCAACATAGCCCGTCTTCAAACGTTTCTCGATACGCGAGCGGTCAACCTCGACTGCAAGACATGCAGCTCCGTTCATTGTTGCAGCAAGCGGCTGCGCACCGCCCATCCCGCCAAGGCCTGCGGTGACGAGGAGTTTTCCCGCGAGACTGCCGCCGAAGTAACGCTCGGCACATGCAGCGAAGGTCTCGTACGTTCCCTGGAGAATCCCTTGGGTTCCAATATAAATCCAGCTTCCGGCAGTCATCTGTCCGTACATCGTCAGACCCAGCGCTTCGAGCCGGCGGAACTCGTCCCATGTTGCCCACTTCGGCACGAGCATGGAGTTGGAGATGAGTACACGCGGAGCGTCCTCGTACGTTCGGAACACGCCGACGGGTTTGCCCGACTGCACCAGCAACGTCTCGTCGTTTTCCAAACTCCTCAGCGTCTTTACAATGGCGTCGAAACATTCCCAGTTGCGCGCCGCCTTGCCGACCCCGCCGTACACGATAAGCTGGTCCGGCTTTTCAGCAACCTCGGGGTCCAGATTGTTCATCAGCATGCGCAGCGCCGCTTCCTGAATCCATCCTTTGCAGGAAAGCTGTGTGCCGCGCGGTGCACGTATCGTGCGACGACCAGTCTGCGGTTGTTCTACTAATGTGTCCATAGCCTCCTCGTCACTTGCAAGTATATCAACTCCTCTTTGTGTTCAGTGTTTGTACGCCACCATCGCAATTTCCACATTTGCCTGTCGCGGTAACTCGCTGATTCCGACCGTCGTTCGCGCGGGGTAGTTTCCTTCCGAAAAGAACCCGGCGTACACGCGGTTCATTCTCTCGAAGTCATTCATGTTCTTGAGAAATACTGTCGCGCTGACAACGTGGGAAGAATCGTATCCCGCCGCCCGGAGAATCGCAACGACGTTCTCCAGCGCCTGCCGCGTTTCTGCTTCAATCGATTCGCTGTTCAGTTGTCCCGTGGTCTGATCAATGCCGATCTGCCCTGAAACAAACAGGAACTTTCCTACCTGCACCGCCGGACTGTAGGGACCGATCGTTTTCGTCGGAGCAACCGTGGTTCGCTCCATCGCTTTGCTCAACTCCTCATGCACGATGCGGCGTACGTCTTCCTCCGTCGGGCCACATCCCACGAAGGCAACACTCATCAGGAGCAGTGTACACAGGCAGTGCTTCATCATCCTCTTCCTTCCACTATCGCTGTAATGGCATCCGCCACCTTATCCACCTCGTCGAACGAGTTGTAGATGTGTGTGGAGATGCGGTTGGAGTTCACGCCGTTCTCCGGCACCGCGCGCGTGATGATACGATATTGTTCGAGAAGTTCCTTGTGCAGGATATCGAACGGAACAGTTTTCACGCGGAAGCCGAGAACCGAACCGTAGCCTCCTTTCTCCTCCGGCGTCAGGATTTCGACGCGGTCGCCAAGCCGGAGTAGCCTCGTGCGCAGGTGGTTCGCCATGGCCTGGCCGCGCCGGGCGACGTTCTCCATACCGAGATGATGCAAAAAATCAACTGCCGCACCGAGTCCAACGAAGATGGCCGAGCTTTGTGTTGCAAAGTCAAACCGATGGGCATCCTTCCGGAACTCCACCGTTCCTTTCGCCAGGTTCCAGCCGGCATCAGCACCGGCGCCCGTCCAGTGAGGTTCAACAACCTCGAGCACCTCCTTCCGCACATACAGGAAGCCCGTTCCTTTCGGGCCCATCATCCACTTATGACCACAGGAGGCAAAGAAGTCGCATCCGAGTGCTTTCACGTCGAGAGGAAGCATCCCGGGCGTGTGCGCGCCATCGAGGAAGAACCAAAGCCCCTTCTCGTGCGCAAGCCGTGCGATCTCCTTCGCAGGCAGAACTTGACCGATCGTGCAAGTGATGTGAGGAACGGCTATGCAGCGTGTGCGGCGACTGATGAGGTCGTTCAAGCGGCTCAGCGTCTCGTCAAACGTGCGTGCCAGTTTCAGTTGCTTGATCACGATACCATCCCTTCGTGCGCGCGCCAGCCACGGAAGCGCATTACCCGCATGCTCGTGATCGGTGAGGATCACCTCGTCGCCTCGTTTCAAGGGAAGGCCGCAGGCAACGATGTTGATCCCCTCGGTCACGTTGTGCGTGAGAGCGATCTCCTGCTCTTCCGCGTTGATGAAGCGCGCAATCTTCGCTCTCGCAGCTTCCCATCCGCCGTAGCGGGCTGTGCGATCTACGTCATCCATCTCTGCCTGCACCGCATCGATCACCACGTACGGCGAGGGACCCATCGTGCCGTTGTTGAGGAAGAGCGGTTGCTTCTTCAGAGGGAACTGATCGCGCACGACGCGCCAGAAATACTCATCGCCTGCATCAATATCCTGGTCGAAGGACAGAATGTACTTTGCACGCGCATCTTCAGGAAACGCGTAGAGCACCGCCGCTCCGAGCGCACCGCCGGAGAACGTGCGGATGAACGTGCGACGAGTGACCGTGTCCATTGAGTTCCTTATGATGTCGTGTCGGAGTATTGGAGAGATCGAGAGAGGGCTTCAATGCCCATTCGCCCATCCACCTACCACGCCACTGCTAAAGCTTGTACCCGATCTTCCTGAGAAACTCTTTCCGCTTCACGATATCGGCTTCGGTTTCAATCCCTTGTGTTTTCACGCCGTCAATCACCCCCAGGATGCCTCTCCCCTGCTCGGTCTCCGCGATGATGACTTCCGTCGGGTTAGCCGTTGCGCAATGAATGCGACATACTTCCGGAACGCTCTTGATGGCGTTGAGAATGTTGATGGGAAAACCATTCTCCATCATAATGATGAACGTGTGTCCGGCACCAAGGTTCATCGCATTCTTCTGCGCCAGATCGATCAGGCGTTGATCGTTGCCCACTGAACGGACCAGCGCGGGGCCGGACGATTCGCAGAACGCAACACCAAACTTCATCGAAGGATTGGTCTGCACAATCGCTTCGTACAGATCTTCCACTGTCTTGATGAAGTGCGAGTGTCCGAGGATGAAGTTCATCTCCTCCGGCTTTTCGATGCGAACAGTGTAGAGTTCCATGCGTTCCCTCCTGGTTGGACTAAAACGATGGATTCATCCGGCGTACAATCTCGGGCGTTAACAGCCAGCGGAGTTTTGGCGGACCGTTGGCCGGGAGTTGGACCGCTGCAATAGCGCAGGTTTCCATCGCCACGGTTGCGGCGTGCGCGGGCGAAATCAGGTATGAAATGAACGTGCTCATGTCCGGCTGATGTCCGATGACAACCACACTGCCACCGCTTACTGCCATGCCCTGAATTTCCTCCGCCAGAGCGCGCGGCTCAAAGCCGGGTTCAAGCTTTCGGGTGACCGTCGGATCGCGTTTCAGTACCTGCCCGAAGATCTCTCCCGTCTCCACTGCACGTACCAGTGGACTTGTGAGAATGGCCGAGATATTCAGATCGATATTGACCAGCGCTTGCGCCATCAAATGAGCATCTGCCCGCCCTTCGTCGCTCAACGTCCGCTCGTAGTCGGTGCGAAACTCACTCCCCAGAGGGTTGGCTTCGCCATGACGAACAATGTAGAGATTCAAAGTCCCCCCATACTGAAAACAAAAATAACGACCATGACCGACAGCGCCTCAGGCCTTCGCCCGTGAAAGACGCTGACGGGCTTTGGCGTAGCCGGGCTTTATCACATCATAGATAAAGCGAATACGACGGTTGTAAGGAATGAACGCGCTCTTCATCGCGTTGATCGTGATCTTCTCCAGGTCATCCAGCCCCAGCTTGAACGTTTTGTGGGCGAGATACAACTCCTTGGTCATTGAAGTATTACTCATCAGTCGGTCGTCGGTGTTGAGCGTGACGCGGAACTTGTAGCGATAGTAGAGACCGAAGGGATGTTCCTCAAGCGACTTGACCGCGCCGGTGTCCACGTTGCTCGTCAGGCAGATTTCCAGCGGGATGCGCTTGTCCAGCACATACTGCGCAAGGTAGCCCATCTTGGTGACTTTGGTCGGGTCTTTCTTATCCAGCCCGATATCCTCGATCAGCCGTGTCGCGTGCCCGATGCGATGTGCACCACACCACTGAATGGCCTGCCAGATACTTTCCTTGCCGAAAGCCTCTCCTGCATGAATCGTGATGTTGAAGTTCTCCCGCTGGATGTAATGAAACGCGTCGACGTGCTTCTTCGGCGGGAAGCCACCCTCCTCGCCCGCAAGATCGAACCCGACAACACCGCGCTCACGGAAATCCACCGCCAGTTCCGCCATCTCCTGCGACAGGTTCATGTTGCGCATGGCGCAGATGATCAGCCCGTACTCCACGCCGAAATCACGCCGTCCACGCTCAAGACCTTTCAGCACGGCATTCACCACTTCATCCCAGTGCAGCCCCTTTTCGGTATGGAAGACGGGAGCGAACCGCGTCTCGACGTAGACGACGTTGTCGTTGTACATATCCTCCATCATCTCGTAGGCCACGCGCTCCAGCGCTTCCTCGGTCTGCATCACGCCGCAGGTATGAGCAAAACCCTCGAGGTACAGCGGCAAGCTCCCACGCTGAGCGCCCCGATGAAACCAGGCCGCAAGTTCTCCGGCATCCTCGGTGGGAAGCTTTCTGTAGCCATTATCCTTCGCCAGTTCGATCACGGTTTCAGGACGCACACCGCCATCAAGGTGATCATGCAAAAGAACTTTGGGCAACGTACGAATGAACTTTTCGGTGAGCTTCATCGGATCATCGTGCGTGAAGGGCAGATTCTGCTTGCCTCAAGGTAACGAGATGAGAGTTGAAAATCAATGAAAGGAGAAGGGAAGAAAGACGAACCAACGCAAAGGATCTTCGCTTGCGAACGAACCAGTTCCTCTGCCCCTCATCGGGCGGGCGCATACCTTTCGAGCCAGCTGTCGCGTCACGGTGAAAGAACGCTTCAATCTTCGCGCTCCTCCCGATCAATGTATGATACCTCTGCCGCCTCTTCAACCGGCCGCGTGCGCGTGGTAGTAATTGATCAGCCCGTTCGTCGACGAGTCGTGCGTTGCGACCGTGGCCTTCGACTGCAACTCCGGCAGAATCGCCTTCGCCAGCTGCTTGCCCAACTCCACGCCCCACTGGTCGAACGAATTGATGTTCCATATGATGCCTTGAACAAAAATCTTGTGCTCATACAGCGCAATCAACGCACCCAACGTGCGTGGAGTGATCTTTTGAACCACGAGGGAGTTCGTCGGACGGTTGCCTTCAAAAATCTTGTGGGGAAGGAGGAGTTCGATTTCCTGTTTCGTCATGCCTGCGGCTTTCAGCTCCTCACGCACCTGCTTTGCAGTCTTTCCCTTCATCAACGCTTCGGTCTGCGCGAAGAAATGGGAAAGGAGTATGGCGTGATGCTCGCCCACGGCGTTGTGCGTTTCTATCGGAGCGATGAAGTCGGCGGGAATGAGTTTAGTGCCTTGATGGATGAGCTGGTAAAAGGCGTGCTGGCCGTTCGTTCCCGGCTCGCCGAACATGACGGGGCCAGTGGAGTAATCAACCATCCTGCCATCCCTCGTCACCGACTTGCCGTTGCTCTCCATGTCTGCTTGCTGCAAGTATGCGGGGAGCCGATGCAAGTATTGGTCGTAGGGGAGAATGGCATGTGTTGCCGCGCCGAAGAAGTTGTTGTACCATACGCCCAGGACCGCGAGGATGGCGGGCATGTTCTTCTCGAGGGGCGCCGTTCGGAAATGCTCATCCATCGCGAATGCTCCCTCCAGGAGTTCTTCGAACCTCTCGAATCCGATCGCAAGGGCAATCGAGAGGCCGATGGCCGACCACAGGGAGTAGCGTCCGCCGACCCAATCCCAGAACTCGAACATATTGTTCGTGTCGATACCGAAGGCAGACACCGCCTTCGCATTCGTAGAAAGAGCGACAAAGTGCTTTGCTACGGCGCCGGTGCTCGCACCGGACTGCAGGAACCATGTACGCGCCGAATTTGCATTCGTAAGTGTTTCCTGTGTTGTGAACGTCTTGGAGGCAACGATGAACAGCGTCGTCTCCGGACGGACACGCTTGAGTGTCTCAGCGAGATGCGTGCCATCGACGTTGGAGACAAAATGCACACGGAGGTTCGGCTTCGCATACGGCTTCAGCGCCTCGGTCACCATCACCGGACCCAAATCCGAACCTCCAATGCCGATGTTGACAACGTCGGTGATCGGCTGTCCGGTGTATCCCTTCCACTTACCATCTCGCACAGCATTGCTGAATTGCTTCATGTGTTCGAGGACGGCATTCACGTCGGGCATCACATCTTTCCCATCGACAAGCATCGGCCTGTTAGAGCGGTTGCGTAAGGCAACGTGGAGCACGGCACGCTGCTCAGTGACGTTGATCTTCTCGCCGCCAAACATCCTGTCTCGCCACGTCTCCACGTCTGCCTGACGGGCGAGCGCGAAGAGGAGCCGCATCGTCTTTTCGGTGATGCGGTTCTTCGAATAGTCCAGCAAGATGCCGCATGCTTCGAGCGAAAACTTGTCGAACCGATGCGGGTCCTTCGCAAAAAGCTCTCGCATGTGTTTCTTTGCGATGTGTTTGTGGTGATCACGCAGGGCTTTCCACGCTGTGGACTTCGTGAGTGTGGACATGGGGTTCCTCAGATTGGTACTTGATTGTTGGTCAAAGGTCATTTGCGTGACTTGAAACGTGACTGAATACAAGACAGAAGCGTCACAAAAACTTGTCGCGCAGATGAACATATCGACCACGACTCTCCGATCGATATGAACGGTCCGAAGAACCCAAACCTCATCGCAACGGTGACCCGCGCCTTGCGCTTCGTCTGCCGAATCTCTCCCTTTGACAGAGCAAGCTGCAAGAATTTCGGCAAACACCGAGGCGAGCCGGTGACACGACACCCCGACTATGTTCAGTGGATGTGCCGAAGGTAAGGCTTCGCCACTTGGGAGTGACTTCCCTGAGGCAACAAAGATGATCCTGCGTAGATTGATGGAGTCCATCCCGAGATCATGAGGCCGTCACTTTGCCGACAGCGAGCCGCTCGCCTTCTCGATCGCATCCAGCACAATCCCGGTTGTGATCACTTCCGGCAGCACCATCGGTTCGTTGGGTTTGCCTGCGGGAAACACGACGTACAGCGGCACGCCGGAGCGACCGAACTTTTGCAGCAACCGGGTAATCGTGACGTCTCCGTTTGTCCAATCAGCTTTCATGGCCACAACGTTGTGCTGCTTGAATGTCTCCGCTACGGCACGATCGGCCAGCACCGTTTTCTCGTTCACTTTGCATGTCAGGCACCATTCTGCAGTGAAGTCGAGAAACACCGTGCGGTTCGCGCTGAGGTGAGCTTCAAGGGTTTCAAGCGTGAAGGGCTCCCACGTAATGCCCCCCGTCTCTGTTGACGTCGCCTTCGATGCCGTGACGGAAGCGTTCGCAAGGAGATCGCGCGCCTTCAACACATCCCCGATGAAGAGAGAGAAACCAAGAACGACAACTGCGAGCGCCGCCGCCCACGTCCCAACATACTTCGCTCGTGAGGCACTCAGTGTTGCAAATCTCCCCACCAACCAACAGGCAAAGCCAACAAACAGCAGAAACGCCACAGTCCAGATGACCGCCTCCATCCCAAGCTGCGAGCCGAGGACCTGCAACAGCCATACGAGCGTCGCCATCATCGGGAAGCCCATGAATTGCTTTGCCGTCACCATCCACTCGCCGGGTTTGGGCATGAACTTCATCCAGTTCGGCTTGGTGGTAAGAATCAGGTACGGGAGCGCCATGCCGAAAGCGACACTGGTGAACAACAACAGAATAATATGAGCGGGTTGAGAGAACGCAAATCCCATCGCCGCGCCGAGGAACGGCGCAGTGCATGGCGTCGCGAGAATCGTTGCAAACACGCCTTCGGCGAACGAAGACGCGTACCCCTTACCCGACTCTTTCCTCTCTCGTGCACTGCCGGCCCCCACAAGGGCCAGCATGAACGGAAGATTGATCTCGAACACACCGAACAAGCTCAGTCCGAATGCAAACACAATGGTACACATGGCAATAACAAACAGCGGCTCCTGGAACTGGAATCCCCACCCTACCAACTCACCCGTGGTCTTTAGAATAATGACGACAAGGGCAAGGACAAGAAACGAAGCAAGGATTCCAAGGGAGAAGAACCATCCCAAGCGTTTCACGCGTGCAGGCTCGTCGCCCGAGATGCGCATCAGCCCGAAGATCTTCAACCCGATCACCGGAAGGACGCACGGCATGATGTTGAGCAGCATGCCGCCGATAACTGCAAAGAGGACATAGAGAAGTAGCGAGTACTCTGCGCCTGCGGTTTCCACAGTGGTGAAGGAACGGTCAAGCAGGCTCTCTGTGCCTTGTGCTTCGGTTTCACCTTCGAGGGGAATGCGTGCGCAGAACTCCCGTGAAAGCGGAATCTCAATCACGCCCGCCGTTCTTTTTCCACCAACAATCTGATACAAAAGAACACCCCGCACGGTGAACGGACCCGAGACTTTCTCATAGGCTTTCAGAGGAACCGTCAGCGACGCGCGCAAGCCATCTGCGGTGACCTGCGTCCGGCCAAATGCCAACGAATCATTGGGGTAAGGGTAGAAATCCGGAACGGCATCCGGCAGAACGACAAACTGCGTGTTAGCCGCAGCAATCAGCTCCATCATTACCTTGCTGTCTTTTGCCTCCGTCTTCAGTGTAAAACCGGGCATCTGTTGGAGCGGGTTTGGGACCGCGGCTCGATACGTTGCGAAGAGTGCCTGGTGTGCAGGCTCCGGCTGCGAGGAGCGAACGGGCAACGTGAGCGCAACGTCTGCACTGCCGGGCACACAAAGTGTTTCGCATTCCAGCCACCGGACTTTTGCTTTCAGAGTGACGTTCGTTCCGGTCGCAAGCGCAGTCGGTGGAGTAACCTCTGCAAGGAGCATCGTTTCGGTCTCGTACCCATACGTCAACACGTCGCCGCTTTCGTTGTATTTGTGCGGCAGCGGCCATTGGATCTCGCCTGCCGTAAACCCCTCGGGCAGGGTCCAGGCAATCTCCGTTGGAAGTCCCGCTTCGCCCGCGTTCTGCCAGTACGTGTGCCAGCCCTTGTCCATCTTCATCAGCACGCCGACGGTGAACGGCACGCCGGGCTGGATGCTCTTGACATCGGCCAGCAGTGTAACCTGCGTGTGAAAAGTGTGTGATGAAGCCGGATGAGCAGTGCCGTCATGCTGCAGTGAAAAACCGGTTCCTGTTGCAACAACAATGCTGAGTATGGTAACGATGCCGATGCGTTTCATGGTCTGCTGAAAACCTTTGCTCTGACGTAAGACTTGCAATGACAGTATAATGGTAGGCAAAACGGCAGGAACAAACAAGACGGATCGAGGCGTACAGGAAATCGCCGAGGCTTTAGTTCTTCGGAGCTCTCTCTCCTTTCTTCCGGTCGGAATGGAGATAATCGTGCCGTTTTCTTTTTCGAACCAGCAACAACAGATAGCTGAAGACAGCGAACACGATGATGCCGATCAGCAGTAGGTTATCTCGAAAGAAATTCTCCATTCTTTGGGGAAGAGGAAACAACCGGTTCCTTCATACGGATGGGCGTCAAAGATGTTACCGCACCATGCCCAGTGAATATACCTATCGAAGGCTGAGGATGCAACATGAAGAACTCATTTCTCCGCAGCTGCGCGCTCGAGCACTTCCGCGTACTTGAAGCCCGAGCCCGTGTTGAAGAGGAGGACACGCGACGACTCGGTGACGACGCCTTGCCGGTGCAGAGTGCGCAACACCGCGACAGTTGCCGCGCCTTCGGGCGAGAGCAGCAATCCTTCGAGGCGCGCAACAATCCTGATGCTTTCGATGATCTCCTCATCGTCAACCGCAATCGCACAACCGTTGCTTGCATAGAGTACATCGAGGATCAACGTGTCGGCGAAGGCTTTGGGTACACGCAGACCTGCCGCACACGTCTTCGCGTCCTCCCAAAACTCCGACACTGCGGCGCGAGCATCGAACGCCTTCACAATCGGAGCACAGCCGGAGCTTTGCACCGAAACCATGCGCGGCCGCTTCTTGTCAATCCATCCTAATTCCTCCATCTCATCGAAGGCCTTCCACATGCCGACGAGACCTGTGCCACCCCCGGTGGGATACACAATCACATCCGGAAGCTGCCAGCCCAACTGTTCGGCGATCTCGTATCCCATCGTCTTCTTTCCTTCCAGTCTGTACGGCTCCTTCAGCGTGGACATGTCGAACCACGCGTTGTTTCCTCTTGCCGCGTTCATCGCTTTGGCAGCGTCGCTGATGGTTCCCGGCACGAGGTGAACCTCGGCTCCGTACAGTCTGCACTCTTCGATGTTGACGCGGGGTGTCTCTTCGGGCATGAAGATGTGGGAGACGAGTCCTGCAACCGCACCGTATGCTGCAAGCGCCCCTCCAGCATTGCCTGCCGTGGGAATGCAGCATTCCGTGATCCCCAACTCCTTCGCTTTTGAAACGGCCATACACAAGCCACGAGCTTTGAACGAGCCGGTCGGGTTTCCTCCTTCTTCCTTGAGATACAGATGCGGAAGGCCCAGTTGTCTGCCGAGATTCCGTAACTTCAGAATTGGGGTGAAGCCTTCGCCCAGTGAAATGATGTTGCGATCATCGAGGACCGGCAACACCTCGCGGTACCGCCATAGTGTTGGGGGCCGCGAGGAGAAACCCTCGGGAGAGAGCGCTGCCCGCGCCTTCTGCAAGTCGTACCGTGCAAGCAACGCTTTGCCGCACTTCCTGCATACATTATGCACTTCATGATGATCGAAGGCTGCGTGGCACTGACTGCACTCCAGGTGCCTCAGGAGAGAAAACTCAGCGGTTGATCCAGTCATGAAACCATCTTTCCAATTCTTCGGGAGTCAGTTTAGGAGAATCATCATGATGCTGCGCGAGGCGCTGCCGCAGTGCCTCGTACAGACTGACGGCACAGGCGACGGAGATGTTTAGACTCTGGATCATCCCCATCATGGGAATCATAAAGTTGCCGTCGGCTTTCCGGGCTGCTTCGTCCGATACACCCCGATGCTCGTTGCCGAAGACCAGGGCCACCTTTTTCGTCAAATCCAGTTCGTATAGCGAAACTGCCGCAGCATCCAGGCGGGTCGCGTAGATCGAAAATCCTTCCCGGCGTAATGTCGCGTAACATTCGTCTACGGATTTGTGCCTTCTTCTCTCTATCCACTTGTTCGCGCTGGAGGAGCTTTTCTTGCCGATGCGCGGGAATTTCTCCACCGTATAAAGCAACTCCACCTGCATGACCCCCACAGCGTCGCACGATCGGAGGACAGCGCTGACGTTGTGCGGATCGTGGATATTCTCGATTACCACCGTGAGATCCGGCTGGCGTTTCTGTAACACCGCTCGAATCTTCGCGATACGTCGCTCACTTCTTGCCATCACGTCTTCTCCGCTTCCTCCACGGGAGGCAACGTACCACTCTCTCTGCGCAGTTGCAGAACGATGATTGCCATGATCACCAATGCTGCGCCTGCAGCCTGCACCGGCCTGATGACCTCGCCGATGAAGACCGCCGCCGTTACGATGGCGACCACCGGCTCAAGCGTGCTGGTAATGACTGCACGAGAAGGAACCAGAAACCTCAGTCCCCCCGTAAACAACAGGTTCGGAACCAGAACCGACGCCATTGCAAGAACAAACAGATCGCCCCAGGTTCCCGGATCGGGCACCCGTGGTATCAGAACCCATGGCGGATCAACGATCATCCAGAAGAGTGAAGCGAAGGTAATGTAATAAAACGTCACCGTCCACACCCGGTAGTGCACCAACAGATGCCTCATGTAGATCGTGAGAAAGGAAAACGTGATGATGGAGCCGATGCCGGAGAGGAGCCCCACGGGAGTTATCCGCATGGTGCTCATGTCGAAACCTGTGACGGCAAGAAAGCATCCCGTCAACGACATGGTGGCGGCGACGAGTTTTGCAAAGGAAAACTTCTCCTCGTGCTTCAGCACTTCATACGCCATAACGAACAGCGGCGCTGTGTACTGGATGGTGATGCCGGTCGCCACCGTACTTTCCTTGATGGTGAAATAGTAGGTAAAGTTCGCCCCTGCCAGCCCTATAATTCCCAACAGGGCGAAGCGCCAGAGATCCTTTGGGCGCACGCGCAGGAAGGGGCGGGCAAACAGGCCGAACACCACCAGCAGTACCACACAGGAGAAGGCTGCACGGGTTTGCACCAGCAGGAGCGTATCGAGGCGTTGGTTGAGCAGATGTTTGGCAAAGGTTGCAGATGTGCCCCAAAAGAAGGCAGCACCCATCACCATGAAGTACCCTTTGAGATCCTTCATGCAGTACGTTCGCCGGGGGGATTATCCAACTCGTTAACCTTGCGCCGACATTCTTCTGCTTGCTCCGGCAAACCGGCAAGTTCGTACAGATGGGCAAGCCGTTTGTACAACGGCGATGGATAGTTCACGTGCTCGATTCCTTCTTTCACAAATTCAATGAGGCTCGATAGCGGCGGAATGTTCAGGTCCGGATCGTAGCAATCGCACGCATCGAGATACGGGTCCGGTTCGGCAGGACGCGCCTGCGCAGCACGGCGGTAGTAGTGCAACGCAAGTTCGTAGTTATCACTGGCGGAATATGTTGCTTCGAAGATTGTTGCAAGCCAGCTAAACACGTCGTAGGCAAGTTCGGGAAACTCCTTCACCAACTTCTCGCCGAACAACCTCACCTCATCGGGCGCTAGGGAATGGTTCCAGAAGAGCAGGCGGTACAGCTCTATATCCTTGACTTTCTGCCGCAACGCCGACTCAAACGCATCGAAGATTTCATCGAAATCCGATGAAGCGGAGAAACACCGCCGTATCTCTTCGATGGTGAAGGATCGCATGATGGGGGTTTGCGGATGAGCTTGACTGCATGAACGATAACGAACGCTCATCTGAAAATCAACTCTTTCCCCCAAAACAAAAGGGCGAGCCCCGACCGGAGATCGCCCCGTGATGAACTTGGTCCTTCACCTACGCACCAGCAGCAGCTTGCGCGTTGCCACGAAGCGTGAACTCTCCAGCTTGTAGAAATACACTCCGCTTGCCAGGCCTGCCGCGTCGAGCCTTGTCTCGTACCGACCCGCGTGCAGATGACCATTCACAAGTGATCGCACTTCTCTGCCCAACAGGTCATACACCTTCAGAGACGCGAAGCCAGAAACGGGAAGTGTGAATCGGATTGTCGTTGTCGGGGTTCCGCCGAAGGCGGAGCCGCCTGTGGCGGAGAACGGGTTGGGATAATTCTGTTCGAGTGAGAACGCGGCCGGAACTCCTGCTTCTCGTTCCACCATACTGATGACGCTATCGCGATACTCCACAACACGCAGTTCGTCGAAATAGAACCCGTCGCCACGCAGACTGGAGTTGGTGACAAGGTTGAATCGGAGTTTGATCTGCTGTCCTGCGTACGGTGCGAGGCTGATTGACTCCCATGCCCACCTTCCCATATTCAACGTGTATGCAGGCTGGCCGCCCACCGAGGTTGTGTATCGTCCTGCAAGGTTGGTCCAGGTGGAGCCGTTGTCGGTGCTGATTTGCAGCCGCACGTAGTCCGACGTGGCCTGATTCGCCCAGCGAGCATAGAACTCCAGACGCGGGTTCGAGATGCCGGCCAGGCTGATTGCATTCGTGAGGGTGAGCGTGTTGTTCGTGCTGTTGGCAACGTTGCCATAGCGGCTGTCGGCAATGGAACACCTCCCGCGATAAGCCATCACAAATGTCGTATCCCACTGCACGCCGCTCCCGCCGCGCGTCCAGTTCCCGATGCCCGACTCTCCATTCTCATACAACGCAACAGTCGTGTAGCCGACCACGAGAGAAAACGTATCCCGCGATGTTTCGATGCCGTCCTGCGTCGTAACTGCCACGAATTTCATTTCGTCCCCTGTTGTGGCCGATGTGCTGATGCTGAATTCGAAGGGTGAGGCATTGACCGCTGCGGCGCGTGGAGCGATCGTCGGATACGCAGCGCTGGAGACAATGGCGGTGGCATGTGGATACAACGACTGCACAGTGACAGCGACACTCTGTGCCGGTAGCGACACCCCTTTGTTGCGCACCGTAATCGTGAAGCGAAGCGTGTCGCCCCGCAGGGCGTAGTCACGCCCAACCAGATCGAACGCTTGATAGTCGGCAAATGCGCCGGCAATCCACGTCATGTATTTGCACGCGAGCAGGTTTTCCTGGGCGATCGGAACGATCTCGGCGCGTGCGGGCCAGAAGCCGCTGCCGCCCATTTCCGGCGTCCAGGCGTAGCAGCCGAGGTCATGATGGAGATAGTCACGCGTCGTGCCGTTCGAATAGTAGGACAGCATCTGATACACCGTGCCGTAGAGGTAATTGTTCTCTCGAGTGAAGTCACTGGCGTATTCGGCATAATACTCGTAGTCGACAACGGTATCTTTGTAACTATACGGATTGAGGTAACGCCCTGCCACCGAGTGTGCAGACATGGCGACGGAAGGCAGCTTCTGCATGGTGTAGTTGCGGATGGCGCGACTCTCCGGCTCCGAGAACGGCGCAGGCCCGCGGTACGTTTCCGAAGAGGGTGTCGGACTCGAACCGAGGTTGTCGTATCCCCACATGTAGCTGTAGTTCCGATTCAGGTCAACGCCAAAACTGCCGTCGCCGTTGTTGCGACGATTCTTGCGCCAGTTGCCGCCGCCGTTGGGACTGATGGATTGATTGTAGAAGTAGCCGTCGGGGTTCACGACGGGAACGAAACAGATGCGGCGGTTATTGACCAGATAGGTCGCTTCGGGATTTGTACCATAGTTGTCGAGGAGCCAGTAGAGGTAGTACATGATGGTCGCCATCGCCTGGGGTTCACGCGCGTGGTGTAGCGCGTCGAAATGCACTACCGCCTCACCGGCTTCGGGCAATCCCGGGTTATCCGAAATCTCCACCCCCCAAATCACTCTCCCTTGCTCGGTAATGCCGAGGGATTCCTTTGCGGTGATGATGTGAGGAAAAAGCAATCGCATAGAGTCCAGTTGCACAACCACTTCGGCATACGTCAAGTATCCGCCCATGGAGCCGTAGCGGAAGTCCCGAACGCCGTTCTCCTCCAGAATGCGACGGCTCCGTTCCATCTCGCGCTCCGTCGATGGAGGCCTACGACGATAGTATGCATCCATGTCCGCTATGAGGACGGTATGAGGGATCCCCACAGCGCGGAGTTTTTCCACAGCATCCCGATTGATCACTACATCGATCCCTTCTTCCAACGATCCGCTCCAGTGGTCGAGGTCAATTCCCTGGCGCAGAATGGTTGCAATGTCGGTAGCATCACGAAGATGAATTCGTACCGTGAGATAATCGGAGAAGGTGTCTCCCGCGGAAAGAGGATTACTCAGAACTGCGATAATGGCGAGCAGTGCGACCGACGATTTCATGATTATCTTTTCCTTCCACCATCGAAAAGAAAAAGAGGGAGCCGAGCAACTCCCTCCTCACCTCATGTTCCTACAAACCTCAGCGTGCTTGTCGGAGAAACTCCAGCCGCGTCTTGAGCCTTTCGGCGGACATCAACAGCTTGTCCTTGCCGTAGATGGCATGTTCGGGATTGGTGAAGACCAACTCGTACTCGTCGCTCATGACAATCGCTTCTTCGGGACAGGCTTCCTCGCAGAAGCCGCAGAAAATGCAACGCAGCATGTTGATCTCGAACCGCTCGGGGTAGCGCTCCTTTTCCAGTTCCGTTTCGGCGGCCTGCACTTCAATAGCGAGAGCCGGACAGACACGCGCACACAAACCACACGCAACGCAGCGCTCCACGCCGTTGTGCTCTACCAGCACCGGCCGTCCCCGATACGACGGCTGTGGATTAAAGCGCTCTTCAGGATACTGGCGCGTGAATTTGGGCCGCAGCATCTGCTTGAAGGTCAGCACCATGCCCTTGAAAATTTCGGGGATATATGTTCGTTGGAAGAACGAAAGATCCTTCCGCCGCACCTGCAGTGCTTCCTTCACTTTCTTCGCCTGTCCGTTTGTTGGTTCGACCATATCCGCTTACCAGATGGAGGGGAATGCAAAATGCAACACGCCCGTGAGCGCCAGGTTCGCCAACGCCAGCGGCAGCATCACTTTCCACCCGAGATTCATCAACTGATCGTAGCGGAAACGGGGAATCGTCCACCGAATCCACATGTAAAAGAACAACATTGCTCCCACTTTTGCAACAAAGGCGAGAATCTGCAGCACACTCACCCAGAACGGCGTGAGGCCGAGGAGATGCACGCCCGGAAGTTGCCAGCCGCCGAGGAAGAGCGTCACAATCAGAGCGCTCGACGTAATCATGTTCGAGTATTCTGCGAGAAAGAAGGCACCGAACTTCATGCCCGTGTACTCCGTGTGATACCCGCCGACAAGCTCCGGTTCTGCCTCCGGGAGATCGAACGGCAGCCGGTTCGTTTCGGCAAACGACGCCACCACAAACGTGATGAACCCGATGGGCGTGCGCCAGAAGTACCACATGCCGCCGGCCTGCGACTCCACGATGGCATCCAGCTCCAGCGTTCCGGCAATCATGATCACACCGATGATCGAGAGACCCATCGAGAGTTCGTAACTGATGAGCTGCGCCGATGAACGCAAGCCGCCGAGCAGCGAATACTTGTTGTTGGACGACCAGCCGCTGAGTGTTATGCCGTAGACGCCCAGAGAGGTCAGCGCGAGGATGTAGAGGATGCCCACGTTGACGTCGGCAATCATGAGCTTGATCTCACGACCGAACAGCTCGATAGTATTGCCGAAGGGAACGACGGCGATAGTCACGAGTGCGACCGAGATGGAGATGACCGGCGCAAGCGTATGGATGAAGCGGTTGGCTTTCGCCGGTACGATGTCTTCTTTGATGAAGAGCTTCAGGACATCGGCCGGCGATTGCAGCAAGCCCCATGGGCCGACGCGATTGGGACCGATGCGGTTCTGAATGAACGCGCTGACGCGTCGCTCCACGTACACAAGGTTCGCCACCACCGTCAGCACGGTCAGAAGAACAAGAACAACTTTGATGAGGGAGATGATAAGGAATTCCATGGTCGTGTCATGCAGTAACTGGAGTAGCTTCCCGCTGTCTTAGGAGCAGTCCTTTCGTGCCGAGTGTACGGTACGTCATACCCTTGAACGCATCGACGTGGGCGGCAAGGTCGTTAAAGACATCCTCGGCAGTGTTGTAGCGATATTTCGTTCCCATCAGCGAAGCGATGCCGGCGATGATGCGCCACGTCGGCCGCGCGTCGCGCTTGGTTCCCCTCCCCCACCGATCGAAGGGTGTACCGAATTTGTCGAGACGGCTCATCGCAAATCCTTCGAGCGCGCGGTCTTGTTCGAGCGTTGCTACCGAGGGACGAATACGTTGCACGCGGCCCTGGAAGTTGGTAAACGTTCCGTGCTTCTCGGCAAACGTCGAGGCGGGGAAGAGCACGTCGGCCATGCGGGTAATTTCACACTCAAACGAGAACAGGACGATGAGGATCTCTAACTTGCCCAACGCATCAGCCACTGCGGGCGTAGCCGCAATGTTATCATCGGCAACCACAAGCGCCTTAATGTGCCCTTCTTTAATCGCTTTAATGATGCCGTTGAAGTCGAGACCGCCTTCACGTGGCCGCACGCCGACGGTGACAGCGCCGAGCGCGTTCGGCGTTTTGTCCGCTCGGATCAGCAAATCGTCTTCATCCCCTTCAACGATGTGGCGCTGGAAGTCAATATGCTTTGTCCCGAGAACCTCCGTGGCAAACTTCTGGAGCAGGTAGTTGTCTTCGTTCGTATCGTATGCCGAACCGATGAGGGCGATCTCCGTTTTCTTGAACGCCTTCAACTCTCCCGCGGCCTTTGCAATTGCCTCATCCCAACCCACCTCGACGAGAACGCCATCTTTCTTCATCATCGGCGCCTTGATGCGGTTGGACACATTGACGTGCTTGAACGTCTCTAACCTCCCCCAATCACACATCCAGTAATCATTCACCTCGGGATTGTAGCGCGGCGTTTGCCGGAGGATTTCGTTGTTGCGTACCCAGGAGTACATGTTACAGCCACGCGCGCAGCCGGGGCAAATCGTTTCGGTGGATGACATCTCCCATACCCGAGCCTTGAAGCGGAACTCTCGCGAGGTCAGCGCGCCGACAGGACAGATGTCGATGACATTCATGGAGTAGGGATTGTCGAGCTGTTCCCCGGGGAAGGTGGTTAGCTCCACGTGCGTGCCCCGTTGCGTGAACGTCAGTTGTGGCTTTCGGGCAATCTCGTCGCAGAAGCGGATACACCGCGAGCACATGATGCATCGTTCGGTGTCGAGAAGAACGTGCGGGCCCAGTTCGACCCGCTTCGGCTTGTGTACTTTCCCTTCTTCAAACCGGCTGTAGCCGATGCTGTACGCGTACGCGTAATCCTGGAGCTTGCACTCTCCCGCTTCATCACAGATCGGGCAATCGAGTGGGTGATTGATGAGCAGGAACTCCATTACCGCTTCGCGCGCATTGATGACTTTCGGACTGGCCGTGTGTACCACCATCCCCTCCATCACTTGCGTCGCGCAGGCAATCGCAAGCTTCGGCATCTTTTCTACCTCCACCAAACACATGCGGCAATTGCCGGCAACCGAAAGCCGCGGATGCCAGCAGAAGTGGGGGATCTCGATGCCATTCTCTCGCGCTACTTCAATGATGGTTTTCCTGGAATCGGCTTCACATGTCTTGCCGTCTATCGTAATCTTCGCCATTCAAGTTCCTTACGTTGGGTTCACTGCGATGAGATACTGCACGCCCACTTCGTTGAACACCTTGACCATCGGTTCTCCGCTGCGCAGTTCCATTACACCACAACCCTTGCCGAACGGGCGTACGTTTCATGAAACGCCTTCAGCTTCTTCACCAACTCCTCAATCTCGTCCTGCGGCGGAAGGAATGTTGTGCGGAAGTGGAACGTGCCGGGTTGCTGGCCGAAGCCCGATCCGGGAACGACACAAATGCCCGTCTCCTCCAGCAAAGCGAGGCAGTACTTCTCGTCGCGCTGCTGCTCGTACGTTCTTCTCTGCTCCGGGTCCATCAAGGACACATCAACGCCCGGCTCGGGAGGAAGCTCGAACCGCACGAAAGCGTACATCGCCCCCTGCGGAATGTTCAACGTCATCCCTTCGATCGTGCTGATGTTTTCGTACAGGATCTCGGATTTTTTCTTCAAGGAGGAGAGGACGGCGTTCTTCTCTGCGATGTACGTTTCATAGCTTTCGTCGCCGGGCTGTGGCGGAGCGACCATCATGTATGTGCTGATTTGCCCGCTCAGGTTTGCGCACAGGCTGATGCTTTGTTGTTTGATCAGTTGCGCCAGCACATCATCGGGCACATTGCGAAACTCCACGTACCCACCCCGATGGCCGCACTCTCCCAGGAATCCTTTCGAGACGGAATGAAAACTGAAGAGCGTCACGTCTCGTTCGTTCATATCGTGCATGACCTTTGCAAACGAGTAGAATTTGCTGTGCGGATCGTAGACGTTCTCCTGATACACCTCATCGGCCATGATGGAAAGATGGTGGCGCTTCGCGAAACGAATCACCATCCGAATATTCTCGTAGGTCAACACGCTCCCCGTCGGGTTCCCCGGATTGATCACGGCAATCGCCACCGGATGAATCCCGTTCTTCATCGCATCCGTGATCGCTTCTTCGAGTGCTTCTTCGTTGAGCTGCCAGTTGTTCGACTCATCGAGATAGTAGCCGATCTGTCTTCCACCGTACAGCGCGATGGTTGCACTGTAGAGCGGGTATTGGGGAATGGGAATCATGAAGCCGTCGTTCGGATGATGCAGTAGGGCGAGGATTGCAGCCTGCACCCCCTTGCTTGCACCGTCGGTGAGCACGATGTGGTCGCTGCTTGCCGGAATGCCGTCGCGTCGGCTGATGAACTCCGCCACCGCCTGCCGAATGAAGGGAATGCCCGCGCTCTGGGAATACGCCCCTGTGCCCGGTGGATGCTTCTGGAGAATCATCCGCACTCGCTCCACAATATCCCGTGGATACAATTTCACCACATCGGGGTGGTTGAGGAGTTCGGGGTACTCCAGAAGGCTCAGCGTCTGCCGCAGGTAGGAAAGCGGCTTTTGTTTCAGTTCCTGTGGATTCCCGATATTACAGTAGATGATCTTGCGTCCCTGTGCCTCAAGCTGCTGCGCACGTAGAACAATCGGCCCGCGCACGGCATACTCCGCTTTCAGCACATGAGGATTCAGGTCGTTCAGCGTAATCATACGATCAACGTTTAGGAGGGACGGATGATCACCGTGGAGAACTTCTCCTCATTGAACAGGTCATTCGCCACAAGCTGAATCGCCTCCGGGGTCACCGCATCGATTTTCTTCAGAATGGAATCAAGGGAGGTAAACGTTTCGAAATACAGCTCGCCGCTGCCGAGTCGCATCATCCGTCCCGACATGTTCTCTAACCCCAGCATGATCACTCCCTTGATCTGCGATTTCGTTCGCTCCACCTCCGCCTTCGGGACGGGTCGTGTTTTCAGACGTGTGAGTTCTTTGTAGATCAACTCGATGGTGTTCTCGACGTTCTTCTTGTCCGTTCCGGCATAGACGCCAAAGACCCCAGCATCGCTCAACAAGGTCGTGTAGGAATAGACGTTGTAGGCAAAGCCGTACTTTTCGCGGATGTTTTGATAGAGCCGGGAACTCATCCCCTCACCCAACAAGGCATTCATCACGGTCAACGGATAGCGGTCTCGGTGCTTAATGCTGTACGCTACCGTACCCAAACACACATGCGCCTGGTTGATGGGTCGAGGATACTCGGCAAACGTGTTGTGGTACAGTTTGGGCGGAGCCTGTCGCCGCTCGGCACCGTCGGCATGATTGGGCAGCCAGCGGAAGTACCGCTCCACCAAACGTACAAGCTCCTCGTGGTTGACGTTACCGGCTGCCGCGACGACCAGGCGCGACGGAACATAGTACCGTCGGACATGGGCAAAGAGATCATCGCGCTGGAAGCGTTCGAGGTTCTCCTTCGTTCCGATGATGGGGAACCCCAGCGAGTGTTTGGGAAAGAGCGCCTTCTCGAAATGGTCGTGGATGATATCTTCGGGGTCGTCCTCAGCGTTCTTCAATTCCTCGATCACGACCAGCTTCTCGCGTTCCAATTCGTCCTTCTTGAACGTCGCGTTCTGCACAAGATCGGCAAGCACGTCCAGCGCATCGGTGAGATGGCGATCTAGCACGCGGGCATAGAAGCACGTTTGCTCTTTGGTCGTGAAGGCGTTGAGATAGCCGCCGAGGGATTCGAGACTCTGGGCGATGTCACGCACGGTGCGCTTCTTCGTGCCCTTGAACACCATGTGCTCAACGAAGTGGCTGATGCCGTTGGTTCTCTCGTCTTCATCGCGCGAGCCGACGTTCGCCCATACACCGAGCGAAACAGAGCGCACGTAGGGAATCTGCTCGGTCACAACGCGGATACCGTTCTCCAGCACCGTCTTGCGATAGAGCGATTGTTCCGACGAAATGGACGTCGTTGCCGACGCAGGATGTGTCTTGAGCATGCGTTGTCGTAGAAAAAACTCAAAAAAATATATCCAAATGGGGAGGGAGAAGCAAACGCAACAAGCGCCTTCTCATGGCGCCTGCTGCTGCCGGCCACGTCACCTCACCGCCTTCCACTCATCAAGAATCGAACGGCGGAGAAACTGCACGGCAAGGAAGTTCATGAACCACGAGGCAGTAACGTACGCGTAGCCATACTTACGATAGCGACGAGGGGATTCGTACACGACAACATCTTTGAGGAACTTGATGCGACCGACACGCTTCAGGCGACGAAACATGTCGTAGTCTTCACCGGCAGCGATCTGGGCCGAGTATCCGTTCACGCGTTCGAACACGCTGCGCTTCATAATGTGGCACTCGCCGCGGCCCATCCCCATCCCCACTTGATTCATCATAAAGAAGAACCAGTTGTAGAAACCGTGATAGAGGCGATCAACGGGTTTTCGCTCGTGCGGATAAATCTCCACGCTGCACGTCATCGCCGCAAGGCCGTCCTCTTCGATCTCTTCGCTGATGCGCCGGAAGAAATACTCGACGTCCTTGATCAGCGTGTCGGCATTCAGAAACACGAAGATGCTGCCGCGGGCATGCTTTGCCCCTTCGTTTCTGCCGAGCGAGATGGTTTGCCTCGCTCCGGAGGTGTTCTCGACGACCGTGTGCGCGAATCTGCGGGCGATCTCCAGTGTGCGGTCGACACTGCCGCCGTCGCTGACGATGAGTTCGAGCTGATGCCGGCGGACAATCTCGGGAGTAAACTGCTGCAGCATTCCGCCGAGAAGTTTCTCTTCATTGAGCGCAGGAATGATGACACTGATGGAGGGTGAGAAGGACATACGGCAGCAAGGCAACTACGGATTTCGCGAATCAATCATGCTCACACGCGCACACCGACCCCGTGCGCGCTTTCTCGAAACATTCCTTCCCCTCCCGCGCAGAGAAGTACGCAAGGCCCGCCGTCCCGATGGCGTCGGCGTAGGCAACCTGGGTTAGCTCGTAGATGCCGCTGGAGGCTAACAGCACAAGCGACATGTAAATGCAGACTTTCGTGCACCGCGCGTCGGCAAGGATCGCTTCGGAGCCAAGCTCACGCCCAACGCTGTTTTTCCCATGAATCAAAGCCACCATAACGACAATCGAAATGAGGGAGATGATAACGCCCCAGAACGTCGTCTGCGGTCTATGCTGGGTCAGCGTATTGTTGATTGCCATGGCAAGCAAGACGAGCGTCAGCCCATAGAAAGCAAAACCGGTAATGCGGAGTGCCGTACGCTCAAAGTCATCGTGCATCATGTTGTTGTTCTGCCGGATACGATACATCATATGCGCGATGCCGATGCCCGAAATGGTTTCGATGAAGCTATCCAGCCCGAAGCCGAACAGGGCAAACGTCTCGTCCTCATAGCCGAAGTACGTTGCCACTAACCCCTCCACAATGTTGTAGACGATCGTGAAAACACTCAATGCGAATGCCATCTTGTGAAGCTTCTGCTGTCGGGCCGAAGCAGGCGCGCCTTCTCCCTGCCTGTGGGTATGCGTCGCCGCGTTCTCCCGAAGTGGTCGTTCATATTTGTCATG
>CAZIKE010000026.1:29655-33710 GCA_964539775.1 uncultured Chitinophagales bacterium
TTTCATTCAAAAATTCTGTAGAACGTCCAAAACATTATGCGCGGCAACCGCTCGGGGGCTGTTGCTTTGAACAGTTGTACCTTGCCTTCGGCGACAAAGAAGACCGTGTCGGATTCGAGATACCGTTCCCCACCCGGAGTGACCTTCGGGGTCAGGCGGACGAACTCCCAGAACCACCTGCTCTGGATCGTTCGGTGGCTCCATTGTTTGAGAAATGTTGCCGTTTCGTTTGGTCGCAACGTTAAGAGGCCGCGCGAGATAAGCCCGGAGTTGGTCAGTTCCCTCCGCGTGGCCACGACGTGTGCGCGCTGCGCGGGTATGTCACGCATCCACACATCGAGGTCAACGCGTGCATACTCCGAATCCTGGAGCACCTCGACGTAGATGTTTTTCACGCCCACGACGATCGCTCCGCCAAGTCCGGTGACTGTCGAATCACGCACTTCGACAGCCGACGATGAGGCAGTGAGCGTCGTCTGAAGATAGTCCTGCGGCGGATTGCGGGGCGGCAGCGATTCCTCACACGTCGAGAAGACGAGCATCATCAGGCAGGAAAGGAGCGTCGGAACACTTCGCATGGCATGGCTGTTACGAGAACACGAGCAAAGCAACGAAAGAATTCGCAGAGATGCAACTGCGCAGTGACATGAGCGCGCGTTGCAACTCTTGCTTTCGCTCTGTACATTGAAACGCGCCAATGCATTACCAACCTTACGGACCCAGCATGAGGAATCGCATCACTCTCTGTCTCATCGTAGCTTTGCTTTCCGTTCTTGCGTTTTCCGTCCAATCGCAGGATAAGCCCCATGCGCCGGCAGAGCCTGCGGAAATTCTCGGCACGCCGACCGTTCTGCCCATGAACATCAACAGACTTCTCGCGTGGTACAATTCGAACGGTAACCAAGAATATCCCTCGCCGCTGTTCGGCGGCGGAGGTATGACGTTTCCACGAGGCACTGCTCTGGGTGTCTACGCCTCAGGCATTCTCTGGGGTGGACGCGTGCGCGATGGCAGTACCACGCGGCTGCATGTGAACGGCCAGTACTACAGCAGCGGCATGCGGCAGGGAGCGATCCTCGGTATGAGGACGAACGCAGTACAAAACCCCAATGACAGCACGGTGCGCTTGTATAAGATTCGCCGCGACTTCCGCACCGTGGACCTCCGGCAAGACGCGGCCGATACCTATCGTAAGAACCTGAACGAGCTGACCAATGCCGACCTTTCCAGACTCCGTACTGCATATGCAAAGGACTGGCGCGAGTGGCCCTGGGAGTTTGGCGCACCGTTCTACGACACGGGCTATCTCGACCGCAACGGGCAACTCGTTGCTGCCAACAACGGAGTGTTAGATTGGGGCGAAGACCTCAATCGCAACGCATACCTCGATCCCGGCGAAGATGTGAACCGCAACGGGAAGCTGGACGGCGAAACGCCCGGTTATGCCGACGCCGACATGGTCATCTGGTATGTTTGCAATGACATCGTTGCCTCACGACCGTTCTCAGCGCAGCCCGTTGGGATGGAATTGCAGGGAACCATCTGGGCCTATAACCGCACCGACGCTCTGGCGAACGTCATCTACAAGCGTTTTCGTTTCATCTACAAAGGCACGGCGTCAACATCGGCAGCGGCGCGCATCGATAGCATATTCATTGCACAAGTTTCCGATCCCGACCTCGGCGATGCAACGGACGATTATGCCGCATGCGATACCTTGTTGAACTTGGGCTATGTGTACAACTCCTCCGCGTCCGACCGACTGTTCGCCAACTTCAACCTTCCCCCTCCTGCAGTTGGGTTCGACCTAGTGCAAGGCCCCGTCGTGCGCGGCGTTGCCGGCGAGGACCGCAACCGCAACGGCATCGACGACGCTGCTGATTTCGCTCTCCTGAACCTGAAAACCATCGGCCCCGGGTTGATCAATCTCCCCATGACCTCGTTCATCTATTTCGACCGACACACTCGATACGGCTCGCGCTATCAGCCCCCGTTTGGCGGGAACTTCGGGGCAATCGGTTGGTATCAAGTGCTTCGCGGCCTGCCGCCGAGTCCCATTGGCCCACCCGACCCCAACCCGCTCATCAACCCCGTAACGCAATCGCCCAGTACGTTTTGGGTAAGCGGCGATCCGGTGCTGCGCTACGGCTGGCTGGACGGCGACCCGATCTTTCCCGGCGACAGAGAAATCGTCATCGCGTCGGGACCGTTTTCCATGGCGGTAGGTGATACGCAGGAGGTGGTCTTCGCCGTGATCGGAGGATTGGGCACCGATTACCTCTCCAGCATCAAGGTGCTGAAGTACAACGACAAGGTCGCACAACTGGCGTACAACAACGGGTTTACACTTCCGAAAGCTCCCCCTCCACCACGTGTCAACGTCATTGCACTGGACAAAGAGGTATTGTTGGAATGGGGACATGATTCTACTGCGATTGCGCTGACGGAGAACACCGTTCAGTTCGGCAACTACCGTTTCGAAGGATACAACGTGTACCAGCTCCCCGACGGCGCGACGGATCTCAAGAACGCCGTGAGGCTGGCAACCTATGATCTCGTCAACAACATCCGGACTATCTCCCAGGAAGAATTCGATGTGCAAGCGGGAGAGATCTATATGCGCCCGGTACAGTATGGTACCGACAGCGGCATCAAGCGAAGTCATTTGATTGCAGAAGACAAGATTTGGAATCGCCCGTTGGTGAACGGACAACGTTACTACTTTGCTGTTACGGCATACAGCTACACGCCAGATCCGACCACGACGGTGCGCAGCGTAGAAAGTGCGCCGGAGATTCTGCCCGCCGTTCCTGAATGGCGCCGTCCCGGGATCGTGATGCCCCACTCCATCGGCGATACGGTTGCCGTGCGACGAGTGGTCGGCAACAGCGACGCCGTCGTTGTCCCCGTCATCTACAATCCCCAAGCCCCAACAGGCGCCGCGTATCGCATCCGGTTCGATACCACGATAACGCGCCGGACGTTCAAGTGGTCAGTCACGAATAGTGCAACGGGCCGTGTCGTTCTCTCGGACGTTACCGACCTGAGTGGACGTACACCCTATCGTATTGCCGAGGCAGGGCTCGAGCTGACCGTGAGCGTGCCGCCTGTCGGTCTGCGAACTGTGATCGACCAAAATGGGAATGATGTGTTTGGCCCCACCAATCCGAATCCTTCCTACACTGTCCTGAGCCAGCGCGGAACCTTGCGCGCCATGAACGGCATCGGCCTTGTGCAGCGCGACTACGAGCTGCGCTTTGACGGACAGGGGAGTTACGCCGTCCGGCTTCTGGTTCTCAACTCGCAGTCCGAGGCAGTCAAGGTTCCGTTTTCGGTGTGGGATGTTGGACGAGACCCCGGCGATACGCCGGTTCAGGTGATAGCTTCGTTCCGCGATTCGGGAGACGCAACGCGCTGGAACGTGACACCGCACGGTGTGTTCTACGGCGACACACTCTTCACGATCTTCGAGCCGATCCATATTACGAGCGTTCCCTACCCGACCGGCGGTAATGATTCGCTGGGCGTCTTCCAGCGACGCACGGAGGTGTTCCGCGGCTCACAAGCGCCGGACGACCCGGCGAACGCCATTTGGGGAATACAGATCGCGGACAAGGATCGTGACGGCCTGCCACCGCCGATCGGCACGGTCATCAAGTTTGTGAAGTTCCACGAAATCCAGCATGGCGATGCGGTGGAGGTCCAGCCGGCCGCACCGACGTTCGAGCTGCGCAGGGCGAGAGCAGATGTTTCGGCAATCAACGTCGTGCCCAATCCGTACTACGGCGATGCTATTTCACCAACCGGCCTCGTACGCCATCGCGTCATGTTCACACATTTACCCGCGCGTGCATACATACGCATCTTCAATCTCGGCGGCATTCACGTGCGCACCCTCCTCAAGGACGACCCCGGATCGCAGTTCGTTGATTGGGATTTGAGGAACGAATACGATCTGCCGATCGGCAGCGGCATCTACATTGCGCACATCGAGCTGCCCGATATTGGTGCAACGAAGGTGCTGAAGCTTGTTATCATTCAGGGGCAGGAGAGGG
>CAZIKE010000027.1:0-32435 GCA_964539775.1 uncultured Chitinophagales bacterium
AAGTCAAGAGGCAATGCCGGCGGAACATTCCTTGTTCGGCAAACACTTCGAGCGAACCGGTGCAACGATCCCTCCTGTGCAGCCGCACAATGATATTCGAATTTTCCCTATCTTTATCCTAACCAAAACGCACACCTGTCGCAACCCATGCACAAACACTTCTTCATCACAGGCGGAACGGGATTGGTGGGCAAGAACCTCATCCCACGTCTGCTCATGAAGTTCCCTGGCTCAACGATCACGCTGCTCGTCCGCGGAGAGGATGAGGAGGAAGCCGCCGAGCGTACCAGAACCATCGCTCAGGAGATTGCCGAGGAGTTCACGATCCCCGACGCGCCGCAGCGTGTTGATGGCATATTAGGCGACGTGGGCTTGGATCACTGCGGTCTCAATGCTGTGCAACTCGAACGCATCATCGCCGAAACCACACACATCATCCACGGTGCAGCAACCATTCGCTTCGACCATCCCATTGACGAAGCGCGTGCCATCAACTGTGGCGGCACACGACGCATGTTGGCCATCGCCCACATGTGTGCCGAGCGCGGCAGGCTCGAACGCTTCGTGTACATCGGCAGTTCATCGGTCTCCGGTCAACGCAGCGGCCACATCTTCGAGCACGAATTGGAGATGGGACAGAAGTTTTTCAACACCTACGAGCAATCGAAGAACGAGTCCGAGCGGCTTGTCCGCAATAACTTCGATCGCATCCCGTGCACCGTATTCCGCCCCAGCATCATCATCGGCGATTCGCGCACGGGCAAGACCAGCTCCTTCAACGTCATCTACATTCCCCTGCGACTGGTGCACAAGGGATTGCTCACGTACGTCCCCGGCACGCCCGACACGCTGTTGGACCTTGTTCCTATTGACTGGGTGGACGATGCGATGGTTCACATCCTAGCGAAGGAAGAATCGGTGGGCAAGGTTTTCCACATCACGGCGGGGCCCAAGCGTGCGGCGCGGTTGGACGAGGTGGTCGTCGCCGCCGTCAACTACTTCGACAAGCACGCGCCGTTGAAGCATCCACGTACGATGGAGTTCATCAGCAAAGAAGAGTACGAACGGCGTCGCGCGGCAATGCGGGGTCGTGAGGAAGCTCTCATGTCGCAGCTCGACACACTTCTCCCCTACGTCACCGTCAATCGTCTCTTCGACTCGACCAATACCGATAAGCTCTTGGAAGGAAGCGGCATTGTGTTTCCTCTGTTCAAGGATTACTCGGACAAGATTTTTGAGTATTGCTTGAGGACGAATTGGGGGAAGGGGTGAGGATAGAGGACAGAGGTCAGAGGTCGGAGGTCAAAGACTCACTTCTCACTTCTGGCTTCTGATCTCTCACTTCACGGCGCGATGCGTGTCGATTGCCATGCCCGCAGCTTCCAGCCTTCCCTGCCGCGGTGATACACGGCCGTGTACCGGGCGTCAAGATCCACCCGTCGGTCCTTGAGCATCACCCTCCCTTTGATGCGCCCAACGATGATGGCCGACGAGGAATCGAGGACGATCACGCGGCGGTCTTCCGGTACGAATGTCATATACTGCAGTGTACGAGAACCGATCGCATGCAAGAACGCAGCCTTCGTTTCCATGCTGCCGGTCGAGTGGACGTACACGAGATCATCCGCAAGCATTCGTGCAAGGGTTGACGTGTCGGCTTTGACCATTGCCGCGAAGCGGGCATCCTCGAAGACAACGACGTCTACCGCTGTACTGTGATCCACCTGCGCCTGTCCAGCAACGAACGCAACTGCAATAGTCATGACGATAACGACAAGACACCTGATCATTTCCGATCTCCTATCACGATGAAGGTATACGCGACACTCCAAGCGTCGGGACGCAGTCCCGACCAAGGAGCGTAGGCCACCCCGCGAAGTCGCATCAGAGATTCGACCTACAAGGAGGAACAAAGGCTCGATCATGTACGACCGCTCACTAACTGATATTACGCGAAGCTATCCTCTTTAGCGAAGAGTGTCGTCGTCATTTCTGCGAACTCATCCCCCAACCCCTTCTCTTGGGAAGAGAAGGGAAGGTGTGAGCGTGGATTCGACAAAGTCCCTCTCTTCTCAATGCCGAAGGCATCGGGAGAGAGCTTAGACGCTTTCAGCGTCATTGTTTGAGAAGGTGTATCCCTGAAAGGGATGAATCGGATAGCAGCAGCATCGCGACGCGAACCCTGTTCCGAAGGAATGGCTTCGCCAAAAGGGGTCACTACCGTTCTGCGTAACATCAATTACTAAAACCCCTCCGCCCTCATCACTCTCCCCAACTTCTGCCCGAGAAATCTCTCGCCCACTTCCGTGAACTTTGCCGGCACGTCGCTGACAAAAAACTGAAGATGGGGTTTGAGTGAGGAAGGATTGCGCAGCTTCTTCTCGTCGAGGATGCGTTCCACTTCCGCCGCCGTTGCTTCTCCCGAATCGATCAGATGCACGTTGCCGTCAACCACTTTCTTGATGACGTCTCTCAGTAACGGGTAATGCGTGCAGCCGAGGATGAGTGTGTCGATCTTCTCTAACTTCAAAGGAAACAGATAGTCTTTCGCAATCAATTCTGTTGCCTTATGATGCGTCCATCCTTCTTCGGCCAGGGGGACGAACAATGGGCAAGCCTGCGGGAATACTTTCACGTCCGGATCAAGCTGACGGATAGCGTTTGTGTACGCGTTGCTGTTGATGGTTGCAAGGGTTCCGATGACGCCGATGCGCTTCTTCTTCGATGCAGCAACAGCCGCGGTCGCACCGGGTTGAATCACGCCCACCACCGGAACGTTCGCTCGCTTCATGACCACATCCAGTGCCACGCCCGAGACGGTGTTGCACGCGATGACGATCATCTTCACATCCTTCGAAAGAAGAAAGTCCGTATCCTCGGCCGCGTACTCGCGAATCACGCGCGGAGACTTCGGTCCATACGGCACCCGCGCCGTGTCGCCGAAGTACACAATGTTTTCCTGCGGGAGACGTTGGGTGAGTGCGTGGACGACGGTCAACCCGCCGATGCCGCTATCGAACACGCCGATCGGTTTGGAATTCATGAGGACGCGGAGAGTTCCTGCTCCGACACCTGCTTGATGGTGTTGAGAAGCTCGATACGGATTTCTTCCTGCCTTCCCGGCTCTGTGACGCGGTTTCCGTTCCGATCAAGGACATAGAAAGCGTCGAGGATGCCGTCCACCCTCGTTGCAATTTTCGCAAAGTAGATGTCGAGGCCCAGTTTGGACATCGTCTCCGTGATTCGGTATAGAAAGCCAAGAGCGTCGGGGGCGTAGACGTCAATGATGGTGTAACGCGGATGCTCCTCGAACTGCACGTCCGTGCGAATGTTGGGATTATCGGGGCGCTTCGGGCGACGTTTCCATTTGCGGCGGTGCGCGGCAAAGAGATGCTCGATGTCCAACCTCCCCTCCAGTACTTCGTTCAGATCGCGGGCGATCTTCTGGCACACACTCTGGCTCAGCTCTGCCTTTGTCGCCGCGTCGCTCACCCGGAAACGGTCGATGATCACGCCGTCTTCACGCGTGAAGATGTTGGCGTCGAAGATGTTGGCATCGTTGGCAGCAAGCACCGCGCAAAACTTCGACAAAGCGAACGGTGCGTCATCGGCAATGATCGTGACCTCCGTGTATCCTTCCTGATGGGAGAAGATTGTGGAGACGGTTTCGTCAGACTCACTATGGTGGATGTGCTGCGCAATCTCTTCTTCGGAAAAGAGGGCAACATAGGCATCGTTCTGGATACCGTTCAGGTGGTTGTGAATGCGTTCGCGCTCCAGCTTTTGACTCAGCCGGTCCACGACGGCTTCTCGGGCCCGCACGTGGCGCGCTTGTCGGTATTGTTCGATCTGCTCGCCTTTCAAGGCGCGGCGCAACACCTCGAACGTAAGCTCATACAATTCCTGCAACAGTGAGGACTTCCATTCGGTCCACACGTTGATGTTGACGGCGGAAAGGTCTGCATAGGTCAACAGGTAGAGGTAATCGAGCAATTCCGGCCGTTCGAACTTTGCTGCAAACTCCTTGATGGTTTGCGGGTCGTGAATGTTCCGACGGAAGGCGACCTGTTCCATCAGCAAATGGTTCCGGATGAGGAACGCAACATCAGGAACGATATCACTCATCCCGAGGCGGTCGAGCACAGCCCTTGCCACTTCTACGCCCGTCACTTCATGATCTGCCACGCCCCGGGGTTTTGCGATATCGTGCAGCAGGATCGCCATGTAGAGCACATCCCTACGCCGGAGGTTGCGAAAGACCTCACGCATGACGCCTTGACGCTCACGCAGGCGTTCAGCGTTGGCAAGAGCAATCAGCGTGTGTTCGTCCGCGGTGAAGTAATGATACATATTATGCTGGAAGAACGCGACAAGCTCGCCCCACTCCGGCAGGTACGCGGCCAGCACATCCAATTCATTCATGTCATGCAGCGTCGCGGCCACGCGTCGGGAGTGGATAATCCGGCGAAAGAGCAACGCAAGCGACGGTGAGCGCCGCTGCTCATCGTCGAACAGGTCGAGACTCTCCGCAATGGCCCGCCGGAGGCGTGCGTGCAGATCAAGCTCATACTCGGCGCACAGCATGAAGGCTTCGAGGACGTCGTACGCTGATGAAAGGCGTTCCACATCGGGCCTGACGGTGAGCAAGCTATCGCTGCGCGAAAATGTCGGGGTCAACTGCTCGGCGCGGGAAGTGAAGTATCGCACCGGCTCGATCATCTCCCTGAATGTATGAGAGAGATTCTGGTAGAGACGATGCAGCACGCGGGCATGGAGATAGTACTCGCGCATAAAGACTTCGACGGAATGAAGCTCCGCTTTGCGACCGAAGCCGAGTGCCTCGGCCACCTCACGCTGCAGTGCGTATTCGAGTCCGTCGCTTGCCACCTCGCGGCGCAGGTGCATCTCGTGCCGTGTGCGAAGAAGGAAATCTAATGCCTTCTCCACTGTCTGTCGTTCCGGCTCATCAAGCATTCCACGCCGGGTCAGCTCGGTGATGAACCTCGGAAGCGCCGCAATATGACTGTCGAGCGGGAACATGAACTCCGGATCGTTGCCGCGGTAGAACCAGAAAAGCGCGTGCACATCGCGCAAGCCACCGGCGCTCTTCTTGATGTTCGGCTCCAGCAGTTTCACCGAGTTGCCGAACCGCTCGTGGCGTGCACGAGCCTCCTCGAACACCCCTTCGATGAACCAGCGGTCACTACCTTTCGCAACGTGATGACGCATCTCTTCAGCAAAAGCTGCAGCAAGCTCCTCACTCCCGCATACAAATCGGCTCTCGAGCATGGACGCCCACGACTCAATTGCCTTGCCGTGTTGCGCCATCGCTTCCTTCACCGTGCGCACGCTATGCCCGACGTTCAAGCCTGCATCCCACAACACATACAGGAACTGCTTGGCTAACGCCTCAGCGGACTCCTTTCCTTTTCCATCATCGGCAAGAATCATCACGTCCACATCCGACTTGGGACAAAGTTCAGCGCGGCCATAGCCTCCGAGAGCAAGGACGGCAATGCGGTAACCCTCTGCAGCAACAGACATGTAGGCGCGACGGATTGCCTCGTCCATCATCGCGGTGAGAGCCGCGCACGTAGCAAGCCCGCTTGCACCCGACTTGTGGGCCGCAGCGATTTCGCTTCGACGAGAAGAGATGAAGTCTTTGAGGGAGATGGTGGATTCGTGCATGTGTGAATATAGTGAGACGGGAGGGAAATTCAAAAGCGCGCGGGCACGGTAGGTAACTTGTCCACGACCTTCAAGGTCGTGACTATACCTGCTCATCCGTTCGTGTCAATTCAAGGGGTTGCGGCGGCACAGGCAGGTTGTTGAAAGAGAAAACCGCAAAGGCGCGAAGAACACCACAATCAGAAATCTCACGGATTGGTCCATCTGCATGCTTATTCCTTTCTTATCCTGCGTAGCTCATCGGTCAGTCCCGTCATGTGCCACCGGATGAGCGCAACCGGGATCATGCCGACACTGTACATCTCGTCGAAGAAGCTCTTGAGTGTGAAAGCGTCGCCGCGTTGACGGCTCCAGTCGGCAAGGAGACGCTCGATCAGGTATTTGCCCGTAATGTAGCTTGTGCCGTACCCCGGCTGGCGCAAGTACAGATGTTGCTCTCCCCCGACAAGACTCAGGTCCGACCCAACCCAGCCGGCCGGCGTCCCTGCAATCTGATAGGCGCGTGCTTCCTCGAGTGTCATCTCATTGGCGTGCACGTACAACGACGCGAGGCCCCGTGCGCACCGGAACGCTACCATGATCCACACCAGCTCGCGTGCACGTGGATTGTCGTCGTACAGTCCGGCGTGCATGAACATCTCCTCGACCGCGGTGGCCAGACCTTCCGAACGACTCATCCAGATGTTGTAGAGCAATGCCTCACGCCGTATCGGATTCGGATGCGGTTCCTCCCGCATCATCGCTGTTTCGAACCAGTGCGTGAGGTGTGAGTATAGCACCGCAGGTTCAGTATGCAAGACGTTGAGGAAGAAATTTCTTTTCTCCGGCGGCCTGTAGCTGCCTCGATGTTTACGAAGTTCAGGTTCCATGTATGGCTTAACGGTGAGGACGTCCTGATCCTTCAGAAATTTCATCAGCTTGCTGATGGATGCATCTGTCCGGCGATCAAACTCTTCGGGAGAGGAAGCCGGCTCAATGGGTGGAAGATTTCGGTTGCGATGACGTTCCAAACTCAACATCGCCAACGAGCGGTCAAGCTCGCGCTTCAGCAACATCTCCTCCTCTTCCCACGTCAGCGGAACAAGCAGGACGTTCTGCAGATGCCATGAGTAGGCTTCCTTGCCGATTCCCGACGGACCTGTTTTGGACGGCGCTTGCTGCTCCAACCAGTCTGCAAAACGTACGGTAGCCGCGCGCGCCTCGGCCAGAGCCTTCTTGAATGCACGACCTGCACTGGTCGTCTTCTTCGCCAAATCGTCGAGATCGTCAATCTGATTGCGAATACTCCTGATGCCGGCTATCCACAAATCGCGTGCATTGCCCGTCAGATTGGTGCGTGCTTGCTGAAGAAGCGGAGCAATCACTTTGAGTTGCCCGGCAAGCTTTGCCTCGTCTGTCGGCGAAAGCGGGAAGGTGTACGTCCAGAGTTCAATGGCAGCATGACTTGTTGGTCCTTCGTGGGCTGGGGTGTCGCTCTGGTCGGGCCAGACGATTGCATAGAATGCCGGGTCGCGCGCCCAGGGCTGGAGGACACGAAGGAAGAAGTCGAGGCCGTTCATTTCGGCACGAACTAATTCGTAGTCCACACGGTCCTCCATCGGCCACGTCCTCGGATCGAGAGATGCAAGACGCTGTTGGAGTGTTTGCAGCTTCCGATGCGTGGCGGCCATCGTCGGCGCGCTGTAGTCAGGAACGCCGTCCGGGAGTGTTGGATGGGCAAGCGTTCGAAATTCGCGGAAGAGCGAACGAAGCTCATCGCGTCGCGTCCGATCGTCGGCAAACGCGAGGGCATGCACCACAAACGCTCCGATCACTGCCGGAGTGACGAACAGGTGGAAACGACTGGGCATAGTGTGCATGGTCACGATCAGAGTGTGGTAGAGAGTGAGACGGTTTATCCATCGGCGTGCTTGTACACCTTTCCATCCTTCATCACGAAGGCGACGTGTTCAAGCACGGAGATGTCGGCGAGCGGGTCGCCCTTCACGGCAATCACATCGGCAAATGCGCCGGGAGAAATCTCCCCAATCTTTCCCTTCATGTCAAGCAGCTCGGCCGCAACGGTTGTGGCCGATTTGATGGCTTGCATCGGAGTCATCCCCCATTGCACCATGTACGAGAACTCTTTCGCCTGATGTTCCGTCCAGGCAAAACCACCGGCGTCTGTACCGAAGGCGATCTTCACACCCGCTTTGACGGCTTTCGCAAAGGTCACGGGAAGAATCTCATTGAAGGCCTTGTTCATCGGATTGCCGGCTGCTGCACGCCCCTCGGCAACCCAGATGTTGACGTAGATGGTCGGGCACCAGTACACCCCCTTTTGCACCAACAGCTTGATGCATTCGTCGTCCATCGCAAATCCGTGCTCGATGGATGCGGCGCCGGCATTCACTGCGTAGAGCACGCCGTCGCGCGTCACCGCATGAGCTGCAAACTTCTTGCGCGAGAGGCGCGTTTCTTCGGCAATGGCATTGATTTCTTCTGGTGTAAAATTGGGGATGCTGCGGAACGTTCCATCGGGCAAACGGTAGTAGCCGCGATCGGCGTAAATCTTTATCCAGTCGGCGCCGTAGGAAAGCTGTTCCCTCACAGCACGACGCGCGTCGTCGGCCCCTGTAATCTCCTGCACCCCCTTGGGCATCTGCAGCTCCCACGCGTAGGTGCGATTGCTGAGCAGATAGTGTCCGGTGGTGTTGATGGCACGTGTCGAGACGAACAGTCGCGGCCCCTCGATGATGCCGTTGTTGATAGCCTTCTTCAGATCAACATCGGCGTACATCGCACCTTCGGTTTCGACGTCACGCAACGTGGTGAAGCCGTTGAGCAACGCCGTCTTGCACGCCGCGGCTCCGCGCAGCGTGCGGTACGGAATGGACTCCTTCAGAATCTGCTCGGCATAATCATCTTCCGTGATGTCGCCCTGCAACAACACGTGCGTGTGACAGTCAATAAGACCGGGGAGAACAGTGGCGCTCGAGAGGTCAATGATGTTCGCTCCATCGGGAATCTTCACATCTCGTCCCACCTGTCGGATGACATTGCCTTCGATCAGAATCACGGCGTTGTCCATCGGGCGCTCGGATGTGCCGTCAATGAGCCTGCCGCATGTGATAGCGGTAAGCTTGGACTGCGCCGACGAGGCACAAGCGCATGCAAGACTGAGAACGATCGTAAAGATGAGTTTCATCGTAAACTCCTTTTTTGGTAGGTACAAGAGTGCTTGGCGGTACTTGCTCACTGCAAAACCTTCATCACCGATTCGGTCGTGGCATCCATCAGTCGCGCCAGGTCCTCGAGAGCGTTTCCGGCTCGCACGATTTCCTGTTCCGCCTCCTTCCACTTCTTTTGTTCGATCGCTTCTCGTACCCCGGGGATCGTCTTCACGCCATAGCCCGTGTACAGTCCCGGCGCATAGATGAGATGCTTGAACCATGGGCGGTTCGGTAAACCCGCCGCGTCCGTCAGACGACGCTCGCTTTCAATCAATTTCTTGTTGATAGAAGAGGGAAGCGGTTTTTGCGCTGAGCGTGCTTTCTCGACCGCAACCACATATCGCTCGGCGGATTTCCCAAGAAGAGCAACTGCATTCTCCAAAGGCGCAAAATTCAGGAACGGCGGAATCTCTTCGATGTTGGGCGGCACCATCGGTCTCCGGGGATCGTTCGTCGCGGTGAACACGCCTTCTTCGATCTGCTTGTTGCGCTCGATGATCTCTTCTCGTTTGTCGTTGGCCAACTTCTTGAGTTCATCGACATAGCGGCTAAAGGTTGCAGCCTGACGTGTAAACTCGAACGGTGGTAGCTCTGCGTCGGCGGCACGCATCACCGCCGTGCCGGCAGTCTGCGCCAGCGCCTTACCGTACACGAAGCTCGTATCCGAGAAGTGCGTGTACCAGTAAAAGTCGTCGTAGATCGAATGATAGATGCCGCCGTGGTCAACGCCACCATAGCCAAGATTCAGCGACGCGACGCCGAGATGCTCGAGAAACGGCGTGTAGTCCGAGCCGGAGCCGAGCGCATCGATGCGAAGGATGCTGCTCGAGCGTACCTCGCTACGTTCCTCCGGCGTTGCCGCGTTCCTGATCCGTCGCAACTGCAGACGCCTCCAGACCGAGAGATTGGTTTCGGGATCGGTGATCTCCTTTGCAATGTCGTTGATGAATGTCTCGAGCGAGTGCGAGCCGCCCATGGAGAGATACCCTCGTCCGTTGGAGTCGGAGTTGATGTAGAGGACTGCATTCGTGCGAAGTTCGTCTGCATGGGCTTCCACCCATTCGGTGGAGCCGAGCAGCCCCTGCTCTTCTCCATCCCACGCGCAGTAAATGATGGTGCGCTTGGGCTTCCAACCCTGCTTTACCAACAACCCCAACGCACGTGCTTCCTCGAGCATCGGTGCAAGTCCCGACACCGGGTCCTCAGCGCCGTTCACCCACGCGTCGTGATGGTTGCCGCGAATAACCCACTCGTTCGGATAGGTCGAGCCATGCAAGCGAGCAATCACATTGTGAATCTTCACCATCTCCCAGTTGAATAATAGTTTGAGATGAACCTTTGCGGGTCCGGGTCCGACTTTGTAGGTGATGGGCAACGCGCCGCGCCAGCTTTGCGGCACAACCCGTCCACCGAGCGCTGCGAGCAATGGTTTCGCATCGGCATACGAAATGGGAAGCGTGGGGATTTTGGTAAACGTCTGGACTTCACCGAGCGCAAGCCGCTTTGCATCCGGCGTTGCCGGGACGCCGGGGGTCAACGGATCGCCGGAGTGAATGGGCATGTCCATCACGCTGCCGCGCTGCACGCCAAACTCGGGACGAAACGGTCCGTTCGGAAACACATCGCCCTGAGAGTAGCCGTCGTTGTAGGGATCGGAATAGATGAGGCAACCGACGGCGCCGTGCTCGGCAGCCACTTTCGGCTTGATGCCGCGCCACGAGGCACCGTACCGTGCGATGACGATGCAGCCCTTCACCGACACACCCATACGCTCGAGCTGCTCATAGTCCTCAGGCACCCCGTAGTTCACGTACACTAACGGTGCCGTCACATCGCCATCCGCCGAGAAAGCATTGTACGTCGGCAACTGTTCGTTCTGAAGTTGAGAGTAAGGGTCTTCTGCAAGCGGAGGTTCGCGCAGCGATGCCGTGAACTTCGTCGGCTCCACCAACTCAAGCACACGCTCCTTCGGCGTCGGAAACAACACGTCGAATGATTCGAGGCGCGCATCCCATCCCCACTCCTTCAATCGCGCCAGCATCCATTCGGCATTCTCCCTTCCGTACGCAGAACCGATGTGATGCGGATGGGCGGAAAGCCGCTGCATGTACTCACGGATTCGGATAGGATCGGGAATGGCGCGGAGCTTCTCTTCCCACGTTCTTGCCCCTTGCTGAGGTAGCCCCGATTGAATAACAAAGACAACGGAAAGAAACAGGGAAGCGAAGTGAAATCTCATAGAGTACCAAGCACGAAATGGGTAGATGAAATGAGCGTTTGAGGTTGAATGAATATCGGCAGAACGGTTGTTACAAGCAACTCAGCGCAGCAGGAGAAGTTTCCTTGTCTGGACAAGCTCACCGACCTGCCCGCCCCGACTACCGGTCGGGACGAGGTCTCGTCGTGCGAGAGGCACGACGGACAGGCGATAGAAATACGTTCCGCTCGCCAGTCCCGTAGCGTCGAACGTCACTTCATAACTTTCCGCTTGTAGATTCTCATGCACCAGCGTGCGCACCTCTCTTCCCAACAGATCGTACACCTTGAGCGACGTGAATCCTGAACCCTGCCTGCCCGCCGATGAGGCGGGAATCTTGCATCCAATGGTTGTGCCGGAGTTACAAGGGTTCGGGTCATTCTGTTCGTCGCAAAACATCTGATGCTGCTTCCGGTGGGACCGTTGGTGGGAACCCACTGCGCGAGAGAGGCTGTTGACGTGCCCAGAGCGGTAAGAAGTGTGATGGCTCGAACAGCATCAATTCGCCTCATACTTGCTCCCCCTCCCGTCGAGAGAAGAAAAAGTCACTGCGAAAGAACCGACACCGACCCAATATCATTCTTGGCCAAGAAAGAGTCAAGCTTGTTCCTCCGCAACAATAGAAGTATCTTGCATCCAGCATCCAGAATCGAGAATCGAAAATCCAGACACCGGGAAACGTATGACCGCCAGACCTCTTCCTTCCGTACGCCCTGCAACGCCCACAGACGCCGAAACAATCCTCATGCTCGTTGATGCCCTCGCCGATTATGAGAAACTTCAGCGCCCGAATGCCGAGGCAAAGAAGCGACTCATCCGCGACATGTTCGGAGAACGACGCCGCATCGAAGCATACCTCGGTGAGTACGAGGAAAAGCCCGTCGGCTACGCGTTCGTGTTCGAAACCTACTCCAGTTTCCTCGCCCTGCCGACGCTGTACCTCGAAGACCTCTTCGTGCTTCCCGACTACCGCAGTAAGAAAGTCGGTTATGCGCTCTTCACTGCCATGGTGCGCGAAGCCTACCAGCGCGGATGCGGACGCATGGAGTGGACCGTGCTGGATTGGAACCGGCTTGCCATCAACTTCTACCAGCGCCTCGGCGCAACACACATGAAGGAGTGGCAATTGTACAGATTACTGCGTCCCGATATGGAGAGAATCCTCTCCCTGAGTCCATCACGCAGTTAAGTTGCTCTCTCCCTCTTGTAATTTTTTCATGCCTGCGCGGGGTCTGTGTTTCTCGAATCATGAGGTATTCGACAGAACCATCCACCGAAGTTTCCTCATCGGTATGTTCCCCTGTGTTGAGAGTTACGTTCTTCGGCGTGAATGTTGATTATACTGAGAGCACTTCAACGAAAACAACGAGGGCAATCATGGATATTCTTTTGGTCGACGACAACGAAGACTATCTGATGCTGATGAAGGATCTGCTGTACGCAAACGGCTACTCCGTCATCACCGCAACCAACGGTGCCGAGGCCTGCGAGATACTCGACTCATCGAGTGTTGACCTGATCATCTCCGATATCAAGATGCCAAAACTTGACGGCATCAAACTCCACGCATACGCACGGGAACTGGAGGAATACCAGGACACGAAGTTCATCTTCATCTCCGGTTACAAAGATGTGTATGAGGATTTAATGAAGCTCGACCCGACAAAAGACTTCTTACTGGATAAGACGACTCCCGCAACGGAGATCGTCAAGATGATCAACGACCTGATGTTCGGAAAATTCATCGGCAGGCAGGATCAACAGCCGGTCACTGAAAAGCTCGACCCCTGACGGCCGGCGGTCAGTCTTCCGAACACCTTCAGTCCGGGGAAGCATCGTGCTTCCCCTGTACCTTTCTACAATCTGCTTCCAATTCGAGCTTCGCTCTCACCTTTTGTTGGTCCTTCTCGCCACAAACACTACGATTTTTTTTGGCAAGCCTTTCGCATGTTTCTACTGCGTTGACAGAACACGAGACGAGCATGGAAATCCTAGTGGTGGATGACAACAAGGACTTCTTGCGGCAGATGAAAGAAGCGCTGTACGAGCGCGGATACACCGTGTACGCCGCCGACGACGGTGAGGAGGCGAGCAAGATCCTCAACGTCGCGTCCGTCGATCTGATCATCTCGGACATCAAGATGCCGCATGTGGACGGCATCAAGCTACATCGGTCGGTGAGAAGCCTGAGGCAGTATGCGAGAACGAAGTTCGTGTTCCTCTCCAGCTACCGGGACGAGTATAGCGATGCACTGCGCCTGAATCCTGAGCGGGACTTCTTTCTGGAAAAGACCATGGGCCCGGAGGAGATCATGCGCTTTGTGGACCGCCTCATGTTCGGCAAATTCGCCGAGGTGTGGATGTAAAATAGCTGCCTGTTGAAAGGAAACTTACCGTGAATGTGCTTTTGGTTGACGACAACGTTGACTATCTCAATTTCATGAAGGAAGCGCTGTTCCTGAATGGCTATACGGTGTTTACAGCGACGGACGGTTCCCAAGGGTGCGACGTGCTGGAGAAAGCCGATCTCCACATCGACTTGATCATCTCGGATATCAAAATGCCGACACTGGATGGCATCATGCTGCACGCGTTCGCACGCGAAATGGACCGTTACAAGCGAACGAAATTCATCTTCGTCTCAGGCTACGGCGACGCGTACGCCGACATCCTTGCGCTGGACCCCGAGATCGATTTCTTTTTCGACAAGACAACGCCGATTGCGGAACTGCTGAAGTTCATCGACAATCTGATGTTCGGCGAATTTGCTGGCAAGTGGGTGTGAGGGGGACACACCTGCTTGTGAGCATCCTGAAGACGCGAGGCGCTGCCTCGCGTTTTCTTTTGGCCACCCGCCCAGAACCTCAACAGAGAACGTTAGAGTTTTGCCGCCACGACCACCACTGCTTTGGCCGTTTCAATAACGCCTCCGCGGTCGTCGATCGCTTCGAACAAGAGAATGTAGATACCAACGCGAGCCTTCCTTCTCTCATCATCCAACCCATCCCACACAATGTCCCCTCGCGCACCTGCAGGTTCGTTGTTCGCCAGCGTGCGAATACGCCTGCCAACCGCATCGTAGATGCGCACGCGGATCATCGACACGCTGAGCGGCAGCTCATAGTGAATCACGGCAAAATCCTCCCGTCCGTCTCCGTCAGGAGAGAAGGGATTCGGAGCGATGGACACGTTCGAGACGCCAGGCAGTGTGGGAGCGAACACGCTATTTTGTCCTCCCGGCGTTCCCCCGGAGGGTTGTGTGCAGGTCGACCAGTTGCGCGGGTCGTTGGAGGTAAGCACAGGGTTGATTCTTTCTAATGATCGACCCGTTACATCATGCACATTCGGATTGTGCCACGAAGGTAAGTACGCTACGCTGTCGATGACAAGTCCCGTCGGGTCGAGAAGAACCACATCATCCCCATCGTTGTTCAAGCTCAGGCTTGATTGCTTGACGATGGTGAGGCGAAGCGTGTCGATGGATGGAAACCGCTGAACAATGCTGGAGTCCGAAGCGAGAACGAACATCTCCCCCGGCTGAAGCACAACCTTGCGCGCAGACAGCGAAAATGTATTGACTCCTCCTGCAGCCTGACGGTCATGCACGGTCCATTGCCGGACATCGACAGGCAATAGGCCGGCGTTGAGAACCTCCACGTACTCCGCGCCGCCGGTAAACGGAGCATACATGATTTCGTTAATCACGAGCGCTCGTTGCGGAAAGCCGACGCGAAGCGTAGCAAACATACGGTTGTTCGAGAGCCGCTGGTCCGGCGCATAGCGAACGTATGCCATCAACGCATGGATACCGCTTGATGGCGCGTGCCAGGTCAGCGTGACGATAATCGACTCGCGTCGTGCAAGCGCTTGCGAAATCGTTTGTTGGGAGAAAAGTTCATCAGGGCTCCCCAGGGAATCCCCATTGACATCATCGTACAGAAGGAGATCGAACGATGAGGAGGAATGTCTGCCAACGTTCTGAACAACGATCGTGATGCGGCCGTCTGTCCCGGGGGTTACCGTGTCGGTGCGCGTACGAACAACGCGCAGGTCATGTTCCAGAATCACATGAGAATTCGCGCGGCATGGCGTGGCACCGAGCGAGTCCGAGGAGGAGACCCAGTTGGTCGAGTCGTTGGCCACAGCGAACGGATCGATCCGTTCGAGCGACGCACCGCCCGTCCCGCCCCAACCTGACGTGTACATCACAGAATCCATCACGACGCGGCGATTGTCCAGCAGCACAACCGCGTCGGCGCTATTATTCCAGAGGAACGTGGGAAGTGAAGGTACCTGCACAATTTTACCGGGGACGAGAACGTACGCTTGCCTGAAGAGAGCGGTGTCTTTCGTCAGCACAACATACTCCTCCGGTCCCAGTACCAGATGCTGCGTGGCAATCTCGTAGCGTGAGCTTGGTGAACGATTGCCAACAAGCCATCGCGTGATCTCCACCGTATCCGCGCGCGCATTGAACAACTCCACCCACTCCGGCACTCCAGTCGGCGGAGCATACATGATCTCGTTAATGACCACCGACCCCACGGGGAAGCCAACATGCACACGCCTGACACTAACATTGTTCGTCGTGTCTTCGTCTCCCGCAACGCCCACGTGAAGGATAAACTGGTATGTGCCTGCCGGCAGGTTCGGGACGGAAAGAGTCAGGACCAGCGAGTCGAGCGGTTGCAGCGTTGTCGTATGCACAAGCGTTTGCAGCAGCTCCTGCGGTTGTGCAAGCGAATCTCCGTTTGTGTCCTCGTACAGCTTGCTGGCGAACGACGATATCGTCTCTCGCCCCGGATTGCGGACCAGCGCAACGAGCCGCACGGTATCACCAACAACCGGCAGTGCGGGCACGACACTCAAAGAATCGAGTGCGAGGTCGCGATCTTTCCGCGAGAGCGAGTTGCGCTCGCCCGGCGTGCTTCGATTGGCGCTGCGACTTGTGCCCCAGTTGCTCTGGAGTGTGGATGGTGCAGCGTGATCAATGCGTTCCAGCGAGCGTCCACCGGTATTTCCTCCCCAACCGGAGAGATAGCGGACGCTGTCCATCGCAAACGCGCGATGATCGTAGAGGATCACTGCATCGCCGGCGTTGTTCAGACTGGGGAAACTTGATACGCCGATTATGGTTGATGTGAGAGAGGGGTGAATGTTGAGAAGCGCCGATGGATTGCCGGTCAGGAGTGCGAAGCCTCCGGGCGGTATCTTTAGGTCTTGTGGTGTAATCCTTCGCTGAACGCGACTGCTATCGGCAATGAACCAGTTGCGGAGACTGATCGAATCGGCGCGTGTGTTGTACAGCTCCACCCACTCCGGTTCAGGGCTTGTCGGTGCGTACATGATCTCGTTCACGACAACGCTTCCTGCCCTGTATCCAACGCTCATCGGAGCGAGGCGTTGGTTGTTGGTCAGATTCTGGTCGGGTGGATACGCTATCCTGACGATGACCAGATGAGAGCCGGCAGCAAACGGGCCGAGGCGCGCAGGAAGTTCCACCGAATCGCCTGCAACAAGCACACCGCTACTCGGTACAACCGCGCGAAGTTCGGACGGCTGCGGGATCGAGTCGTTGTTCGCGTCGATGTAGAACTCCGCGGAAAAATTTTGTGCGCTTTGTTGCCCGACATTTCTTATCTTTGCAATGGTCTGGACGGAATCCCCTTCTGTGGGGAACAACGGTTGAAACCGCACCGACGACAACGACAGATCGTCCGAGCGCAATGCGGTAATCAGAATGTCGTCGATACGCAGCGTTGCCGTTGAGCCCGCAGTGGGGTCGCCCACGATGCGCCAACGGAACTTCACGGAGGGCTGTGCAGCAAGCGGCGCAGGCAAGCCAAGTTTGACAAGAACGTATGCGGTCGTGCCGGGATACCGGAGCGAGTCGCCCAACTGCAAGGGAAACGTCATGCCGCCGTCGGTCGAAGCTTCGACAAGCATCCGCGCCGTGTGGGTGGTCGAACGCGCAACGCGGAAAGAGAGCGTCTCTGGCACTGTGGACGAGAAATTCACCAGTGCTGAGAAGAGCGTCTGGGAGATGCGGGCGTTCGCCGAACCAACCGCATGAGGAGGAGAAAAGGGATTCGTGGTCCCGGTTTTGAAATCCGTCGTGTCCGCTGAAACATTCCGGGTAGAAGTCCAACCCGGAGGCAGAAGTCCCACTTGAGCCGAATCGAAATTCTGGAGATACGGAAACGTGGAAATCTGTGCACGAGTGTCGGTGGCCAGGCCCCCCACGCTTGCCACGACAACAAGCGTGAGGAGCCGTTGTCTCATGGCGCTGCTTATCAGGAGATGGGACAGAAAACGGATGTAATTTACAACTCCATCAGACAAAAGCAACAAGGATTTATTCAGACACTATGAACACGGAAACAACTACGGAGAAACAGAAGCGCATTCTGGTGGTGGAAGATGAGCCGGCACTGCGCATTGTGGTGGAATCGGAAATTTCCCGTGCCGGTTACGCCGTCGAATCTCTTTCCAACGGTCTGGATGCCATCGCCAGGCTTTCTCGAGATAAGTTCGACCTTGCCATTCTTGATATCAACCTGCCCGGCAAAACGGGCATTGAGGTTCTGCAGTTCATTCGTGACAAGCATATTCCCACCCGGGTGTTGATGATTACCGGATTCGACACGCTTCCGCTTGCAATCAAAGCCGTGCGGATGGGGGCCGACGATTACATCCCCAAGCCCTTCGATGGCGGATACCTTGTCACCTCGATAAGGACTGTCCTGAGGCAAAAGTAACGACGGCAAGCTTAGGCTGGGCCGCGCTCCTTCAATGTGGAGCGATGGGTGTGTCAACAAAAAAGGCGACCCTTGCGAGTCACCTTTCTCTCTCTCTCACGGTTCGGACGATCGAGAGAACCGTTCTCCATCTCTTCACGTCCCTGCGCTGTAGTCCTCCTTGTATTTCTTCTGTTCGGGCGTGAGTTTATCGATCGAGTAGCCCATGGTCTTCAACTTCAGGGCGGCGATTTCCTGATCCTGCTCCCGCGGGATTTCGTGCACGCCGTTCGGGAACCGGTGACCTTTCCTGTGTGCCGTGGCGAGTCGGATCTGCGAGAGGAACTGGTTCGCAAACGACATGTCCATGACCTCCGAGGGGTGACCCTCGGCAGCGGCAAGGTTGACGAGACGCCCCTGGGCAAGCACATAAATGCGCTTACCACTTTTCAGGGTGTATTCCTCGTTGTTGTCGCGTATGAGTCGTTTGGACCTGGTCATCTTTGCGAGATCAACGAGGTTGATTTCACAATCGTAATGCCCCGTGTTGCACACGATGGCGCCATCCTTCATCTTGTCGAAATGTCGCTTCACGATAACATCCTTTACGCCGGTGGCAGTGATGAACAGGTCGCCGATTTTCGCGGCGTCATCCATCCTCATCACCTGCATGCCGTCGAGTGTTGCTTTGAGTGCCGCGGTCGGTTTCACTTCCGTCACGATCACGTTTGCCCCTAAGCCTTTGGCACGCAGCGCGACGCCCTTTCCACAATGCCCGTAGCCTGCCACCACAACGTTCTTGCCTGCAAGCAGAATGCTGGTCGCGCGCAACACGCCGTCGAGTGTCGATTGTCCGGTGCCATAGACGTTGTCAAAATCCCATTTCGTCTCGGCATCGTTCACAGCAATAACGGGATACTTCAGCGCGCCGTCGGCAGCCATTGCGCGCAAGCGGTGCACGCCGGTGGTTGTCTCTTCTGTTCCGCCAATGACGAACTTCTCGGCAAAGTCCGGATGATTCTTGTGGATCGTGAAGATGAGGTCTGCCCCGTCATCCAGCGTGAGGTTCGGCTTGAACTTCAAGGTCTCCTCGATGCACCAGTAGAACTCCTTGACGTTCATGCCGTGCCACGCAAAAATGGAAATCCCCTGCCTGGCGAGCGATGCCGCAACGGCGTCGTTCGTGGAAAGAGGATTGCATCCGCTCCAGCTTACCTCGGCCCCAGCGGCGACAAGTGTTTTCACCAACACCGCCGTCTCCTTCGTCACGTGCAAGCACCCGGCAATGCGATACCCCTTCAGCGGTTTCGTTCTGCTGTATTGTTCGCGCAGCGCCATTAACACCGGCATGCGTGACTCAGCCCAATCAATGAGCCTGTCACCTTCCTGCGCGAGTTTCAGATTGCGTACCTTATATTTCCCTGCTCTGTAGTCCATGTCATCCTTTAGCTAATGAGGTTGTGAAACAATGTTGTTCTTCCTTGACTTATCGCACCGCTCGTTTCAAGAGGCCGACGAGATCGAGCTTCTCCCAGGTGAATTCCTTCTCCTCACGCCCGAAGTGTCCGTACGCCGCCGTCTTCCGATAGATGGGTCGCTTCAAATTCAGGCGACGGATAAGCCCGGCGGGTGTCAGATCGATCTCTTTCCTGATAATACGCTCAAGCTCGGCGTCGGGAACACGACCCGTCCCTTGCGTGTTGACGTGCACGGACACCGGCTCAGCAACGCCGATGGCATAAGCAACCTGGATCAGGCATTCGTCTGCAAGACCTGCGGCGACGATGTTCTTTGCCACGTGCCGCGCGCCGTAGGCCGCACTGCGATCCACCTTCGACGGATCCTTGCCGGAGAATGCGCCGCCGCCGTGAGGCGCGCGGCCACCGTAGGTATCCACAATAATCTTCCGGCCTGTAAGCCCGCTGTCGCCGTGCGGTCCGCCAATCTCGAACCGGCCGGTTGGGTTCACGTGTACCACCAGTTTCTTATCGCGCAGGCTCGGCGGAATGACATAATTGATCACGTGCTCGATCACATCTTCACGAATCCGCTTCTGGGAGACGTCCCCGTTATGTTGGGTGGAAATTACCACCGTATGCACACGCACCGGGCGAGCACCATCATATTCGATGGTCACCTGGGACTTGGCATCGGGGCGCAGGTACGGCATCAGGCGGGGATGATTCTTACGAATGTCGGCGAGACGCTTGACGAGCTTGTGCGCAAACAGGATAGCCATCGGCATGTACTCCGGCGTCTCATTCGTCGCATAGCCGAACATCATGCCCTGATCGCCCGCACCCTGTTTCTTCTTCTTGCTGCTGTTGACGCCCCGTGCGATATCCGGCGACTGCGAGTGCAGCGCCGTGAGAATGCCGCAGGAATGCGCTTCGAACATGTACTCTGCTTTCGTATACCCGATATCCCGAATCACCCCCCGCACAACATCCGGTATGTTCACCCATGCTTTGGTGGTCACTTCGCCTGCCACAACAACTTGCCCTGTGGTCACCAGCGTCTCACACGCAACACGGGAGTCCGGATCCTGCTTCAACATTTCATCGAGGATTGCATCCGAAATCTGGTCGGCAACCTTGTCGGGATGGCCTTCGGAAACGGATTCAGAAGTAAACAGATACGACATAACAGACCTTTCTTCTTCAGTACACGAGTAATGGAAACACGACACTCGGCGTTACCAGGTGAGCGGAACTCAACAGCAACAAAAGAGCGCGCGGGTATGAGGATGTGCCTGATCAGTAGAAATCAATTTCCGACGAGCCGCCAACATTGATGCGCTTGTAATTGCCCTTCACAATGGAGCCGTTCCCCACAATCGAGTTGTCCAGCAAGGCACGATGGACCTGTGCCTCCTCGCTGATGATCGAATTCCGAACGACCGATTCCGTGACGACCGCTTTATCGCCAACAGTCGTGTACGGCCCGATGACGCAATTCTCCAGCTCGGCCGTCTTGGCAATGTACACCGGCTCGTTGATGACCACACCGGGCAACGAACGGGAGACGGACTGCTTTTCCAGCAGCGCGCGATTGGTCGAGAGCAACGTTTCGGGCTTGCCACAATCATACCAGCCTTCCACCGGGAATGTCGTCATCTTCTCCCCTCGCACGAGCATCAACTGGAGCGCGTCGGTCAATTGGTACTCCCCCTTCGTGCGGATATTCTTCTCCACAAGCTCGCTCAAGCAAGAAATTAGTAAGGGCGTGTTCCTGATAAAGTACAGCCCAACCAAGGCAAGGTTGGTCGTGGGGTTCTCCGGCTTCTCCACCAAGCGTGACACATAGCCGTTGGTTGTTTCCGCAACGCCAAACCGTCGCGGGTTCTCTACCATCTTCACACCGATCGAAGAGGTCGGCGACCTCAACACGGGACCGAGATCCACATCAAAGATCGTATCACCAAGAATGATGAGGACAGGGTCCGTCCCCATGGTCCTTCGTGCGAGATAGATGGCATGCCCCAGACCGAGCGTTTCTTCCTGTTCAACGAAATCGAAGCGATAACCCGGGTACGCTCTGAGCAGATGCTTGCGGATCATCTCCCCCATATGCCCGATGACAATTGTCGCCTCGTTGACCCCTTCATGGAGAATTCTGTCCAGAATGTGGTACAGGATCGGTTTGCCGGCGACGTTCAGGAGAACCTTGGGGATTGCGTAGGTATGAGGTCGCAGTCTTGTTCCTATCCCCGCAACAGGAATGATTGCGCGCATGCTTCGTCGATTCGGTGGCAAGAGTGATGAGTTCTTCAAGAATTTTGCTTTCAAAGTTACGCAACAATCGTTAGAGAAGCAAGGAACGGCGCGAGCGAGGGAACCATCCTTTGCAGAAGGTAAACGCTTCGTTTGACCCCAAGAGGGTTACTTCCTGGTCCTCACCACATCTTCGTGCGAGAGGACTTTCGGGTGGGTGTAGAGTTCTCTGATGTGCGCGGGTGTATTGTGAACATCAACGGAGCGATACCACATCATGAACCATGTCCACATCGGCTGTTCTGACAAAATCGTCGAGGAAGGTGCTTCGCCTATCTCTCCCATTGCGATGGGCTTGCCCTGTGCCAGCTCCACCAACCGGTCATGATGAATCTGCCGGTAGTCCTTGTGGTAGATATCCGCTGCCAGCACGTCAACGTAATGGAGACCGGGGAAATACTCCTCATACTCATACGCTTCATCATGGATCAATTGTCGCGGCGCGTTTGCATTCCATACCCAAAGCAGATTGTCGAGGTGATGGTAGTGGACGTAGCGGTCGAACATCATTCTGAAAAGCTTTGCCGATCCGTTGTCCCCTTTTCTGTTGCCCCACCAAAACCACACGCCGTTGGATTCGTGATAGGGCCGCCAGAGAACGGGCACGCCGAGGCGCTGCAGTCTCTTCAAGTATTCGGCAATCCTGTCGACCTCATCCAGCCAGCGCCGGTGCAGCGGCGTGCCGGGCGTTGTTAGCTCTTGCCATTCTTCATCTGTGAGCTTGCCCTGCATGCTTTCCTTCCAATCGTAAGGCGGATCATCCGTGGGACGCCCTTGATGCCACATCAGCGTAATGATGTAGCCGGCCTTGTGTTTCGCGTATGCCTCCTGGACAATCGAGTCGGCATTGCCCGCGCTCCGATAGTAGTCGATAAGGTCGCACCCCCAGAGGGCAGGAAGTTTTCCGGTAAGTTCCTGCACCCTGCGCGCGTCTTCATCCGCAGTTTGGATAAAGTTCATGTACCCGCTGATGATCTTCTTGCCCTGTATTGAGTACAGATAGTCCAGTACCGCTCTCGCTTCGGGCATGGTGTTCGGGTTGGCCGGCTCGTGACGCCGCTGCCGGTCCATCATCGTTGCATGCTTGAGCATGTTGATACAATTGATGAGAGCTCTCGATGTGTGGTAATTTGCTTTCCAGATCGACGCCTTCGGCGAGTGCACATGCTCCGCAACGACATCAGTGCCGCCCCAATACCAGCCGCCGCGTTCATCGTCAATGACGTATTTTTTGCAATACTCCCATTGCGCGCAGAACCTCTCAACGTAGCGATGTTCCTCAGCCGGAAAACGTTCAGACATCAGCAACAGCGTATGCAATGCTTCTGCCTGAATCCACCATTCTTTTGCCGTGCGCATGATGCGCGGCTTCGCTTCTTCGGCGACGTAATAGGCCTCGTCAAAGAATCCTCCATGAAGCTGATCCCACCCATGATCCAATGCATGATGCACAAGTTTCCGTGCAATGGTTGCCGTGGTCGCATCGTTCTTCAGGCCGAGAGCTTCGGCTGCCTGGATCATCAGGTATGCAGTTTCGATGTCGTGCCCGAAGGAGACCCGACCTGTTGTGGCGTTGTTTGCCCGGATATCTGCTGGGGGAACAGGATGCGGCGCCGGGCGCCAGTCGCGATGAAAGGAAGAAATCATGTATCCCTTTTCCGACACCATCTTCTTCTGCATGATGTGCAGCAGCGCCGAGTGCCGCTCACGCAGAAGCGAATCGGGCCACACACACAACAGCTCTGTGAACCCCTCCAGAAGATGCATGGAGGAATTCAGATCCTTGGGCGGAATCCCGTCGAAGTCCTCCTCAACGGCACGACCCTCCTCTGACATGTATTGAAAGTAGCCGCCGTCGTTCGGATCGTAGCTGTGCTTCTCGAGCCACGCAAACGTTTCTCGCGCAAGATTCAACGCGCTGGTATCGCCGGAGATACGATAATACGTTGCGAGAGCGTAGATGGCATAGGCATGGGCATCCGCCCGCTTGACAAAGCGGCCGTTTTCTTCGATTGGCTCTCCGCGACGATCGACCAGCGTGAAAAAGCCGCCGTACCGCCTGTCCCACATCTTGTTTCTGAGGAATGCAATGCCGTGCGCCGCAATGGTGCGCAGCGTGTTGTCCTTCTGATAGAATGCTGCAGCATTCGCGGCCGCCCAGATGTGACGTGCTTGTGTCACAAGCATCTTGCGCTGTTGACCGTCCAATACCCAATGCTCGTTTATGTCACTGAAGTATCCTCCAAAGGTCGTATCGACCGCAAGGGGATACCAGCGGCTCATTTCTTGGTCGAGAGCGTGACGCATTTCAACAGCGATCGTGTTCTTGTCCATGACCAACTCCGCCTGCCGAAGCGGTGCGATACTCGTGCTTGAAGTGCATGAGAGAGGGAGAACGATCAGAAGGAGCGCTTGCAGATGTCGGACCATGCCGGTGATCTCCAAGAGTGAGTGTGAACGCGCAAGGGCACTACGCACACGCCATCCCTCGACTGCGGTTCCTGCACGACGTCAGTTCCACAGCGCGTTGGCAAGCCACACCGATGCGAGAATGCTCGCAAGGTCGGCGATGATGCCAGCCGGCACGGCATGGCGCGTTCGGGTTACAGACACCGAGCCGAAGTACACGGCAAGCACATAGAAGGTCGTCTCGCCGCTGCCCATCATCACACTCACCATGCGTCCGATGAGGGAATCGGGACCGTGTGTCGAGATAATCTCAGACATCACACCGAGGGCGCCGCTCCCCGAAAGCGGCCGCATCAGCGCCATCGGGATCGTTTCCGCCGGCATACCGATCAGCGATGTGACGGGCGAGAGAACAGCCGTCAGAATGTCCATGGCACCGCCGGCGCGGAACACGCCGATGGCCACGAGCATTGCGACGAGAAACGGAATGATGCGGACCCCGACGTTAAAGCCTTCTTTCGCTCCCTCGACAAACGCCTCGTAAATCTTCACCTTCTTGATCGCTCCGTACGCAACCACGAACAAGACAAGCGCCGGGATCGCAAAGAGCGATACGGCGTTGATGATGTTTGCAAAAACCTGCATAAGCACGCTCCTTTCTCGTCAAACGGAGGGGGTGGGTTTCGTGTCGAGCCTGAACACGCGGAGCCTCGCAAGCACCTTCACCGCGACGATACCGACCACGGTCGAAAAGGTCGTTGCAGCGATCGCTGCCCCGAGGAACTCCGTCGGATTCGTGGAACCGGCGGCAACCCGGATGGCAATAACAGGTGCGGCAATGAGCTGCACGTTGCTGGTGTTGATGACGAGAAACGTGCACATCGCATCGGTAGCTGTTCCCACCTTCTTGTTCAGTTTGTTCAGTTCCTCCATTGCCTTCAGGCCGAGCGGTGTCGCCGCATTGGCAAGGCCGAGCATGTTGGCAGAGATGTTCATGATCATCGCACCCATGGCGGGATGTTCTGCAGGCACGTCCGGGAAGAGACGCGTGGTCACGGGTTTCAGTACCTTCGCGAGCTGTGTCATCAGTCCGGCTTGCTCGGCAATCTTCATAATCCCCAACCACAACGCCATGATGCCGACGAGGCCGATGGCAAGCTCTACCGCTTTCTTTGCCGACTCGATAATCCCCTGGTTCGTCACACGAGAGAGGTTGGGATAGTGCGTCGCCGCGTTGGGATCGGGCGGCTGCGAGAGGTCCTTCCCAGCGGCGACAAGAATTCCTATGACAAGAAGGGCAAGCCAGATGTAGTTGAGCATGGGATGTTCAGGAAAATTGTACTGAGATGAATAATTGATCACCTTCACCCCCTCGAGTCCCCAACTTTTATATGGTGGAGTACCCTGCTACAGATTCTTACCCTCCCTCAAAACCTCACTCGCACCGAGATTCCCACGCCGGGGTGCACGGGGGATGGCATCTGCGGCAGTAGGCGCAGCGACAAGTCATCTCCTACATTAAAATCATACAGACTCGCATCGACGTACGCATCCACGAGATTGACAAGATAGTAGATGAAGATGTACCAGGAGAACGTGTCGCGCTGGTCTTTGTAAAACTCACGCAGCTGGAGATATCTCCCGTCGCCGTTGGGAGATTGGGGAGTGATGCTCTGGGAATACAGCCTCCTGTAGTGCTTCGTGCTATCATTGAGATCAATCCAGTTCGAGGCAAAGTAATATCCGAAGCCGAGGACAATGGGAATCTTCCAGTAGGACTCGTTGTAGAACTGTCCCGCGCCCGGCAATGCGGCAGAAAGAAGCAGTGCCAGCAAGGGCGACTTCGTCTCTCGATAGCCGGCGGCAAGCGTATCCTTCTTTTGGGCTTTGACAAGAAGACCGACGGCGGTTGAATCCGTGTGCGAGACGGGTGGAACCGGAGGAAGAGAATCAGGCGACGCATGCGAAAGAGAGTCAGGCTGGGCCTGGGAAAAAACAGTGCCGCCGAGCAGGACAAGCATCGTGCACGTCAAGGCTGCACGTTTCATCGCTCGTGCTATGATTTCTCGGTCTTCTCGACCAAAGCAATCGCTTCGATCTCCACGCGCACATCCCGAGGGAGACGGGCAACCTCGACCGTCGTACGCGCCGGCGGGTTTTCACGGAAGTATTCGCCGTACACCTCGTTCATCACCCCAAACTCGTTCATGTCCTTGAGAAACACGGTCGTCTTAAGAACATGCCGGAGGTCTGTGCCCGCAGCCTCGAGGATTGCTTTGAGGTTTTCCAGGACGCGGCGCGTTTGTATCTTGATGTCGCCCTCCACTACCTGGCCTGTCGCGGGATCGATCGCCACTTGCCCTGCTGTGAACAGCAGGTGATCGTTGCCGAGCACAGCCTGACTGTACGGTCCGATCGCAGCGGGGGCGTTCGGTGTGTTGATGACTCGTTTGTTCATTGCCGTGTGAGTTACGGAGTGATGGTCGAGATCAACTCCAACAGTCGATCTAAATCATCGAGCGAATAGTACTCGATCACGATCTGGCCCTTCCCGTCGGCCATGTTGCGCACTTCCACTTTGGTACCGAGCTTCTGGCGAAGCTGCTCTTCGATGGTAGCGAGTGAACTGCTCGTCGTGGCGCGTGCCGCCGTCTGTACGGTGCGGCTTCTGCGCGTTTTCGCCGAAACGGAGCGCACGGCGTTCTCGACCTGGCGAACAGATAGACCCCTGGCAATCACCCGTTCGAAGATGCGCATTTGAACCGTCGGGTCTTCGATCGTGATGAGCGCACGGGCATGTCCCGCACTCAATTCGCCTTTGCGCACAGCAGCCTGGATGCGTTCCGGAAGTTTCAAGAGGCGGAGGAAGTTGGTGATCGTCGAGCGATCCTTGCCGGTCTTCTGTGCCACCTGGTCGATAGTGTAGTGCAATTCCTCCGTCAAGCGTCTGTAGGAGATGGCGATTTCGATAGGGTTGAGATTCGACCGCTGAAGGTTCTCGATCAGCGCGAGTTCGAGAAGTTCCTCCCGTGAATGAATCCGAATGATGAACGCCGGGATGTGCGTCAGACCCGCTTCCTTTGCTGCACGCAATCGTCGTTCACCGGAGATCAACTGGTAGCCGCCTTCCACGCGGCACACGGTGATGGGCTGGATGATGCCCTTCTCTTGAATCGAGCGCTTCAATTCATCCAGCTCGACGGGATCGAAATCCGCGCGCGGCTGGTAGGGATTCGGCTTGATCTTGTCGATCTCAATGCGGGCGATCGTATCGTGCGAGACGCCATCGTCCTGTTTGCCGGCGATGGGGACGGGCGCCGTTGCGCGGGGAATCAGCGATGCGAGGCCGCGGCCGAGAACAGGCTTGCCTTTTGTGCTCATGCGTTCTTCGCTCCATGGTGCACCGGAATTGCGTGAACCCGATGCTTGTTCTTTTGGAGAAGTTCGTGTGCAAGGTCCATGTAGTTGCGCGCCCCTTGCGAAATTGCGTCGTACAGGATGACGGGTTTTCCGTGGCTCGGCGCTTCACTCAGCCGGACGTTCCGACTGATGATGGAATGGAAGACCTTCTCGCCGAAGTATTTCTTCACTTCGTCAATGACTTGATTCGACAGACGCAGACGGCTGTCGTACATCGTCATCAACACGCCCTCGATATCCAATTGCTCATTCAGTTGCTTCTTCACCATGTTGATGGTGTTCAGCAGCTGGCCCAGGCCCTCGAGCGCGAAGTACTCGCACTGCACCGGAATCAGCACCGAGTCCGCAACGGTCAGCGCATTCAACGTGATGAGTCCCAACGACGGCGGGCAATCAATAAAGACAAAATCATACCGATCGCGAATCGGATCGAGAGCGGTCTTCAAACGCTTTTCACGGTCCTCCACATCCACCATCTCCAGTTCCGCGCCCACCAGATTGATGTGCGACGGAATGAGGTGGAGAAATTCCATTTGCGTCGGCACAATGGCGGCGGTCGCCGGCAGATTCCCTAACATCAGCTCGTACGTGCTGCGCCCTTCGGCGGAACCGTCGAAGCCCAGTCCGCTGGTGGCGTTGGACTGGGGATCGACATCAACAAGGAGCGTGCGGCGCTCCGCCGCAGCAATGCACGCGGCAAGGTTCACCGCCGTTGTGGTTTTCCCCACGCCGCCTTTTTGATTCGCTATCGTTATGACTTTTCCCAAGAGATCGTCTTCCCTTCCGTTACGTCATGCCGGCTGCCATCAGCACGGCAACAAGAGCCAGCCCGACGTTCACTCTACCGAAGCGAAGCATCTGTCGGTAATAGGGCATCACGTGCTCTTCTTCCTTCCCTTGCCGGAGCAATTCCTCTACGCGTGTGAACATGCGCGCTGTGCCAAAGGCAAACACCACCATCACTACAAACACAAGCTGCTTGAAGCCCAACAACACCGACCAGGCATCCTGATACCGAAAAAAGACAAACCGGGAGCTAAAAAGCATCAGCGCAACCCCGGTCACAAAGATCGTCCATACACTCATCCACACAAACGGACGAAACTGTGCGATGAATTGTCGCGTCGTCGCATCGGGCAGGCGTGCTTCCGTTGCGCGCAATATCACGGCCTGATACATCATTCCCCCCAACCAAACAATCACGGCAAACAGATGCAGGCTTCGTACAGCCCAGAGCAAGAAATCCATGCGGCAGCAGCTCTCTGAAACGGCGTGAACCCTTTGAACGTCAACAAGATACGCCTTTCGCCTCTGCTTTGCAACGCATCTTCGCAGCATGATGGTTGTGGCTAATCAAATTTCTCTCCTGAACGTATCCGGTATCCCCGCAGAAATTCCTCCACCTTCAGGCGCTTCCTTCCCTCCTGTTGCAATTCTTCGACGGCAATCAACTTATCTGCCGTGCTGACGAGGAGGCGTTGGCCAGTAACGTGAACCGTTCCCGGCTCGTCACGCGTCGGCTCATCCCACACCCTTGTGCGAAAGAGTTTGATCTGTTTGCCGTTGTGCAGGGTGAAAGCCGCGGGAGAGGGCGAAAGGCCGCGCACGCGATTGTGAATTTGCCCTGCCGGAGTGTTCCAGTGTATCCGACAATCCTCTTTGAAAATTTTCGGGGCGGGCGAGGCTTGTAATTCCTCTTGCTCGCGCGGCACAGCCTTCCCCTGCTCGATGAGGCGGATGGTATGCAGCAAAACCTCGGCGCCAATGGCAGCAAGTCTGTCATGCAGCGTTCCGGCGTCATCTTCGGGAAGGATGGGCGTGCGCGCCTGCAGGAGTATGTTGCCTGTGTCCACTTTCTCCTGCAGGAAGAATGTCGTAACGCCGGTTTCGGTCTCACCGTTGATGATCGCCCAGTTGATGGGTGCCGCGCCGCGATATTTTGGCAACAGCGATGCGTGAAGATTGATAGAACCGAGACGCGGTATCGTGAACACTTCTTTCGGCAAGATACGAAACGCAACAACGACAATTAGATCGGGATGGAGTGATGCGATGTGCCGAACGAATGCCGGATCGTTCAACGCTTCGGGTTGGAGAACGGGCAGATGATGCCGGACGGCCACCTTCTTGACGGGTGGTGGACTCAGCTCCATCCCTCTTCCGCGCGGTTTGTCGGGTGCCGTAACGACTGCTTGAATGGGACAGTTGTGTTTGAGAAGGATTTCCAAGCTGGGCACAGCGAAGTCCGGCGTCCCCATGAAAATGATGTTCACTGCGCAGGGATTCTGTTCCGAGGTCATTTGGCAACCGCCACGGTCGCCGCGTTGTGGATAATGGGGTATTTCGTCTCCACCTCCCCTCGCTGGATTTTGTTCAAACGGCCGCGCAGCAGTTTCTGCTTCACGGCACCGAGGTGGTCGATGAAGAGAACGCCATTCAGGTGATCGATCTCGTGCAGGATCACGCGTCCCAACAGGCCGTCGGCCTCCAGTTCATGCTCGCGAAATTCTAAATCGCGAAAGCGGACACGTATCGTTTCGGCCCGCGTCACCTCGTCGCGGATCTCCGGAATGCTCAAACATCCTTCTTCCATCTTCCACGAGCCGGAAGAAGAGAGAACTTCGGGATTCAACAGCACGAGTTTCTTGGGCTGTTCCGGCGAAAGGGTTGCCGAGGTCGCCGCTTCGCCCACCCCTTCGTGCGGCTTGTCGTCGACGTCGGAGATATCGACAACGATCACTCGTTCCAGCGCCCCGACCTGATTGGCCGCAAGGCCGATGCCGTGAGCGTGGTGCATTGTCTCGAACATGTCGTCGACAAAGTGCTTGAGTTCGCTCGTTACCTGCTTCACAGGCCTGGCGCGTTTGCGCAGAACTGATTGACCGTAGGTATAAATGGGGAGAATAGCCACCGGGTTTTTCCTTTGAGCATTCAGATTCAATATAGGGCGTGTCGGGGAATTAGTCCAGCACGCGCCGCGCCCCAACAAAGCGGCGCTTGTAGTAGGTGCTTTCTAATGATGAAAGCGTCACGCCCTCCACAACGCTGGCGTGCACAAACACATCGTCCTCGAGGTAGATGCCGACGTGCGAGGGCACCTCGCCGGTCGTATTGAAGAAGACGAGATCGCCGAAACGCAGGTCTTCTTTCGAGACGCGCCTGCCGGAGCGATACTGTTCAACAGTCGATCGCGGGATTTCCGTGTTTGCTCCGTATTTGAAGACCTGACAGGCGAACCCGGAACAGTCCATCCCTTCAGCAGTCGAACCGCCGTAGCTATAGGGCACGCCGAGGTAACTGACCACTTCCAGAAGAAACTGGTCCCGGTTGACACTTGCAGGGATTTCATCCCGACCGGCACGGCGGGAATTGAGCGAACGGAGATCCACGCGTCTATCGTCTTCTCTTTCCTTCTCACGCTTGATCTTTGCGAGATAGATGAATTCATCGACATCCTGCACTACCCCTGTCGGCTTAGCCGAACGTTCTCGGTCACGTGTAGTGGGGGAAGTTGAACAGCCTGCACCGGCGAGTGTGAGGGCGAAGCCTGCAAGCAACAGCGCCCGGGTCGCTGGAGTGGCATCGATTGTCCTGCGCATGTCTGTCAACCCCGTTCCGTGAACAGAACAGCGAAGCCTCCGCAACGGGAGGCTTCGTCACTCAGCCAAGATAGGCTCGCAGCTGTTTGCTGCGGGAAGCGTGCCGCAGCCGCCGAATCGCTTTCTCCTTGATTTGGCGGACGCGCTCACGCGTCAGTTTGAACTTCTCACCGATCTCCTCAAGCGTCAGCGAGTGCTCGCGGCCGAGGCCGAAGTAGAGACGGATCACCTCCGCCTCACGTTCGCTCAGCGTGGAAAGCGCCCGCTCGACCTCCTTGCTCAGCGACTCCTTCATCAACTCCGAATCCGGCGCAGGCTGCCGCTCATCCTGGATCACGTCCAGCAGACGGTTGTCCTCCCCTTGTGCGAACGGCGCGTCCATCGAGAGATGGCGTCCGGAGATCTTCAGCGTATCCGAGACTTCAAAGAGCGACATATCCAGTTCTTCTGCAAGCTCGCTTGCGCTGGGCTCGCGTTCGAACTCCTGCTCCAACGTGCTGAATGCCTTGCCAATCTTGTTCAGCGCGCCGACGCGGTTGAGGGGAAGACGCACAATGCGCGACTGCTCCGCCAGCGCCTGCAGAATTGATTGACGAATCCACCATACGGCGTACGAGATGAACTTGAACCCGCGCGTCTCATCGAAGCGTTTTGCAGCCTTGATCAGCCCGAGGTTTCCCTCGTTGATCAAATCGCCGAGAGAAAGCCCCTGATTCTGGTACTGCTTCGCCACACTGACCACGAAGCGCAGGTTCGCTTTCGTCAGCTTCTCCAACGCCCGCTGGTCGCCTTTCTTGATGCGCTGCGCAAGCTCGATTTCTTCATCCGACTTGAGAAGGTCAACCTTGCCAATCTCCTGCAGATATTTGTCAAGAGATTGGCTTTCCCGATTGTTGTATTGTTTTGATGCTTTACCCATTCTTCACCTAATGTTCAACAAACTCCCATACCCTGTCAGAGCGGAAGCTCCTTGTCTATTCTATCAACGATGCCGACGATGCTCGCATCCACGGGAGCCATCTCCACGGGCAGCGGAATTGTTGCTTCGCGCGCCGTGATGTAGATGACTGTTTCACCCGGCCCGGCCCCCACCGTATCGACGGCAACGATGGGGTCGCCGACTTTTTCTCTGTTGCCGTTCAGCGGCTGGATGAACTGAAGCTTGAACTGCTCCAGGTGTTCATCCTTCCGGGTCGCCCACACGGTTCCTATGACTTGCGCGAAGAACACCTGACGAATCAGTCCGCGATATCAATCTTGTCCACCACAGCCATGATGACTGCGTCCACCGGCTTGTTCTTCGTCAGCGTCGTTTGGCGCGCGGAACTACCGCTACACAG
>CAZIKE010000028.1:0-32139 GCA_964539775.1 uncultured Chitinophagales bacterium
AATCAGCTTGGTCGGGTTTTCATCGGCCCCTGCGATGTGTACTTCGACGAGGAGACGGTCGTGGTGCCGGACTTGTTCTTTGTCGCCGAGGGCCGGCTTTCAATGGTGAAGGAAGATTTCATCGAGGGGGCACCCGACCTCGTAGTAGAAGTTCTCTCACCAAGTACTCGGGAAAGGGACCGCGGCTTCAAGTTCAAGCTTTACGCCGACAAGGGCGTGAAGGAGTATTGGCTCGCCGACTATCAGAACCAAATCTTGCAGGTGTATCAACTGACCCATACGGGCTTCAGTCTGGCGGGTGAGTTCAAGAAGGATGATGAAGCCCGCTCGCCGCTCTTTCCAGACCTCCGTTTTCGCGTAAGTGCGTTGTGGAAATAATCGGTCCACTGCAACCCCGACTTACACCGCCAAGCACAAAGGGACATACGTCGGTTGCAAAAGTCGCCGACGACTGGTACGTCGTCTGCTCGTCGAAAGAGTTGAAGCGCAGACCTCTCGCAATTACTCTTCTTGGAATGCCCCTCGTACTTTTTCGCGATAGCACGGGAGCAGTCGGTGCCCTGCTCGATCGGTGCCCGCATCGAAACGTTCCCCTGTCACTTGGAGAAGTCGTAGGGGAAACGCTTCGGTGTTCGTATCATGGTTGGGAGTTCGATCGCGAAGGTGCATGTCGTGCCGTGCCGGGCCTATTGGGCGAGCCTGCAACAAAAGGACGACGTGCAGTCGCGTTTGCCGCACGCGAGCAGCAGGGCTATGTGTGGGTCTACGCTACTCCGGAGACACAACCGATTCGCGAGCCTTTCCGCTTTCCTTTGCTCGACGACAGGCGCTACACGATTATTCGCCAGCAGATGGCTGTTGAAGCGACGCTGCATGCAACAGCAGAGAATGCGTTGGATGTACCACACACCGCGTACCTGCACGGCGGCCTGTTCCGCTCGACGTCCGGCACACGCAAGGAACTTGAAGTGATCGTGCGCCGATACGCTGATCGTGTCGAAGCTGAGTATGTTGGCGAGTCGCGACCGGCAGGTCTTATCGGAAAACTCCTCGCGCCCAAAGGAGGTGAGGTGATACATGTAGATCGCTTCATCCTGCCGTCCATCGCGCAGGTCGAATATAGGTTGGGCGAGCGTACTCACCTGTGCGTAACGACGGCGCTGACGCCCGAACAAGATTTCTATACGCGACTCTTCACGGTAGCTGCGGTGCGGCTTCCGATTCTCGCGGGGCTTCTCGCCTCGGTGCTCAAATCGATCGGTTTGCATATCTTCCGGCAGGACGCAGACATGTTGAAAGAGCAGACAGAAACGATCCGGAAGTTCGGGGGCGAACAGTACCACTCCACGGAGATTGACGTGTTGGGGAGCCATATCACTCGTCTGCTCAATCAAGCCGAGCGAGGCGAGAGGACCCAGCCCCAGGAACCGGTCATTACCAAAGTGCGCATGATGGTGTAGATGTACGCTGCGCGACCGCGTCGGGATACCGTAGCCTTCCCCTCGAACGCTCAGGGTCGGCTTCCCCAGAAATACTCTACGATATGACTAATGCGTGCCCGCCAGTTGGCCCAATTATGTCCTTCCGGATGCTCCTCATAATGCACGATGTAGCCTTTCTTTTCCATGATTGATTTCATCTGGAGCGACTTGTCTTGTGCATCGTGAAGTGTGCCGGTGTCGATGTAGAACTTCACGTTCTTCCGTGGGGCGGTTGCTATCATAGTGATGAGCGAATCGTTCGCCCACCAGTACGCAGGCGACTGTGCGGCGCTGAGACCGAACACCTCCGGCCGCTTGAATGCAGTGTAGGTCGAGATAAGCCCACCCAGCGACGCGCCCATGATCGCTGTCCGCTCCGGTCGTTTGCTCACTCGGTAGTGGCGCAAGATGTGCGGCCGCAGCTCTTCGACAAGAAACCGGATGTAGGAATCGCTCAGGCTGTAATCCTGCATCCGTGTGTTTGTGCTTGCATCCTGAAGGTCTGTACGAGGATCGACAAACACCGATACGATGGGGGGAATGCGTCCGTCGGCAATCACGTTATCCAGCACGGTCGGCATGCGAGCAAGCGTGATGTACTCACCGCCATCATTGACGTAGATGGTAGGATATCGCGTGCGCGACAATCGGTTGTAGCCCGGCGGAAGGTACACAAACACGGGATGTGTTCGACCGAGAATCTTGCTGTTGAACCTGATCGTATCAATTCGTCCGCGAGCGACATCGTCGCGTTCCTCGATCTCGGCAGGTGGACGATACTGAGGCATCCGGATTTCCGAGTTAGGTCCGTATCCTCCCATCACCTGCCGGCGATTCAGTGGATCAAGCATCCACACGGAGTCAACGCACAGCTTGTACTCCGCACGCGCGGTCGGTGGCAATTGCTTTGAGAGATAAAACAGGCGCGTGTGTTGAACATGCACCATGCTATCTGCCCGAGGATTCCAGCCATTGAAGTCACCAGGGACAGTCACGGCTTTTGCTTCTCCAACGTACAACAAATGAACCGCCGAGTCCTCCACAACAGGGCCTCCGCTCTGACGAAGCGAGAAGAGAAGGTCTTCAATGAGTGAAGACTTCGTCGCGGAGTCTGCGGCAATTTCTATTTCACGCAGTTTCTCGGAAAAGCTTCCGACGGTGCTAACGGTTGGTGTTCGTAGGTGCGGTTGCTGTGCGGGAGCATCGACGACCGTTGTAACAATGAGCACAGTGGACAATAGCCGTAGCATCGAGCGCATTCCTTTCGCCTGGAAGCTTTTGAATCTTATGTAATGATGGCCGGGGACGAACCAGCACAGAACACCGCGGCCGATTCGTTATCAAATATACAACAAATGCTTGAGTGGAGTTCAGGGGACCCGCTTCGGTGGCTCATTCTATGTTTGCAGCTCGGCTGTCGAACGAGTATATTGGAGCGTTCAAGAATTTACATGCCCTTTCATGTCCACCAACCATCTCGTTGTCGGTATTGCCGGCGGGACCAGCTCTGGCAAGACGACGGTAGCCCAGCAGATCGCATCGGCACTTGGCGAGCCCAACATCGTCGTCTTGCAGCATGATTCCTACTACAAGGATCTCTCGGCCTTCGGCGGCAAACAGCCTCACGAAATCAACTTTGATCACCCGGATGCGTATGACACCTCGCTGCTGATCGAGCATCTTCGCCAGCTTTGCGCGGGAAAACCCGTCCACGCACCGGTGTACAGCTACACAACCTACCGAAGAATTAGCCGGCGCCTCATTGAGCCGAGGCGCGTCATTATCGTCGAAGGGATTCTCGTCTTCTACGAAAAGGAACTCCGTGACCTGATTGACGTGAAGGTGTTTGTTGATACCGACGACGATGAACGCCTCCTTCGCCGCATCCGTCGCGATGTGCTTGAGCGAGGACGGACGATCGAGTCCGTGATGGAGCAGTACATGGCGACGGTGAAGCCAATGCACTTAGAATTTGTGGAACCGACCAAACGCTGGGCTGACGTGATTATTCCACGCGGAGGGGAGAATAAGGTGGCCATCGAAATGGTGGTGCGTATGCTCAAAGCCCTCGACTAAGCTCGAGGTGCTTTCGTGCCTTATCGTCACGTCAATGATGTCAACTCATTCAGCAATCTGACGAGATTCTCCACCATCTCGGTCTTACGCACAAGTCGCAAGCGGGGATGTTCATCAACATAACGAAAGTAGAGTGCTTCTTCTGAGCCGGTCAGAAAAACGAACGGAATATCCCGAAGCTCTGGCTGCTCGATGACTTTCTTATGAAATGATATTCCATTCATCTGCGGCATTTCGATATCGGAGATGATGACATCCACTTTGTGTTGCCGAATCATCTGAAGGGCATCCGCCCCGTTGAGTGCAGTGAGAACGGCATAATCATGAAGCTCGAGCAGGTCCTTGACCAACTCCACGTACAGGGGTTCGTCATCCACAACCAGGATAGTTTTCTGCATGGAGGGATGTCAGTGAAAAATCCGAAGTGAAAATAGAAAATGTCGCTTGTCGCGTCAACGAAAAAGATTTGCGAGGTCGCAAGTGATGGTGAATTCTCAGAATTGTTTTTCAATCAGATTTCTCCTATCATGAGCACGACCTTTTGTTGAACGGGAAACCTTAGTGTCGGAGTCGATTCGGGGGCTTCAGTGAATCTTTTGCAGGCAATTATCCTTGGCATCGTCCAGGGTTTGACGGAATTCCTTCCCATCAGTAGCTCGGCTCACCTCACCATTACAGGCAAAATGTTCGGGCTGATCAGTCCGTCAACGACTGAATCATGGACAGCGTTTATTGCGGTGATTCAGCTTGGGACGCTTCTTGCCGTTGTGGTATATTTCTACAGAGACTTGCTGCTGATGGCAACGTCGCTCAAGAACGATTGGACAACGCACGGCGTCTTCGGTGGTATCAAGCGCTACTCTGTTCAGTCACGACTGGGGCTCTTTGTCATCGTTGGAACGGTGCCGATGGGATTGATCGGGCTTGGCCTCAGCAATGTTATTCACAGCATGTTTACGAAAAGCACGACGGTGATCGCCTCCAGCCTGATCGGGCTTGCGCTGCTTCTCTGGTTGGCAGAACGTGTGGCGAGCCATAAACGAACGATGGAGCATCTCACGTGGTGGGATGCGCTTATCATCGGCACAGCGCAGGCGATAGCGTTGATTCCCGGCTCGTCTCGTTCCGGCACGACCTTGACGGCGGGCTTGTTTCTGAACCTCACGCGCGAGGCCGCCGCGCGGTTCTCGTTCCTGCTGAGCATCCCTGCCATAGGTGCAAGCGGGCTGTACGAGTTGGTAACCGTACGGCAGGGGATAGGGGAGTTGGGGATGGTGAACGTTGTTGCGGCCACACTCGTTTCCGCCGTGGTCGGTTACGCCTCCATTGCGTGGCTGCTGCGCTTTCTTCTCACCAACACAACGCTCAGCTTTGTGGCCTACCGAATCGCCCTGGGGGTTCTGCTCCTTGTGCTCCTTTCCTTGGGCATCATGGAATTCTGAGTTGCCTGTGCGAATGAGTGCCGGAGAGGTTGGTGTATGAGCAACTATACGCCCGTTCGTAAGCTCACGATCATTGCGCTGCTCGCGGCCGTCGGTATCGCGCTGTTTGTGATCGAATCCTACATCCCCATGCCGCTGCCGTTCATGAAGATTGGATTGGCGAACATCTCCAGCGTTGTCGCCTTGATGCTTCTCGGTACGGCAAGCATGCTGGGGGTCGTGGTGCTGCGCGTCGTTATGGGGTCGCTGTTGATCGGAACGTTCATGAGTCCGGCCTTCTTGCTTGCGCTTGCGGCAGGCGTTGCGTCGGCGATTGCCATGGGCAGCGTTCGCAAGCTCACGGGAAGCCTCTTCAGCGTTGTTGGGTTTAGCCTGGTCGGAGCGGTTACGCATAGCATCACGCAGCTCATGATTGTTCGCTTTGTGTATGTGCAGAATGCGGCTGTGCTCCATCTCCTTCCCCTGCTTCTGACAAGCTCGCTCGTCGGCGGATTGATTGTGGGCTACCTTTCCTCGCGACTGATCGAGGCACTCCCGGAGGCTCTGCACTGATGAAACGCCTGACGGTGGGTGATGGGGTGCTTCTCGTGGTGCTTGTCGTGTGCACGGTGGCAAGCTTCTTTGCGAGGGACGTGTTTGCTTCTCACGGGTTCACCGTGCTGGTGGAGTTGCGAACCATGCCCGTGTATAAAGGGAACCTCAGTGAAGAACGGAAAGTCACCGTCCGCGGGGCGTACGGCGATGTGCGTATTCAGATTCATGATGGACAGGTGGCGGTTGTCTATGCCGAGTGTCCGAACAAGATATGTGTCCGCACCGGCTGGCGGCGACTCGCGGGCGAGTCGATCATCTGCGTGCCGAACCGCTTGGTCATTCGCATTCTGGGCGACGGGACAACGGTCGTCAGGGGGATTACCGGATGAGGGCGACGATTCTTCCCTCGGTGCTGTTAGCGTTTGCTGCGCTTTCGTGTGAGAAGGGTGGGCTGCAGCGCATCGCCCGGGAAACCACCGCGATGGATACGTATCTTTCCGTCACCATCTACGACGAGAAGCTGCCCGATGGGAATGCGATCATCGATTCCGTGTTCGCCGAGGTCAGCCGGATCGAACGCCTCATGACGGATTATGTCGACACGAGTGAAGTGGGGAGGATCAATGCTCACGCGGGAAGAGAAAGCGTCGCTGTCTCTTCGGAACTCATTCGCCTACTCAACGTGGCCAACGATTTCTCGAAGCATTCGGGGGGAAGCTTCGATGTGACCGTGGGGCCAATTGTGAAAGCGTGGGATTTCCTCGGCTCCGAGCATGAGATTCCCACTCGCGGTCGCATGCGTCTCCTTCGTCGTCTCGTCGATTTCCGCAACATTGTTATCGACAGTCCGAAGGTGTATCTGCGCCAACGCGGCATGCGCTTAGATTTAGGGGGGATCGCAAAAGGGTACGCCGTTGATCGATCCGTGGAACTGCTGAAACGTCACGGTGTTAAACGGGCCATCGTTGATCTCGGGGGCAATCTTGGTGTGTGGTGGGAGGGGACGCACGCACTCGATTCCTCTGTGGCCGAGATTCTCATTCGCCATCCGCGCAAGGAAGGAAAGTTCTTCGGATCGTTTCACGCAGGCACATCCGGCATCTCCACATCGGGCGACTATCAGCGCTGCTTCATCAAGGATGGCGTGCGCTACCATCACATCATCGATCCCGCAACAGGCTATCCGGCGAGAGATGTCGTGAGCGTGACGATCATCGCAGGCGATGCGACATCGGCCGACGCACTTTCGACTCTTGTGTTTGTGTTGGGGAGAGAAAAGGGGATGGAGTTTATCAAACGCACACCCGGAGTGGAGGGGGTGATGGTTTGGGAGGAAGGAGATTCGCTGCGATACATTCTCTCTCCGGGTTTGGAGGGAAAGTTTGTTCGCTCCGATGATTAGCCTTCAGTCACTGTCGTTTCGCTATCCCGGTGCCGAACGGGATGCGCTGCGCTCCATCTCCCTTCAGTTCATGGAGGGGAGTTTCACGGCCATTATGGGTGCGAACGGCTCAGGGAAGAGCACGCTCGCGCGCTGTCTGAACGGCCTCCTGCTTCCCACAGCAGGCCGTGTGCTGGTCGATGGTTTGAGCACGGCAGAGGCCTCCGCACTTCCCGCCATCCGCCGACGTGTCGGGCTTGTGTTTCAAGACCCTTCCACGCAGATGACCTCGCCCACCATCGAACGAGAGCTTGCCTTCGCGCTGCAGAACATCGGCCTCGCGAAAGAGCAGGTACATCGACGGGTAGAGGAAGAACTCCAGCGTCTGGGATTCAGAAACCGAAGGACCGATCCGCCTTCCACGCTTTCGGGCGGCGCGCAGCAGCGACTTGCACTCGCCGCAGTGATGATGATGCATCCGAAGGCCCTCGTGCTCGACGAGCCAACGACATTCCTCTCTCCCGCATCGCGGCAGCAACTGATGGAGGATTTGACCCGCCTTCACTGTGAGCGTCACACAACGATTATTTTGATCACACAACGTCTTGGCGAAGCCCGACAGGCAGGGCGTATCGTCGTGCTGGAAAGCGGAACCGTTGCCTTCGATGACACGCCTCAGGTGCTTGCCCGACGGCAGGATGCCCTGCGTTCGTGGGGTATTCTTGTGCCGCAAGAACTCCAAAGGCTGCGATGAACATTGCGTTGGAAGACGTGCGGTTCGCCTACCGGTCGAACGCGTTTGGGACTCGAGACGTATTTTCGGGCATCACATTACGGGTTGCGTCGGGGGAAGCAGTTGCCGTCATGGGCGAAGAAGGGAGCGGCAAGAGCACGCTGCTGCAGCTCATGGACGGGTTACTGCGCCCGGATGCCGGCGTCGTCTTGCTTGACGGAGAGAACATCTGGCAATCGCCGAAACGCCTGCACGAACTGCGGAGGCGGATAGGCTTTGCGTTCCAGTTCCCGGAGTCACAATTCTTCTGCGAAACAGTGAATGACGAACTGCTTTTCGCAGCGCGTAACTTCGGGATTCCTCTTCCATCCAACAAGGAGATCACCGCGCTGCTCGCAGAGCTTGGTCTCACGCGCGAGATTCTCTCCCACTCACCGTTCTCTCTCAGCATGGGGGAGGCACGACGCGTGGCGCTTGCAAGCGTGTTGCTGCATAAGCCGCAGGCGCTGCTGCTCGATGAACCAACCGCCGGACTCGACAGCTTCGGTGTCGAGTGTGTGCATGCATTGCTGCGACGCCTGAGGACCGAGGGCAAGACGGTCGTCGTGGTCTCGCATGACGAGGAGCTGGTCTCTTCCGTTACGCACCGTATCGTATGCCTTGCCGATGGAAAGATAACGAAGGATCTCTCTTCGCCATGGGCCGGAGATTCATCACCATAAGAACACGAGGGTTCCTTCGCCGAGGAGGATAAGGAGAGCGAACCAGTCCCTGGTGTTCATGTGGAGCGTGTTGAACACTGTTCGTTCGACGTGAGGGTCGTACCCGCGAGCTTCCATCGCTTCGGCAAGATGATGAGACGAGCGAAATGCAGACACGAAGAGCGGAAGAGCTGCCGAGAAGGCAAAGCGGAGCTGAGGGAAAAACCCCGCCTCGACGTCGGCTCCCCGCGCAAGTTGCGCCCGTTTGATCTGCTGTGCGGACTGGATCAGCATTGGTACGAAATTCACCGTGAGGCCCACGACAAGGAGCGTCGGCCCCAGCCAGCGACGAAACGGGGCGAGGACGCTCTCGAAGGCGTCCATGATCTCCGCCGTCGTTGTCGTTTGTGTGAAGAGGAAAGACAAGAAGAGCAGTAGAACCAATCGCGAGGAGAGCATGAGTCCGTGCGTCAGCCCTTCTACCGTCCCATAGAACCCAAACATCTCGACAAACACCTCCCCGCTGAGAGTGAACGTGTTCAGTAAAGTTACGAACACGACAAACCACGCCACTCGCAATATCTTGCTGAGTAAACTGCGAAGAGTGATGGGTGAGAGAAGTGTTGTTGCGGCGACAATGACGGCAGCTCCTGCGGTTCCGAACGGAGCGTGAACAAGCAACACCTGAATGGCGAGAACCATGAGACCGAAGAGTTTCACCCTCGGATCAAGCAGTTCTATCAATGAATTGCGTGCGTGCATGGACGAAACCGTTGTGACAAGAAATGTAGGGAAAAAGTCTTTGAGTCAACAGGTCGCGAACATTGCGCACGGTGATCGTGGGTGACCTCAAACACATGACGCGCTCTTTTGTTTCTGTATCATGAAGCCGAGCTTTTGCCCACCCGTTTCACAACTTCTCGGAGAACAGAGTTCATGCGGTGGTCCGCTGACGACAATACGCTTTCTGACAATGCGCTTTCTGTTGAGAACCCCTACCGCAAGGCTAAAGTGCAGCATTACATGACGCGAGCCTTGGAACTAACGAGCATGGCCCGATACGGCGCGGCGAAAAAAGCGCTTGCCATTCTCTTTCAGTTAGACCCAAATTACAGACCTGCCCATCAACTTCATTCGCGTATCGAGCAGACGCTGAACGCCCTCCTGAGCAACTCCGCCTCGTCGGCATTTGTGCCGCACACCACCAATGGTGTCATGCGGCGGAATGAGCTTGTCCTTGTCGTCGATCAGGACGAGCGCATCCTCACGACGATGGCCGGAACGCTTCGCAAGTATGGCTTTGGTGCGGTGGGGGCGGCGAGTTTTGACGAAGCGGTGGAAGCTCTCGCAATGTTCAGGCCGCATCTTATTGTCTCCGAAGTGAATTTCGAAAACGGTCCAGTCGGTTACGATCTGTATCTCTGGGTGCGGCATAATGAAGAGTTGAAAGACATTCCGTTCCTCTATCTTGCAACGCGAGTGACACGGGAAATGCTCATCGCCGGCAAACGTATGGGGGTGGATGAATTCATCGTCAAGCCCCTGGACGAGGAACTGGTCATGGCCTCCATTCTGAACTGCTTGTCGCGCCAGAGGAAGAAGAAAGTCGCATAACCCGTCCCGCACAGCACACCATCAAAGCCGACACGGTGAAGAGCCTGTCGGCTTTTGTTTTGTCCTCGACTACGGACCTTTGACCTGCACCCTTTTGCATTACTCCACCGGCCGTCCGCTTCGCTCGCGAGTTTCGTTTGATGCGCAGCCGAAGTGCTCGTGTCAGTGGAGTCTGGGGGATAGGTGGTCTGGGAAAATCTTGGCGGGATTGAGGATGTTCTTTGGGTCAAAGGTTCGTTTGATCTCGTGCATCAGCTTCAGATCAACGGGGGAGAGAGCAATGGGAAGGTACGCCTTCTGCGAGTACCCGATGCCGTGTTCGCCCGAAATCGTGCCACCGAGAGAAACGGTGAGCTGAAAAATCTCGCGTATGGCTGTGTCTAAATGCCGATTCCACTGGGCATCATCCATCTTGTCCTTAAGGATATTGACATGAACGTTACCGTCTCCGGCGTGTCCGTAGCAGATAGAAGTGATGCCGTACTTTCCACAAATGTCCTTGACGCCTCGGATAAGCTGTGGCAGCGCAGCGCGGGGTACAACAGTGTCTTCCTCTTTGTAGGTAGAGATTTTCTTGACTGCCTCCCCCATGCAGCGGCGCAGCGCCCACACGTCGTCAATCTTCTGGCGATCCTCGGCAAGAAGAACATCCAGAGCATGGTGCTGCTCCACGACTTCGGCAATGACTTCGATATCTCGGACGAGAGTCTCTTCGTAGTTTCCATCAACCTCGATCAGAAGCTGAGCTTCGGCTTCCCCATTGGGGAACCTCTTCCCCAACTGTGTTTCTGCTGCATGCACGGCCGCTCGCTCCATAAACTCCAGCGCCGAAGGTGTGATGCCGCGCTGAAAGATGCTGGCCACGGACGCCACGGCATCCTCCAGTGAACCGAACGCGACCAGAAGTACTTTCCGCATGCGAGGGAGTGGTATGAGACGAAAAATGATCTTGGTGATGACGGCGAGTGTCCCTTCGCTGCCAATGAGTAACTGCGTCAGGTTGTAGCCGCTGACGTTCTTGAGTACCCGTCCGCCGGTGTGGATGATGTCGCCCGTCGGCAACACCGCTTCTAAGCCCAGCACATAGTCTTTTGTAACACCGTACTTGACGGCACGTGGACCGCCTGAGCACTCGGCAAGATTGCCGCCCAGATGTGAGCTGCCGCGCGATGCGGGATCGGGGGGATAGTACAGGCCACGCTTCTCGCATTCCTCCTGAAAGACCTGTGTAATGACCCCCGGCTCCACCGTAGCCTGAAAGTTCTTCTCGTCGATCTCGATGATGCGGTTGAACTTCTCCATCGAGAGCACGATCCCTCCGTATACGGGCAGCGCACCGCCGGAGAGTCCCGTACCACCGCCGCGGGGCGTTACCGGCACGCGGTGTTCGTTGGCGAGCCTGAGAATCTCTGCAACCTGCTCTGTTGTCTGTGGCTTGACAACCACGTCGGGCAGGAAGGAGAAATCTTCCGTCTCGTCGTGACTGTACAGCATGCGTGTCTCGGCATCAGAGAGCACATGCTCTGCTCCGACGATAGCTGATATCCGTTGGCTCAGTTCGGCAGTAAGTGTGGTGTATGCCATAACAGCGTTCTCTTCCCTCAATCTACAAAGTTTTCTCTCAAAGGGAAAACCGGAGATGAAGAACGACCTCAGATCCTTTGAAGCCTGGAAATGATCTCTGCAACCGAACCTCGCTCCCCCAGACGAATGATATTGGTAATCGTTCCGATGATTGCACCCGGATGCTGGATGGAACGCCCAACCGCGGAAACGGCCTCGTCGAGGACTCTGATGCTTGCTGCTCTGTCCGCGGTATCGAGCAACGCGAGATGCTGGGCCGCAAGCCATGAGCTGCGACGCGCAACACCGATGCTGAAGGTGACCACTTCTTCGTCGTTTCTGCCGGCAATCCAATCCAGAAGTTTCAACATCGGCCAGACGTTCGTGAGCGCAACCTGTACGTCATCCACCATCGAAGCGAGTATCTGGTTGATGTTCTCGAAATCCTTCTTCAAGCTGTAGATGCTGTTGCCGGGAGCCGTCTCCGCTGCGGCGATGCCAAGATCGAGATTGATGTGTGTATTGATGCCGAGAAGGAGATGTTGAAGCACCAGCGCCCACCGATCGTCGGCAGCTCTGAAGGCAACCTCCCACGATTGGGAGACGGGCTTTCCGCTGCGGTAGAGCCGGAATGCTTCGAGGTACCGGTTGGCGAACAGAACATCGAGGCGTTCCATGCGCGGCCCGTCATCGAAGAAATTGTTCGCGATCGCCCTCTTTACGAGAAACGTCACCTTCCGGTAGAGAACAGGAAAGTAACCGAGGCGGCTGTTATTCTGACGACACCAGGCGATGATCTCATCCAACCCCTGGATGACTTCGTGTATGGTTCTGGCTTCGGGCACGTGAAGTTGCTATTCTTGCGCAGGTGCTGATTCGGGAAGCTTCACCGAGGGCGGGTCATATCCAACGACGGAACCTGCGCGAATACGTGCAAGAAAGGGCGAAACCGTCGTTCCCGGCAGCGTGCGCACGTTATCCTCAATCTTGATCATGCCGATGCCTGTCCCTGCACCAATGGTACAGTGGGAACCGATCTCGACCAGCCCGTAACGGAACTTGCCGCTGCCTTCGTACGCGTGGCAGGTAATACGCGTGAACGCACCGAGCAGGGTGTTGTCGCCGATGAATATCAACTCCGGCCGGAAGTGATCGAGCCACGCCATCTGCATGATCTCCACATTCTTGCCGATGTGGCATCCCATCCAGCGATACCACCGATTCTTGAACGGCGTCCCCTTCATGAAGAACGACATGCCCACCTGAAACTGCACGAGAATTCTTCTCCACAAAGGGAGATTGATCTTTCGCCAGTTGATGGCGTTCGGTTCTTCGGGAGCGCCAAGGCCGGAGAAGGTGTAGTGACGCGCAGCAGAGGCAAAGAACTTCTCAAGGTTTGATTTTCCTTCTGCCCTGCGAGGATCGAGTGTGCTGATGTCAATGCCCTTGCCCTTGGCGGTTTTGCTGATGAAGATGGTTCGTCCGTTCCGTCGGGCAAGCTTGAGTGCGCGCAGAATCATATCGGTCGTTACCTCGCGCATCACCTGTTCCGGTGTTCGGGGGTGTGTCATCGTGTTGTCCTTGCTTCCGGATTGTCACGGTATAGGTGCATCGAGAACCTCCCGCACGGTAACAAGAATGGCGTCGGGCCGATAGGGTTTTTGCACGAACTCTAGGACACCGAGGGCCTGCAACTCGGATCGTACCACAGGATCGATGAACCCACTGGCGATGATGACCTTGGCTGAGGGATTCATTTTCCGTATCCTGCGCGCGACTTCGGTGCCTTCCAGTCTTGGTAAACCGAGGTCGCAGAGAACGAGGTCGATCTTCTCGCGGTGCTCCGCATATCGCGCGACACCCTCTTCACCATCGCAGGCAGAAAGCACAGAGTATCCTTTGGAGGAAAGAACGACCGCAGCGAGATTCCGCAGCATCTCCTCATCTTCCACAAGCAGAATCGTTTCTGTCCCCCCGGAAATGTCTGCCGTCATCATGTGGCGTGTTTCATCCGGAAAGGCGAAACGCTCGTCAACGGGGAGATAAATGTGGAAGGTGCTTCCTTGCCCCACGCGACTCTCCACCCCGATGAAGCCGTTGTGTGTTTCGATGATGCTGTACACCAGGGCAAGACCCAGGCCGGTTCCTTTGCCGGGCCCTTTCGTGGTAAAGAATGGATCGAATATGCGTTGCCGCGTTGCTTCATCCATGCCTGCGCCGGTGTCGGCGACCTGGATGTGGACGTACTGGCTTGCCGTCGCTTTGGGGAACATGGGCACGATGCGCTCGAGCGGCAGGGTGGAGCTTCGAATGGCCAGCACGCCCCCTTTGGGCATTGCATCTCTCGCGTTGACGCAAAGGTTGAGGAGGACTTGATGCATCTGCGTGACATCGGCAACGATAGGAGGGATGCCGGGTTGGAGCGCGGTTTCGATTTCAATCGTTTTCGGAAACGTCCCACGAATGAGTTTGGCCACCTCTTGAATGCTGTCATTGACGACCACAGACTCCAATACCGTCTCGGTTTTTCGAGCGAACGTGAGGAGTTGCTTGACGAGCGACGTGCCTCGTTGCGCTGCTTTGTTGATGGCATCGAGGGTCTGTGAAAGCTTCTGAGGATCTACGGCGTTTGGGTCGATCATCGAAGCGTACCCCACGATTATGCCGAGGATGTTGTTGAAATCATGAGCAATGCCTCCCGCCAGTGTGCCCAGGCTCTCCAGCTTTTGTGCCTGGCGCAACTGCTCTTCGAGAAGCTTCCTCGGCGTGTCGTCGAACAGGTACGCCTGAATCCGCTGCAGCGTTCCATCGCTGTCGAAGATGCCGATCACGTTTGCAATGGCATAAACCGGACGGCCGGTGCGGTGCCGTAATTCCAGGGGGTGATACTTCAATGTCCGCTCGCGCGATAGCATGGCGACGAACTCTTCTCGTTTTTCGGGGCTTGGCCAGAGCTGGAGAATGTTGGTGTGCATCGCTTCCTCCTCGGACGCGAACCCGAACATCTTGACGTACGCAGGATTGCACATCAGCACCTTGCCCTCGGGCGTGACGATGAAGTCGGCGGTCAGGTCCTGTTCGAAGAACTTGCGGTAGCGTTCTTCGCTCTCGCGCAGTGCTTCTTCGGCCCGTTTGCGATCGGTAATGTCGAATGCCGTTCCCAGCACTGCGGGTTGTCCCCGGAACTGAATCACACCCGCAGTGAAATCCAACCAGCGTTCCTCGCCAGACTTGGTCATGATCTTGAACTCGTAGCGCGTCGGCACATACTCGCCGCGCTGGCGCGCAAGTCCCCGCTGCAGGATCATCTCGCGGTGCTCGGGGTGAACGACGTCCCAGAAATGCATCTGCAGCAATTCGTCTTGCGAGTAGCCCGTCAGGGTGGTTGCATAAGGATTGACATACTGCAGGAACTCGCCCTGATAGATGAAGATTGCGGTTGCTGCGGTCTCGGCGACACTGCGAAACTTCTCTTCGCTTTCGCGCAGTGCCTGTTCGGCCTTCTTCCGCTCGGTAATGTCGCTGGCAACCCCGATCAGAGCGATGGGGGTGCCGTGCTCATCTCGCACAACGGACGTGGAGAGGAAGATCGGGAAATCAGTTCCGTCTTTTCTGCGGTTGAACAGTTCACCACGCCATGTTCCCTGGAGCGTTGCAGGAAGAATATCGCGATACAACGACTCGTCGGTCAGCGGCGATCGCACGATGCTGATGTGTTTGCCGATCAGCTCTTGTGCAGTGTACCCGTACACGCGCTGAAACGCCTCATTCACGAACATCACCTTGTCGTTCATGTCGGTGATGCTCACGCATTCATCAACACTCCGCAGCGCATCGGCAAGCATATCCATCTGCTCGCGGGCCTGTTTCCATTCGGTGACATCACGCGCAACCCACAGCGTTTCCTCGTCGTTCATCGGTGAGATCGTCGTTGCAAACCAGAGCATTCGTCCGCCGATGGGCAAGCGGTACTCAATGAGTGTGGACTGTCTGGTGGTGAGTGTCTGATTGATGGCGGCAAGGAAGAACTCTGCTTGCTCGGCAACAAACACATCGTGAAGGCTGCGTCCAAGGAGTTCATCAGCAGGCCTGTACAACAGTTCGGGCCGGGTCGGGGCAATGCGGCGATAGACGCCCCTGCGGTCAATAACCATCACCACATCGTGCATGGCAGCAAACAGCGCCCGAAGCTCGGCTTCCGATGCTGCCAGCGCCTTCTCTGCCTGCTTCCGCGCCGTAACGTCTTCCACCAGGGCCTGGACACACGGCTTCCCCTGAAAGTTGATGGGCGTGAGGGTCAGGAGGGTCTCGTACGGCGAGCCATCCTTACGCTTGAATCTGACCGGATGTTGATACACGTGGCCCTGACGCTGTAAGAGAGTGAGGACTTCCTCACGCGCATTGGATTCATAGTATAGCGATGCTACGTTCTTGATGGTGGCGAGATCGTCGGCTGTGTATCCACCCTGGTCGAGCATGGCCTGGTTGTACATGATCAGGTTGCCGTCGCGGTCGGCCACACCGATGCCGATGGGGGCAGATTGGAAGAGAGTACGATACTGACTCTCACGTTCGCGTAGCGTCTCTTCGGCCTGCCGCCGTTCGATGTCGTGACGATAGGCTTCTATGGCAAAGGAGATATCCATTGCCAGTTCTTCGAGCAACTGCAACTCATCTTCTGTAAAGTATCCCGGATTGCTTGCATACAGGTTGAAGACGCCTACGGGCTTACCATGCACGAAGAGGGGGAAGGCGGCGGAGGCCGCAAACCCTCTGCGAAGCGCTTCGTCGCGCCAGAACGCCATGCGCGGATCTGCGGCAATATCGTTGCAGATGACCGAATGTGCCTCACGAAATGCCGCTATCGTTGGGCCTTCTGCTGTGGCCGGATCGTCCAGACGGAGCTGGAGGTTATCCAGATATGCGTCGTGCATCCCCGCGTGGGCAACAGGCACAATCCTGTTGGTCGAGCTGTCATAGGTACCGATCCACGCGAAAACCATTTCGCCCTTCTCGACAGCGATGCGGCAGGATTCGAGAAACAGTTGCTGCGGGTCTTTCAAGCGCACAATAGCTTGATTGATATCGCTGAGAACGGCGTACACGCGATTGAGGTGACGGATGCGTTCCTCGGCGCGTCGTCGTTCGGTAATGTCCAACAGCGTTCCGATGATCGCGGGCCGGCCGCGATACTCCAGTCGAGAGCCATGCACTTCCACATAAATGATTGTGCCATCCTTTTTCAACGCCCGAAAGTCGTAGCGGATGCCCTCGATCTCCCCTGCCTCACGCTTACGAACGTTTTCGCGCACAAGCTCATGGTCATCGGGGTGGGTCAAGTCGAACGGACCGAGTTTGCGGGCCACGACCTCCCCGCGCTCATATCCGAAGATGCGCTCAAAGGCGGGGTTGACGTACTGGAAGACGTTGTCCTGAAACAGATAGAAGCCGGTGAGGGAAGATTCTGCAAGTGCGCGGAACTGTTCCTCGCTTTGACGCAACAGGTCCTGCGTTCGTTTCTGCTGAGTGATGTCGCGCGTAATACCCAACACCGCGAGAATGCTCCCCTGCTCGTCGTGGAGCGGAACGGCGTGCGTTTCCAGCCACCGGCGCGTGCCCTTCAGCCCGATGATTTCGAATTCCAGTGTCCCTGAACCTCCTTGCGCCGCCCGTTTTGTCAGTTCAGCAAACTGTATGCGGTATTCCGGTGCGACAATGTTCAGCACGTTCTTTCCTGCAACTTGCTCGAAGCTCTCGGCCTCGATCATCTGCAGCCCGGCAGGATTCATTTGCAGCAGACGGCCTTCGCTGTCGAGGACTTTAACGCATTCGGGCTCCGTTTCCAGGATTGTGCGTAAACGCTCCTCACGTTCGCGCAGGAGTTGCTCTGCCTCCTTCCGATCGGTAATGTCCTCGGCGGCTCCGTAAATGCGAATAACGCTGGTGTGTTGCTCGTCCCAAACGGGCACTGCAATATCGCGCAGCCAGCGGTCTGTTCCGTAGCTTGTTTGGAAGCGAAGCTCGGCAACATGGGGTTCCCCGGAAATCACCTTGCGCACGTGGTCCAGAGCGATCTGCAGATCGTCGGGGTGGACAACACTTTGCCAACCGCCGCGAGCGTTGATCTCTTCGAGGGTAAAGCCGAACACTTTCGTGAAGGAGTCGGTCAACCATTCGCCGCTCAGCGAACCGTCGGGATGAACGCGGAAAGCATAGGCGTAGTCGGTGATGAGACGCGAAATGTGGGCGAATCGTTCCTCGGATTCGCGTCGCGCTTGTTCTGCACGCCGCCGCTCGGTAACGTCCTCGATGGCCAGCAGAATCAATCCGGAATGATTGGCGTCTCGTTGCAAACGCCGGGCGTTCAACAGCATCGTCCGTCTTCCGATCTGCTGGAAATCGTGTTCCACCTCGAAATGATCGAAGTGGGAATTGGCGGGGAGAATGTTCTCTAAGAGTAAACGCAGTCGGGGAATGTTCCACTGCCCGCTCCCGAGGTCGTACAGCTTGTAACCGATGGTGTCGGTGGGAGTGGTCTGAAACGTTGCGTAAAATGATCGGTTGGCGGCGACAACGCTGAGCTGCTCGTCCAGGACCAGAAGCGGCTCGCGCACCGTCTGAACGATGCTCTCGGCCAATTCTCGTGCTTGCTGGACTGCGCGCTGTGCTTCACGTTCGGCGCTTTGATCGCGAAAGACGAGCACGACCCCCGCAACGTTGTTGTTCGCGTCGAGTATCGGCGCGCCGCTATCAGCAATGGGAATCTCACGTCCATCCCGCGCAAGCAGAACAGTGTGATTCGCCAGACCGACGACGATGCCTTCGCGCAGCACTCTGGTGACAGGGTTGGAGGCTTTTTTGCGCGTGTGTTCGTTGATGATGCGGAAGACCTTAGAGATGGGTTGACCTTTCGCTGCCGACTCAGTCCATCCGGTGAGTTGCTCTGCCACCACATTCATCTGGCGTATGCGGCCTCTTCTGTCGGTCGTGATGACGGCGTCCCCGATGCTGTACAGCACCGTGCGGAACCAGCTTTCAGGGGAGAGGGATGGGCTTTCCTTGCGTGTGTGTTGTGATGGTGGCCGGCGTTTCATGTGCGCATCTCGAGCGTTGTTGGAAATTAACCGCGAATCAGCGCGAATCGGGGAATTTTTCCTTGAAAACCCGTCGTTGTTAACCTCTTTTCTCAAACAACAAACCAAATGAATATCGGCTATTCGCGTCCATGAGCGGTTTGCATAAGATCAGCGGTCATGAATCCGGGCTTCAGCACGCCGGATGAAGGTGGCTATTTTCATAGCAGAGAATACACGACGAGAAGATACGCAACTCTCCTTTCATTTTCATCGTGCAGGAGTCACAATCACTCCGGCGGGACGACGTTCCGTGCCCACCTTACCGGGAGACACGTGGAATCGGCTGATTGCGCATTGCGGCCTGGTAGGCAAAAATAGCCATGATCACGGCACTCTGCTGCAGGTCCGCTGCCACGACGCGATCGGCAACATCCATTGTGGAGTGATGTGTGAGTGTGTTGTACTCGATCTGATCCTGAATGAATTGAAATGCCGGAAGGCCTATCCGGTCAAACGAAACGTGATCGGTCGATCCGGTAGCGCGCAGCGTCAGGGTCTGCGCAGTGGGGTCGCCGATGGCCGTCAGCCATTTGCGAAAGATGGGTCGCACCGCTTCGTTGCCTTGCAAGTACACGCCGCGAAAGCGGCCCGTTCCGTTATCGTCGTTGAAGTACACGCAGAATTTCTCTCCCTGCGGCGTCAGTGTTGCTTGGCGCGTGCTGTCGTTTCTCGTACCCAAATGCTTTCGTACATACGCCTGGGAGCCGAGAAGCCCCTGCTCTTCTCCACCCCAGAGACCGATGCGAATGGTGCGCCGCGGCTTGAGGTCCAGCGCCCGCAGGATACGCATGGCTTCAAGACAAACGGCAGAGCCGCTTGCGTTATCCGTTGCACCGGTGCCACCGTGCCATGAATCCAGATGGGCGCCGATCATCACCACCTCATCTGCGAGATCCGATCCGGGGATTTCACCGATAACGTTGTAGCCCGAATCGGCCCGGCCAACACTGACTTCAAGATTCATCTCCAGACGAATTCTCTCGCCGCGTGCGAGCAAGCGCGCAAGACGGTTGTAGTGTTCTGCCGCAACGGCAATCTGAGGAATGATGGGAGAAGCACTCGTCTCCCATGGCCGCGGTCGTCGTGCGTAGGGTGTGTCGGGATGGCTGGGAATGTTTGCCTGCTGCACAAAGATTGCTCCACCATTGCCGCGACTCGGTGCAAGCAAAGCAGCGGCACCCTCTTGGTAAAGCATCTGGTGCTTCTTGAATTCCAACAGCGCATTGGCGCGTGCCTCAGGAGTAAGCTCTCCGCGGCGGAAGCGGCGAACAGGGGAATAGTCTGCATTGGCCAAGTCCAGCAGCGTCGTATCGCTCATCCGGGAAGCGCGTGGCTCGAACTCCGGCTCCAGCGGCCGAGGATCGTCCATCAGAATGAATCGGCCCTTCAGTGTTCCTCGAAAGGTTTCGAGTGCGCTGTCCGTTCTTGCGTTGAAGAGCAATGCCTCGCCCTGCAGCGTTCCCTTCGTACCCGGCGACCACGCGCGGGGGTAGGAAAGAAGCGGGAACGCATCAGGTGCAAGGACGTTTGCCCAATAGCGCTTCAGCGTCCAGCTTCGTCCAAAGGGTCCCCATCCCTCCACATGCACATTCGTGACACCCCATGCGCGCAGCTTGCCCATTGCCCATGCTGCTGCCTTCATGTATTGTGGTGAACCTGTCAACCTCGGTCCGCAGACATCCGTCAAGAAGTGAAGCATGTCCATCACCTGCGAGTGCGTCGTACCCTCATCCCAGATTTTTCGAATGGTTGTGGTATCGACTTCATCTGCTTGCTGTTGCTGAGGAAACGCATTGGCGATGAGGAGAAGAGTTGCAACGAGGAGAAATGTAAATCGGTGCATGAGAGATCCCTGATGATTTTTCATAAGAAATGGAGAATGTCTTTCAGGAGGTAAAGCGTCTTCTCACTTACGGATACACGGTGCACCTCTTCCGGCGAGAGCCAGGCAGCAATTTCGGCATCGTCCCCAGCGATGGGTTTGCCGCTCAGATACGTTGCACTCAAATCAACAATAACGTAGTGAAAGAGGATGTTGCCGTGGTCGTCTCGTTCAATAGTATCAAAGGTGAAGATTGGCTCCCCCGCCTTAATGGTAATGCCGGTCTCCTCACACAACTCGCGCTCAGCAGCCTGCTGAAGCGTCTCGCCGAAGCGCAGCCGTCCGCCCGGGATTGCCCACTCTCCTTGGGCCGGCGGCCGCGCCCGCTTTACCAAAAGCACGCGTCCGGCTTCGATCACGACTGCACCAACACCGACGACAGGAGCTTGAGGCGCAGATTCATTCACTATACTCATCTCCGACCAATACTTATTCTTCCTTTGCTCGCATGGAATCCCACACGATGTAAGCGAAGAGAAGAATGAACATGCCTAACCCCAACAGCTCGCCGGCTTGCGACTCCGCCCAGTGTGCGTTGTAGTACTCCATGCCGCCGAACCTCAGCAGCGCGTTGAAGACGCCAAAGAGTGAGCCACCGGCAATGAAGCCGGAGGCTATCAACGTTCCACGCTGGAAGCGCGCAGTATTCAACTTCTCGTTCTGTGTCCGGCTGGTAACGTACCACGCAACGATGCCGCCCAGCAAGAGAGGTGTATTCAACTCTTGCGGAATGTACATGCCCAGGGCGAATGCAAGCGGCGAGATATTGACCATGACCAAAATGAGAGAGATAATTGCTCCGACAAGGTACAGAATCCATGGGGCCGGAGTTTCGGACATGAGCGGTTGAATCACCGCCGCCATGGCGTTTGCTTGCGGCGCAACCATCGCGTTCGGTCCTTTGAAGCCGTAGGTCTGATTCAGAATGTAGATTACCCCGCCGACGGTCGCTGCGGAAACCAGCACGCCGAGAAACTTGTACGTCTCCTGCTTCTTGGGCGTGGAGCCAATCCAGTATCCGATCTTCAGGTCGGTGATGAAGCCGCCCGCCATGGAAAGCGCCGTACAAACCACGCCGCCGATCAACAACGCACTCACCATACCCGATGTGCCCGTTAGCCCAACTTTCACGAGAATGAAGGACGAGAGAATCAGCGTCATCAGCGTCATGCCCGAAATCGGGTTCGTGCCGACGATGGCGATGGCAGTAGCGGCGACAGTCGTGAACAGGAACGCAATAACCAACACGATCAATAATCCGACGGTCGCATGCGTCAGATTGTAAACAACGCCCGCGTAGAAAAATATGAAAATGAGCAACGCGGAAAGGACGATAAGCAGAACGTTGTTCTTCATCCTGATGTCCGTCTGCCAGCGTACCTGGGCATTCTCGCCTCCGGCTTTTTTGCCGAGGATTTCGTTCACAGCGAGCTTGAAGGCGTTGCCGATGATCTTCGACGAACGGATGACGCCGATGATGCCCGCCATGGCAATGCCGCCAATGCCGATCTGCCGGACGTAGTTGCGGAAGATTTCCTCTGCGCTCATGTCGGCGATCAACTTCGTTGCCGTCGCCCCGAGCGGCACCTGCAATCCCTGCCCGATCTCGTAGAAGAGCGGGACAAGCACAAACCACGAGAGAAACGAACCGGCGGCGATGATGGCAGAGTATTTCAGCCCGACGATGTAGCCGAGACCGAAGATCATTGCCGAGACATTCAGTTTGAACACCATCTTCAGCTTATCGGCCAGCACCTGTCCGGCGTCGAACATGCGGGTGCTGATGACCTCAGCCCACGCTCCAAACGCACTGAACAGAAAGTCAAAAACGCCGCCAATCAGTCCCGACACGACCAACACGCCTGCTTGCTTTCCTCCTTTCTCTCCCGCGACGAGGATCTCGGTCGTCGCGGTCGCTTCGGGAAAGGGGAATTTCCCGTGCATGTCTTTGACGAAGTACTTCCGAAACGGAATGAGAAAGAGAATGCCGAGGAACCCGCCGAAGGCAGAAGCAAAGAAAATCTTGAAAAAGTCCACCGGAAGGTCGAGGATGTACAGGGCCGGTATCGTGAAGATAGCACCGGCGACGATGACGCCTGAACTCGCGCCGATCGATTGAATGATCACATTCTGCCCAAGGGCATTGCTCTTCTTCGCCAGCGCCGAGAGTCCGACTGCGAGGATAGCAATCGGAATGGCCGCCTCGAACACTTGCCCGATTTTGAGGCCCGAATAGGCCGCCGCCGCCGAGAACAGTACAGCCATGATCAATCCCCAAAACACCGACCATCCCGTTACTTCGGGAAAAACGCCCTTCGGGTCCAGGATCGGCCGATACTCCTCGCCCGGTTTGAGTTCCTTGTAAGCGTTCTCCGGAAGCCCGGAGACGGTTGCAGCTTGGTGTTCCATAGTTGAAGTCCCTCGTTGTGTGATGAACGATGCTATGAGATGGTAAAAGATGATCACATGTTCGAAATGATTTTGGTCAGCGTTCCGGCGAACAGCGCTACCGGCAAACTTGCGGATGTGCCGAGCAGATCGTATTCGGAAAACTCGTTGTCCTCCGGTTCCTTGAATCGTGCGAGCAGATTCGATAGGGCGTGATGATCCAGCCCGTTCATTGGTCGCATGGAGGAGAAAATCCCCGTGTACGGTTATATCGAACCATATAACCTTAAAAGGTTATATCTCGAAGTATAACCCGAATAGGTTATGTTCATGTGTCGTCCCTTGACAAATCGCTGCTGGATGCGTGCACGCCGCGGCAGCGAACGCGATCGCTTGATGTCTCCGATGATGGCGCAGTAGGTGGCGGCCATAGTCAGGGAGCAAGATGAATGGATGACCCGCAGCGTGTGCCTCAGGCGGTATGTTCCGCCCACACCTGCACGAGATGCACAACCGTTTCCACAGCTTTCTCCATGCCCCACACCGAAAGCCACTCGGTCGGGCCGTGATAGTTTTGTCCGCCCGTGAAGATATTGGGACAGGGCAGGCCCTTCTCGGTGAGGCGCGAGCCGTCGGTGCCGCCGCGGATGGGAACCCACTTCGGCTCGAGACCCGCACGCGTGGTGGCTTCCCAGAGATACTTCAGACCGGGTGCGTCGTCGCCCATGTAGTCTTTCATGTTGCGGTACTGCTCGATGATCTTCAGCTCGATCTTGGCCTTGGGATGAAGCGGTTGAACTTCGGCGATGATGTCTTCGAGCTTTTTCCTGAGAACCTCCAACCCCGGCGTGTTGAAGTCTCTCAGAAGAATCTTCAGCTCGGACTTTGCTTCTTCTCCGGAGAGGATGTGAGGATGGATGTACGGCTCGTAGCCCTCCGTGGTTTCTGGTGAGAGCCCGTTGCGCGGGAAGCGGGCAATGATATCGGCAATGCACTTGATGGAGTTGACCATGATATTCTTCGCACTGCCGGGATGGATGTTCCGTCCATAAACGGTGATGACGGCAAGATTGGCGCTGAAGGTTTCTTTGTTCAACTCACCCGGCGTGTCGCCGTCAACGGTGTAGGCGAAGTCGCAGCCGAACTTCTTGAGATCGAAATACTTCGTGCCCGCCCCGATTTCCTCGTCGGGTGTAAAGCACACGCGGATGTCGCCGTGCAGAACGTGTGGGTTGTTGATGAGTGTTTGCATTGCCGTCATGATGATGGCAACGCCCGCCTTGTCGTCGGCGCCAAGCAATGTTGTGCCATCGCTGGTCACAATCGTCTTGCCAATGTTGTGCTTCAGCTCTGGGTTTTCCGCCTCAGTAATCACCACAGAGGGATTGCCGGGCAGAACGATATCGCCCCCCGTGTATACCATCACCTGCGGCTTCACATCCTTGCCGCTTGCTGAGGGGGAGGTATCTACATGCGCAACGAAGCCGATGCGCGGGACTTTTCCGTATGCTCTATGCGACGCTGGAAGGTTCGAGGGCAGTGTTGCCATCACGTAGCCATACTGGTCAATCTCGACATCCTTCATGCCTAGTTCCTGCAGTTCTTTTACGAGGAGGTTGAGGAGATCGAACTGCTTTTGCGTGCTGGGATAGGTAGTGGAATTTTCATCTGACTGTGTATCGATCTTTGCATAACGGATAAACTTCTCTAATGCAGATTCGATCATGATAGCCTCACCGAGTGTTGTTGTGATTGTGGAAGTGACCGGTTGTGATAACAGGAAGAGGTGTCGAATCCTCTGGAGCGCCCCTTCACAAGGTCGTAACCTCAGGTGTGAAAATCAACAGGCATAACCACAAATCTCTACGGGCAGAGTTACTTTCCTTGAAATTCCCCCGAACGTTCCTCGTCAAGACCATGACGGCGCGCCGCGCTCGCCAGAGGCGTGGAGAAGAGCAAGAGAAGGGTCCCCAGGAGAATGACCACATCCGCAACGTTGAAGATGGCAGTGCGTATGCCTGCGATGCCGACATTCAGGAAGTCGATGACGTAACCATCATGCCGGAGACGGTCGAGCAAGTTACTGAAGCCCCCTCCGACGATGAGGGTCAGCGCGACGGTTTGCAGCCGCGTCAGTTTCTTGTTGAAGAGCGTAAAGAAGAAGAGAGCTGTAAGCAGGAATCCAACGAACACGGTCAGGAACCAGAAGCGCGCCGCTTCGGGAAACTCCGCGCCAAAGCTCATCATTCCGCCGGGGTTCTCGGTATACTGTAGGCGCACAACGTCGTTGAACAACGATTGTGGGATGGCATATTGTAGCGTGATGCGGGCGAGCTGTTTTGTTGTCTGGTCGCAGCCGATGCATGTCATCAACAGCACGGCAACCAGGATGATCTTGTGTGTACGTTTCATGTCGTTGTTGCGGCCTCCGTCGCTGATCCTGCGTCAATCTCCATCGGCGAAACATTCCGCCAGGCCGCAATCTGGTGGATAATGGCCTGCCGGACCTTCTCGCATAACCACGATGCGTCCTTTGCGTTCAATTGCGCGGTTTCGAATGGCGGGAGTACCTTCAGATAAATGTCCGTCGGCTTGCCGAACTTCCAACTGTGCTTCGGCAAACAGTTGCGCGAGCCTTCGACCGCGAGCGGCAGGATCGGCACACCTAACGTAATGGCAAGGCGGAATGCTCCCTCGTTGAAACGATGGACATTCCCTTCCAGGGAACGAGTTCCTTCCGGGAAGAACATCACCGAACACTTGTGCCGAAGTGCGTGTGCTGCCATCGTCAGTACCGTGGCGCCCTGGCGCCGATTCTTTCGATCCACCGGGATATCGCCCGCCATACGGAGCATCCACCCCACGACGGGAAGACGGAACAATTCCACCTTGGCCAGCCACTTCATCTCCCAGGGCAGGTGAGAGATGAGAGGAATATCCGCATACGACTGGTGATTGCTCACAACAATATACGGTCGGCGTGGGTCGGAGATGTGCTCGCCGGAAATATGAAGTCGCCACGACGGGTTCACCACTGTCATGGCAACGCCCAAGCGGCGGAACCATCTGCCGGTGCGATAGTGGACCGGGTCCCGGTCGAACACTCTGATCGTCGCCAGTAACGGCAGCCACAGCAGGATGAGCGAAACGGTGGCGAACCAGATCCAGGCGGAGCGAAGAATAGAAACCATACGTACTTCTCGACAAGTCTTTCTTTTTCATTCCGAACGTTCCACACACTCTTCTCGAACACACCTCTTCGATGCAGCTCTTGTGCTTTCGTACGCTACGATTAGGGCTGGCGGGAATCAAGAAGGCAAGGTATCATCATCCCACCTTTACCACCACCATCGTCATATCATCGTGCTGCTGCCAACCTTTCGTGAACGAGTCAACGTCCCTGCAGATTCCGTTGATGATTTCGTGCGAGGTCTTGCCGCGATGCCGTGCGATAGACTCGACGAGACGCTCTTGTCCGAATTCCTCTCCTCGCTCGTTCCGCGCTTCGGTAAACCCATCGGTGTAAAAGACGAGCACCTCCCCGGGACGCAATCGAAGTTCTTGTTCCTCAAGCACGGAATCGAACACCTTGCCGACTTCCAGTCCAAGTGCCATCCCTTTGGGGTTGAGGAACGATCCGTGCTCGTTCGAGTGCTGGGCGAGAATCACCGGACACTGTCCCGCGCGGGCAAATCGAATTTTCCGGGCCTCGAGCTCGAGCACCGCGTAGAACATGCTTACGAACGAGTTGCGATCGATCGTTCGGTACATCAGGCTGTTGACCTTGCTGAGGACCGCTTTCGGAGAAACGTTCTCCTCGGCGTGTGATTGAAGGATGCCTTTCGTCAACGTCATGTAGATTGCGGCCGGTACACCCTTGCCCGAGACGTCGCCGATGGCAATGCCTATACTCTTTCCGCTCAAATTCACAAAGTCGTAATAATCGCCGCCGACTTCGAGAGCAGGGATGCAGGTCCCCGCGATGTCGTATCCGATGACGCGCGGGCTTGTCTTTGGCAACAGGCTCATTTGCACGCGGCGCGCAATCTCCAACTCCTTTGCCATCCGTTCGCGTTCGCTGATCCGCTTCACGTGCTCGGGAATAAGCTCGGCCCTCAGTTGGAATTTCTCCTGGCGAGCGACCCCTGCCGCGGCAACTGCCAACGGCACAGCGAAGAGCACAAAGAACAGCAGCGTTTGCGTTGAAAAGTATCCGCTCTCCGAAGCGAAGATCGGGATTGCAGCGGGAAGAGCAACAATCACGAAATTTGCGGTAATGGCAGTCAACAAATCGTACTTGTCGAAGATGAAGGTGAAGGCAAGGCCAAATGCGACCAGGGCGGTGAAGGCAAGCGGCAGCTGCGGGAACCCGAACGGGATGGGCCACAACGGGAACATCGCAAGTCCCCACAGCAATGACGAAACGATGGCACCGAGCCAGACCTTCTTCAACTTCTCTCGCAGCACACTCAGAAAGAAGAGCCGAAACACAATTTCGCCGAACAGGGCCGCTTCGATGCCATCAAAGATCGCGCTAACGGCCGGAACGATTCCGTCGGTTACTCCGGTAGCCGACAGGACATAAAACCCAGTGGGGAGGTATCGCGTGGCAAGGAATCCGATGACGGCAAACAGGCCGAGCAGGATCACACCAAGCGCGTATCCGCGGAGAAACCCCTCCGCCACGTCCACCGTAAAGAAGCGACGGAAGAGAATGCTATCGACCCCGGCAAGCTTCTGCGGCCAGAAGCTTCTGGAGTACGATTCTCCCACGCTCCAGGCTGCCAGAACCATCACGCTGAGAAACACGTAGAGCACGAGCACATTCAGTCCGAAGACAACAAGGCGGACGTTGAACTTATTGAGATCGGCCATTTGCGCGTTCGCGCCGATCGAGTTGAATACATTGATGGAGCCAAGAAGATAGACCGCAAAGAGGCCGATCAAGACCATCACTCCCGTCTTGATGCCGACCTCGCCGTCGTGATACTTCTTCAAGAAGAAGATGACGATGAAGAAAAAGAGGAGAAAGATCGTTGCGAACGAAACGCTTGCAAGGAGTGTGGCATTCGTTGCTGTTCGACTGCTCGTGGCTTCGAATTTCGCATCCGGTTGGATCCACTGCTTGTAGCCGCCGACTTCGTTGCCCTGAATACGCACCCACAAGCCGAGTTGAACTGTCGTGTCGATCGTCGCCCAATCGAAGTTGTAGTCGAGTCTGTTCTGTTGCTTGATCTGGGATGAACTCTTCAGTCTGTACTGTGCGAGATCCACTCCCTGGCTGCGGAGAAAACTCTCGGCCAGGGCTCGCGCTTCTTCCTGTGAGACAGATGCGCCTGAGGCAGTGTCCTCGATGTCGTGTTTGAGGCCCACGACGTGTCCGCCCGGTGTCATGGACAGCTCGAACGATTCGGCGGCTTGACTTCGCGGTACTCTTGCATCGTACCAGGTAATCTTCCACAGGTGAGCGGGCAGCACATTCTGACGCAGGAGCGCATTTGCCGAGTCGAGCCCAAACTTGATCCGCAGGGCAAGCTGGGCGTTCCCATCGAACTCGAACCATCCGTCCTGATGATACTTCCGAACATCAAAGCCGCGGGCGGCCATGAATGCGGTAGCCTTCTGAAGGATTTCGCTGCGGCTGTATTCGAGGTTCACCGAGGCTTTGGGAGTGACATGGGGATACAACCGGAAGAAAACCAACCCTGCAAGAACCGCCAGTACCAGCAGTCCCCCGTGTCGTCGAAGAAAGGGAGGTTCCATGCAAGTCCTTATGAAAAGACGCTGCTAAATAATCAACGCCGGTTGGGAAGAAATGTTACGCGCATAATATACGAAGAGTCGGCCACCGCTGCTATCGTATTCTTATGGAGGAAGTACTGGTAGGTGCATGCTCGCCCGGCGTGCGTTGAAACCGACGATTCGCACGTTACACCGGTGCCGGTCTTGAAAACCTCACGGTTGAAGCGTATTCGTATCATGAGAGTCAGTGACCGAAAAACCTGTCGATCGTGTGAAGAGAATAACGAGGCTCAGGGCGATCATGCCAACATTTTCGAAGACTTTTATCCAGCCTATCTTGTCGACGTTCGGGTCGCGCGTGAAGCAGCCGCAGGAGATGTCCAGCCCCCGAACAATGCCAGAGATGACTCCCGCGCTGAACAGCACAAGCATGAGGAGAACAAGGAGGCTGCTTCCGCGCATCATAACCCCAAAGAGAAGAAAGATACCGCAGAGCAACTCCATCCAGGGAAGTATTGTCGCAAGAAGGAGGGTCGTCGGTTCGCCGACAAGCCGGTAGTACGAAACGGACACCGCAAACGCGTTAGGATCGGCCACTTTGTCGATGCTCGCTATGACGAAGACAAGCCCGAGAAGAAGTCGGGCGCTGAGCACAACGTATGGGTTATCGGTAAGCGATCTGATCAACTCCTGAACTCCCTCACTCAACCTCTCCATGGTGCTGCCGCCATTCGTTCCATCCGCCGAAAAACATCTTGACATTGGTGAATCCAGCGGCTGTGAGTTTCTGCGCAAGCTCGATGCTCGAGTTGCATTCGGCTCCATCGCAGTACGTCACGATCAGTTTTTCTCGTGGGACGGAGGCAAGCGCCGATGTTGCCAGGGAGAAATCTTTGAGCGGAACGTTGACGGCGCCTTTGATGTGTCCTAACTTGTAGTCGTACTCGTGTCGCGCATCCACGAAGAGTGCAGTGCCCGCGTTGTAGAGGTGCACGGCCTCTTCGTAGGAAATGAATTCCGGTGCGACCGTCGCCGCCGGTGCCGAAGTGTGCTGTGTGATGGCAAAGAATCCCTTCTTCATCACAAAACTGTAGGCAAAGCCGAGGAGGATCGAGGCAAGCAGGAGAGTTCCGGCTTCGCGAAGAGCAATTCTCATCAAGGTCGACATATGTTGCACGTGTGGTGGACTACCTGCTTCTCATCTTTGATACTTGAACAATGGCAACGCCTGCAAGAATCACAAGCGCAGCAATCAGCGTCCGGACTGTAAGAGGTTCATCCAGAATTGCCCAGCCGAGGAATATTGCCACGACGGGGTTGACATAGGCGTACGTGGATGCCTTTGCGGGCGGCTGATGGCGCAGCAAATACACATACGACGTATAGCCCAGGATCGATCCGAACACAATCAAGTAGAGGAGAGCAAAAGTACCATTTCGCGTGAGATGGAACTCCGAAGGCTCGCCCGCAAGCACGCCGAGGAGAACCAGCACAATTCCCGGTACCACATTCTGAACGCCGGAATTGACAAAGACGTTTCCCGCCACATGATGATGACGTGAATATACGGAGCCAATAGACCAGAACAGACATGCCAAGAACAGACTCCCGATTCCGAATGGATCAAGATGTTCTCCTTCCACCCATCCCAAACTTGGAGAGACTAGAATGAATGTGCCGGTAAACCCGAGGATGATCCCGATCCACCCAACCAGTGAAAGCGTCTGTCCCTTCGGCATGAAGGAGTCGATCGTGGACATAAACAGCGGCACGATGGCAATGATCAGCGCGGCAAGGCCCGAGGGAATTGTTTTCTCGGCCCAAACCACCAGCAGGTTGCCGCCGATGAGAAGAAACACACCGGTGATGGAAAGATCAAGCATGCCGCGTCGGTTCGGGAGCGGGAAACCACGGAGCTTTCCATACGCCAACATCAGCGCGCCTGCACAGACGAAGCGCAGACCGGCGAAGAGTGCCGGCGGCAAATCCTGCACACCCACACGAATCGCAAGATACGTCGAACCCCAGATGAGAAATACGCTGAGGTAGGCAAGTGCAACCCGGAGCGGGATGGTTGCCTCTATATCCGTTGTCGAAGCCGGCGTCACTTTCGCATCAGTCGCTTCAAAAGTTGAATTTGTCCGGCATGATACACATCGTGATACGCGATGCCGTAGAGAACGGCGAGGTTTGTGTGCTTGCTGTGAGCAGTGGTGTCGTAGAGTTTCGAGGCCGGAAAGGAAGCAATTGCGTCGCGCATGGACTGGTGCGTGTCCTCGAGGAGCTCAAGATGTTCCTTCCACGCTGTTGCGGTTTTGTTCTCGGGCAGATGAAACCAGTTGCTGCCCTTGAGAGGGAACGTGCCACGCTTCTCACCCAACAGGCGGCGTCGCACCGCGTACTTCCAGTATGCTGCATGCACGGCAACTTCCCAGATATTATGACGTCCGGGGGCAGGCCGCCAGGCAGCCTCTTCTGCTGTCAGTCCGCGGAGCGAGCCTTTCAGGTTCGGTCCGTGCCAGGTCTTTCGTTCGTACGCCTCATCGATGAGGGCGAGGAGGAGGGAGATTTCATTCGTGGGCATTGTCCGATTCTCTTGTTGTGGTTCTTGAAAGCCGTGTACGAAGAATCTCCACGCACTGTTGCGGCGAGTCCGCAAGCACAATGGCCTCGGCGGCCGCGGCCGACCCTTCGGCTCGGAGTTGGTCCCGCAGCGTGCGGATAACGTCCTTCCAGAACGGTCCGAGTGCGACCGCCGGTTTTGCCGGCATCATGTTCTTGTTGATGAACTCCCACACGGCAGCCAGTTCCAGCATCGTTCCTGTCCCACCTGGCAACACGACGTACGCGTCGCCCAACGCGATGAGCTTCTGCAGGCGTTCCAGCAGGCTGTTCATTTCAATCACTTCGTCGATCCAGCGATTCGCATTTCTGCCTGCGCTCCTGAAGGTTATCCCAATCGTTCTTCCGCCTCTCGATTTCGCCCCACGGGCAGAAGCCTCCATGATGCCGCCGTATCCCCCGTTGCAAACAGAAAAGCCGGCAGCGGCAAGTCGTTCGCCCAGCTCAAACGCGACGGCATAATCTGCATCCCCCTCGACCGGCTGAGAACTCCCGAACACCGTAACGATCTTGCTCATTCTCTACTCAATCCAAAAATTGCCATGAAATCCCAAACTTGATTGCTCGGTCCAGCACAGGATAGTAGGGTGTAATGTAGTAGCGAGCGTTGGTGAGATTCTCCCACATGAAATGCACATATGCATTGCCGATTGCTGCAATCAAGAATCCATCCACCGATGACCCAAAGCCGATGGGGGTGCCGGTGTTGTGAACGTATGCAAGAACCTCCGGGTTGAATTTCTCGCCCCGCGAGCCCGAAACATAGCGTCCACGGAACCCCACTTTCAATTCAAGTTGATCGTTGAGTAGGCGTTGCCAGAAGTAGATGCCGCCGGCGGCTGCG
>CAZIKE010000029.1:0-31832 GCA_964539775.1 uncultured Chitinophagales bacterium
CCTGTTTGCACAGGCGAAGGATTTCATCCACGAGAACGTACGTAATACGGTCGAACTCCCTCCGTTCGGTTTCATCGCTCGGGATTTTGGGTACGGGTGTCATGGCCCAGTACGCCTCACGGATGAAGCCTATGAGGTATGAGTACGAAAGTCCCGGCACGCCTTCGATGAAAGCCTGCACGAAACGTAGCGCTCCCGGCGGAGCGGGCTCCTGCTCGATCAACGTCGCCTCATCCGAAAGCACGAAGAGCTGTTCCTGGAGATTCTCATGGAAATCATTATCCATCAACTGCAGGATGATCAACTGCGGGCTGTACTGCCTCCCCTCACGTCGGAGAAACTTGAGCCAGCGTCCGATTCCGGCGTTTCCAATTCCCGCGTTGACCACAGGGACGACATCTGATCCGTAGCGCTGGTTCAACGCGCTCCGCACGAGGGCAGGGAACTCCTCGCCGTCATTCACACCGAGACCTTCGGTGAACGAATCCCCGAGGAAGAGAATAGCGCGCTCGGGGAATGCAGGCGGTTCAGGGCCGCGGTGGCCGAGGGAGTTTGTCGTGAATTCCATGCGGAACTCAGGGCAGATGCGTTCGCATGAGAAACTTTTCTTGAGCGATTTTCCATACACCGGATCATACTCAGTGAAGGAAGGTCCCACGTTGCGGACGGGAATGAACAGTCGCACAGCCAGTTCGTTGATGGCAAGGGCTGCAACGACGCCGACCACGAAAAGGGTGAATACTCGCGAAGTCATCAACACTCTCTAGAAAACTTATGAGTGAAGGCATTCGTATGCCGTGTGCAATGATGTTGAAGCAGATCAGAATCGTGGCTTCTTGGATTTCGCTCATCAGGCAACCACAAGGCACGCATCCTTTGTCGCGCAGTCGGTGGATTAGCCGCTTTGGGAAAGAACGGAAACCGGAGGTAATGTACGACTGCCTTCGCTACTTTGCAAATGTTTTTTTTCCGGGCGCGCGAAATGTGAGTGTGATCTCCGGGGCACCGTTGGAGGGAGTCGACGTGTGGCGTGACCTTTGCCTTGGTACTGCATTCTTTGTACCTTGTTGCATGCCGGCGGCGGCAGAACTTCCATCACGTATTAGTCCAACGGGTGTACCATTGAGTTCTGAGCGGGTGCGCATAGGGCTTTCGTATCTCACGGCTTGCCTTGTCTGGGGTTCCACCTGGCTTGCCATAAAGATCGGTTTGGGAGGAATCCCTCCACTTTTGGGGGCCGGGTTACGGTTCTTTCTTGCATCCATCATCCTGTATGCCATTGTCAGGGCTGCTCGTATCGCCATTCCCCACACCCCTGAGGCAAAGCAGATCTATGCAGTGCTGGCAATTCTCTCCTACACGATTCCCTTTGCCTTTGTGTATTGGAGTGAGCAATACATCCCGAGCGGTCTTGCAAGCATCCTCTTTGCTGCGTTTCCGTTTTGGGTGGGGATTTTTTCGCACCTGATGCTCGAACATGAGCGGCTGAATGCGTTCAAGGTAGCCGGTATCGTCGTCGGCTTCATCGGTATCCTCATCATCTTTGCCGAGGACGTGCGGCTGGAGGATTCGAATGCCTTCATCGCCATGCTGATGATGGTGGCAAGCCCCATCATGCAGGCGTACTGTCTTGTTCTCGTCAAGAAGATTGGACAGCCGATCAGCCCATTGGCATTTACGTGCGTTGGGATGTTCTTCAGCAGCGTTGCGCTCCTTCTCCTGAGTCTCGTGCTGGAGGCTTACGATGCAGTGGTGTGGAGTACAGAAACCGTCGGTTCTATTCTCTACCTTGCCACCATCGGTTCTGTTGTGGTGTTCGTTGCATACTACTGGCTTCTGAAACGAGTGCAGGCGGTGTACCTGTCGCTCATCAGCTTCATCACACCTGTCATTGCTGTTGCGCTCGGTGCCCTCGTGTTGGATGAAAAGTTGCGCCCCAACGTATTCCTCGGAGCGGCGCTGGTGCTTGTGGGACTCCTGGTCGCTAACGGAAGATATTTCTATGGGAGAGTAAGTGAGGTCTTTGAGTAGAACACTTGTCGGAATGCTAATTCTGGGTGTGTCTCAAGCGGCAGTATCGCAGCACGCAATGGAGGAGAAGGCCCAACGATGTTTCGCTCGCTCCGTTGTCGCCCCAGCGGGAGGCGCATACGAGGGGCCGCAGCCGTTTGATATGCTGCACTACCGACTTGACCTCAGACCCGCGATGACGACGGATGCTCTCGAGGGGAGGTGCGAGATGACGATGCGCCTCAAACGCAATGTCGACTCGCTTGTGCTCCATTCGGTGGGACTTGCGTTGGACACGATTCGCGTGGACGGCTTCTCTCGACAGGCAATTATTGACACGGCGCGGGAAACATTTACCATCGTGCTCAACGGAACTCGTACCGCCGGAGAGACGCTTCGTGTGACGATTGACTACCGACGTCTGCAGGGATACCGACGGCCGAGTGCACGGCAGGGATATTACTTCTTCCGCGATACGATCGGGCTTCCTGCAAATCTTGGCTATACCTTCTCGGAGCCGTCCGATGCGCGGTTCTGGTTTCCGTGCTATGACGAGCCGTGGGAGAAAGCAACGGCCGAAATTCGGCTGACCGTTCCCACGGGCTATGTGGCTGCATCGAATGGAGAATTGATGGGAACGACGACCAACGGTGATGGTACCACCACCTGGCGCTGGCAACAGCGACAGCCGATTGCTACATACTTACTGTGCATGACCGTTTCGCGCTTCAGTGTTGCTACGCTCCCTTACATCACATCGTCAGGTGATACGATTCCGCTGCAGTACTATGCGTGGAACGCTCCGCCGTTTGTGGATTCAGCGTGGACGGCAAGCTTCCTCCCCACGTTGCGGCAGATGCTGACGGCGTACGCGTCGCTCTTCGGTGAGTACCCGTTCGATAAGTACGGGATGACCGCCATCGTACCCTTCACCTATCTCGGCATGGAACATCAAACACTCACAACAATGAACCGGTACTTTGCGACAAGTCATCGCGTCGTCTCGCACGAACTTGCCCACCAATGGTGGGGGGATGATGTAACATGCGGAACGTGGAGGGATATCTGGCTGAACGAAGGCTTTGCAACATACAGCGAAGCCTTGTGGCGGGAATACCTCGGCGGACCGGATTCACTCAAGAAGTATATGCGCGATACGCTTGCCACGTTTCAGTTCGTGTCGTGGCAGGGAGCCGTGTATGATCCTGTAGGTCAAGGGTTCAACCTGTTCGACCAGGTGGTCTACACCAAGGCCGCGTGGGTGCTGCACACGCTGCGCGGCGTTGTGGGTGACTCGATATTCTTTCGCATCCTGCGCGCATACCGCCAGCGGTACGGAGGGCAAAGCGCCGTCACGTCCGAGCTGGAAGCTGTTGCCGATTCCATTGTCGGCAGCGACATGGGCTGGTTTTTCAACCAATGGATCTACGGACGCGGATGGCCGAAGTACGCAACGCGGTTCAGTTGGGGGGCCGACACGCTTGCCCTTACCATCCAGCAACAACAGGATGCAACGTGGCCCACGTTCAGGATGCCAATGCGTGTGCGAGCACATCACGGCATGCAGTACACCGACTTCGTTGTGTGGGATAGTTTGCGTGTACAGACCTTTCGCCTCCCCCTGTTGGTGCAACCTGATAGCGTTGTGATTGACCCCGACGGTTGGATTCTCAAGCAACTCGTCGCCTTTACCGGTGTTACCGAGACCGCCGATCCACCGCGTGAGTTTCGATTGTACCAGAACTATCCGAACCCGTTTTCCGCTACAGGCGGATCGGGAAAACCGGTAACGACAATTAAATTCTGGATTTCGGTTTCAGGACTCGTGTCGTTGAGAGTGTTTGATGTATTGGGCAGAGAGGTGGCGACGCTGGTGAATGAGGTTCTCCGTGAGGAGTCCTTCGGACAGGGTTCAGGGTTCAAGTCGGTGGAGTTTGACGGTAGCAATTTGCCGAGTGGAGTGTACTTCTACCGCCTCGAAGCCGCTGGATTCAGTCAAACAAGAAAACTTGTGCTGATACGCTGAGGAACCACAATGTACAGACGTCTCACGCATGTCGGCATTGCAGTGAAGAATCTCCGCGAAGCATCGGAGGTGTTCTCCAAGCTCTTCGGGCGACGGGCCGACCACGCCGAAGAGGTTGCCGACCAGAACGTCAACGTTGCTTTCTTCCGCATCGGTGAGGGAGGCATCGAGCTGCTCGAAGCGACAGCCCCCGATTCGCCGATCGCCCGTTTCATCGAGAAGCGGGGCGAAGGAGTCCATCATCTTTCGTTTGAAGTGGACGACATCGAAGCCGAGATCGCGCGGCTAAAGTCGGAAGGTTTTCACATGGTGGACGAACGGCCGAGAACCGGCGCCGAGGGCTACCGCGTGGCGTTTCTTCACCCCAAGTCAACGAACGGCGTCCTCATCGAGATCAGTCAGAAGGGTTGATCTCTTGCACGACGGAGTACGTTTGGCTATCTTTGGTGTGGGCGAGGAGATGGGCAGTGGCTGTGCATGAGCGCGGAGAGGAAGATTTGCTGGACAAGAGGGAGACATACCAGCGCACCGAACGGAGTGCCCCGCGTTGTAGCGTTTGCCAACCGTGTGCAGGTTGGCTTTTGTTTTCCCGGATATGGAACATCAACCCCTCACCATAAGAGTCACCGACGAAGCTGCAACGCTCGAGGAAAAGCTTGAAGCGTTGCCGACCGGGCCGGGTGTGTATCAGCATAAGGACGCGGACGGGAAAGTGTTGTACGTCGGCAAGGCAAAGAACCTTCGGAGCCGTGTCCGCCAATACTTCCAGAAATCCCGGAACGTCGATCCCCGCATCGAGCGCATGTTGAGCAGAGCGACGGATGTGGAAGTGATCGTCACAGACTCGGAAGTGGAAGCGCTGATTCTGGAAGCCAACCTGATCAAGAAGCTCAAGCCGCGGTACAACGTCAACCTCAAGGATGACAAGAGCTATCCTTACATTGTCATCACGAACGAACCGTATCCACGCGTGTTCGTGACGCGGCAAATGCGGCGCGATGGCTCACGCTATTTCGGCCCGTACACGGACGTGAAAAACGTCCGCGCAGCCCTGAAAACCGTGCGCGACATCTTCCGGATTCGCAGCTGCAATTACTTCATCGACGACGAGGTGATTCGCAAGCGCAAGATCAAGGTCTGCCTCGACTACCACATCAAGAAGTGTGACGGGCCGTGCGAGGGGCTGATTGCGGAGGCACAATACAGGGCAATGATTGATCAGGTGGCGGCGCTGTTGCAGGGCAAGACGGAAACACTCATCCAGATGCTGCGGGAGGAAATGGAACGGCTTGCCGGCGACATGAAGTTCGAGGAGGCCGCAGTTCTGCGCGACCGCATCAAAGGTCTCGAAGCGTATTCGGAAAAACAAAAGGCTGTTGCGCTCGATCCCATTGATCGGGACATCGTCGCCAGTGTTGCCGAAGGGGACGATGCCTGCGGGGTCGTGTTCAAGATTCGGGACGGGAAGATGATCGGGCGGCAGCATTACTACATGAGCGGGGTGGAGGGGAAGCCGGACGAGGAAGTTCTTGAAACTCTCCTACAGCAGTATTATCTTGAAGCCGATTTCATTCCGAAGGAAATCCTTCTTTCGACCAAAATAGAAAATGCGGAAGCGGTACAGCGCTGGCTGACCGGCAAGCGCGGCGACGCTGTGACGCTCTTGTATCCGACCGAGGGAGAAGAAGCAAAGCTGGTTCGCCTCTCGCAAAGCAATGCAAAGTTTCTCCTCGACGAGTTGAAGATTCAAAAGATGAAGCGTGCCGACTATGTGCCGCACGCGGTGAAGGCGCTGCAGCGCGATTTGCACCTGCCGCGTTTGCCTCGCAGGATCGAGTGTTTCGATAACTCCAACATCCAGGGGAGTGATCCCGTTGCGTCCATGGTGGTGTTCGTCGACGGCAAGCCGAAGAAGAGCGAATATCGGAAATTCAAGATCAAGTCGGTTGTCGGGCCGGATGATTTTGCAAGCATGCGGGAGGTGATCGAACGGCGCTACGCGCGCGTGCTGAACGAAGGGCTTGAGCCTCCCGATCTCATTATGGTTGACGGAGGCAAGGGACAATTGTCCAGCGCCGTGGAAGTGTTGACCAAACTCGGCATGCAGGAGCAACCGATCATCGGGCTTGCGAAGCGTCTCGAAGAGGTGTTTGTGCCCGGCAGGAGTGAACCCGAAGCACTTCCCCGGACGTCATCGGGCCTTCGGTTGCTGCAGCAGATTCGCGACGAGGCGCATCGGTTTGCCGTGACGTTCCATCGTTCGTTGCGCGCGAAACGCACGTTGCAGACTGAGCTCGATTTAATTGAAGGCATCGGCAAGAAGCGAGCACAGGAGTTGCTCGAAGCGTTCGGCTCCGTGCAGGGGGTGAAGTTTGCAACACCCGAGCAAATCGCCGAAGTTGTCGGGGAGAAGGTAGCGGCGAAGATCGTCGAATACTTCGCCACATCTGACCAGGAGCAGATCGATAGCAATGCGCCTTCGGTGAGCTGAACTGCTCCGGCAGAGTTTCTGTTCATCAGCATCCATTATCCGTTCCTTTCCATAGAGGTGTCTCATGAAAACCGCGTCCGCGTTGGTGGGGCTGGTGTGTGTTGCGCAGATTGGTGTTGCACAAGGTTTCTTCAGTGTCCATTCTCCCAACGGTCTCGATGTGTGGGCTGTCGGTAAGCAAGGAGCGATTTGGCACTCCACCGATGCGGGGGTAACGTGGCAGGCGGTGCAGCAAGGTCCGCAAAGCTTCCGCAGTGTTGCGACACGGGGTGCGTTTGTGTGGATTGTGGGAGATGGCGGTACGGCCTATCGCAGCTCAAATGCCGGCGCTTCCTGGTCGGCGCTGCCCACGGGATCGACGCAGGGGTTTCGTGCCGTGGAGTTTCCGACCGACACATACGGGTGGATTGCGGGCGAGTCCGGCTCGATCCTGAAAACGACCGACGGCGGGCTATCGTGGACTGTACAGCAATCCGGGACGGTCGAGCATTTGAACGCGCTTGCTTTCTCCGACTCGCTGCTGGGCTACGCCGCAGGGGAACGTGGCACATTGCTCAAGACGACGAACGGTGGAGCAACGTGGAGCGCGGTCGCTGGGACGGGATGGCAATCGCATCTCACGGCAGTTGCCGTGCGTGGACAGACGGTGATGGTCACCGGGCACAACGCGTTTTGTGCCCGGAGCAGCAACGGCGGCGTCGCGTGGACCTTGCTGAACTTCAACACGGACTCGAAGTCCGACGTCAACGGCGTGTTCATGCTGGATGAGCGGCGTTCGTTCTTCATCGGCGGAGGCGGATACATCCGGCGCAGCAATGACGGTGGCGCGACCTTTACGTGGGCGATGCATCCGTTACACGCACCGGTGAGCGACGTGTTCTTCTTTGACACCTTGCGCGGCTGGGTGTGCTCGGAGAAGTTCAATGTGGTCATGAGAACGACCGATGGCGGAACGACGTGGCTACTGCCGCAAGGAACCTCCGTCAACGTTGCCTGGCAACAAAAGCTCTCCACCTCCGGTGCCATCGGGATGGGTATGGTGATCAATCCGTGGGACAAGAACAAGCTCTATGTCGCGCTCGGCAGGTTTATCTACATGAGCACCGACCGCGGCGAAACATGGGTGCAAACCTCGACGATCTCTCCCACAAGCGGCTCAACGCACTCCTTCTATATCTCCCCCAAAGATACGAACGTGTATGTTGCGGCATTCACCGGTGGAGGAGATCATATACGTCAGAGCAAAGATCGCGGACGGACCTGGATTACCACCATCAGTCGCGCGTTCAGTGCCTTCGGCATGCCGCTGGAGATGGATGGCTCTCACCCCGATACCCTCTACTTTGCCCCGGAAGATGGTCACATCTATCGCTCGACGGATTTCGGAAGTAACTGGACTGATCTTGGACCCAAAGGGTTCACGAGTCCGTGCGACATCGCCGTTGTGCGCGACAGTGCCAGCATCATCTACGTGGGCGATAGCGGGCCTTCACGTATTTCTCGCTCGACGGATGCCGGCCAGTCCTGGACGTTGATCTACAACGGAACCAGCTCCGAAATCCCCACAATCGCCGTCAGCAGTCTGCACAACCATGTGGGCTACGCAACGTCGTGGGGCTCAGGGGGTGTCCAGAAGACGATGAACTACGGGGCGACATGGTCGCAAGCCACGGGTACCGGCTCCGCGTGGGGCGTGGATATTGCAAAGGATGATCCGAACGTAGTGATGTTTGGCGTGTATGGTGGCGGACAGTCGTACCTCTCCACCAATGCCGGTGCGACATTCACATCGGCGACACTTTCGGGATCCAACTACGGCATTCTCGCCTACGACCGCGCCACGTTCATCGCCGAGCAGAGCGGGGGCATGTACAAGCTCTCGTTCATCTACACCGTACCGACAAGCAACCAGCAAACCGTGGGCGTGATTTCTCCGAATGGCGGGGAGAGTTGGCACTATGGCTCTGTTCGGAACATTACATGGGTGGCAAGCAACTTTCCCAACGTTAAGATCGAGTACAAGACCTCTCCCACTTCGGCGTGGCAAACCATCGCGGCAAGTGTGCCTTCTGCGGCGGGGTCGTACGCCTGGACGATTCCCAACGATCCGACCACCCAGGCGCGTGTGCGCATTAGCGACGCGGCCGACGGAACACCGAGCGACACGAGCGATGGGATGTTTTCTCTGACGGTTCCGGCCATCGCACTCACGCCAGCGGCACTTGCATTTGGCGAAGTCCGACTGAATACGATGCGGCGAGATACCGTGCGTATTACCAACAGTGGCACGGCTCCGCTCGTGATCTCCAGTGCGACAACGCAAACGGCCTTCTTTGTGGCGGGAAGAACCTCGTTTACCGTGCTGCCCGGCATGTCCGACACGTTGGGCGTAACGTTCACGCCCACGGCTGTACAAGGATACGTGGATACGCTACGGCTCTCCACAAACACGCCGAGCGGTGTCGTAAGCGTCGCTCTCACGGGCACAGGAATTCCAGCGACGAGTGTCGGACAACCTTATAGCGCGCCCACGTCGTACGTGCTCGAGCAAAACTTCCCCAATCCCTTCTCCGCCACAGGCGGATCCGCCTCTGGTGGAAACGCATCAACACGGATACGGTATGGGCTGCCGAAGGAAAGCTACGTCCGGCTGACTATCTTTAATGCGCTTGGACAGGAAGTGGCCCGGCTTGTGAACGCCGTCGAGGAAGCAGGCTGGCATACCGTTGAGTTTTCTCCTGCGCGCGTGGGAAAGGAAGTGGCATCAGGCGTATACTACTATCGCCTGCATGCCGATGATGTTGTGAAGACGATGAAGTTTGTTTTGATAAAATAACGACGGCCTGCTGAACTTCGTTGTGCCGGCAACCGCTTCGGAGGGTGGCTCTTGACGACTTCTGTCCTTGAGTCTTAGAGCCACTCTGTGATATACCTTGCAGGAGCAATGGTCGAAGAGTGTCTCTTTCATCCTGCCAATCTTATTGACTCTCGATTCGGTCATGTGTAGATTCAAGAGGTTTTCTTCTCAACCTCATCTGCATGTTCTCACATGAAGAAGGCACAATGGAAAAATATATTCCGCTCGTGATCATTCTCCTCCAACCATCCCTCCCTCTTTCCGCGCAGAACCATTGGAGGATGCTTCCCCCGCAGACCGATAAGATTCTGTACCGCCTTTCCTTTCTCGACAGTCTCCGTGGATGGGTGGCGGGGTTCAACGGCACGATCTTGCGGACCACCGACGGCGGACGTACATGGCAAAGTCAGAACTCCGGCATCACGAATGATATTCACGACATCTTCATGCTCAACGAACGGCACGGCTGGGCGCTGGCGTTTGAGCATTTTGTGGATACGGCAACGTGGTACGGAACGAAGATCCTGAAAACGACCAACGGTGGCACAACATGGACGAACGAAGAGTACTTCAAGTCTGGGGAGTTCTTCAACGCGGTGTTCTACAAGGATTCGTTGCGAGGATGGATGGCAGGCGAGTTCGGTCGTCTGGTGCGAACCTCGAATGCCGGCCTCACCTGGGTTCCGGTCGAGGTGGATTCCTCTCCCTATACACAGTGGGGTTTGGTGAACGTGAAGTTCTTCACGCCACGGTACGGGTTTGCCATGGGAGGACGCATCGACATCATCGGCGTTGTGTGGCGGACGACCGACGGAGGCATGCGCTGGAAGGCGAGTCAGGTAAGCCCCGAGCCGGTGCACGACATGCACATGCTTGATTCGCTTCATCTTGTTGCGATCGTGGGGGACGTGGACTACGGCGCGAGTATGATTCGGACACGGGACGGAGGCGAGACGTGGGAATATACCTTCCTCAATATTTTTGGTCTTCCGCAGGCACTGTCGTTTCGGACGCCAAGTGAAGCATGGGTGCCGCTCGGTTTTGAGGGCCGCCTGATGTACACGCTCGATACTGCACATACCTGGACGACACTCGACACACCCTTCCGCCGGCCGGTGTACGACCTCGTGTTCACCGACTCGCTCACGGGATATGCGGTTGGCGATTCGGGCACCATCCTGAAGTTCAAACTGCCGACCGTCGCCGTCGAAGAGCCGGCACTACTTCCGCCCACACGCTTCATGCTCCATCAAAACTTTCCCAACCCCTTCTCCGCCAAAGGCGGATCTGCCTCCGGCAGAAATCCGGCAACAACAATCTCGTTCGATCTGCCCGAAGAGAGCCTTGTGACGCTGAAGGTGTTCGATGTCCTTGGACGAGAAGTGCGGACACTTCTTCATCAACGCAAAGAAGCGGGCCGGCACTACGTGAATTTCGACGGAACAAAATTGGCGAGCGGGCTGTATTTCTACAGCGTGACGGCGGGGCAGTTCACCGCCGTGAGGAAGATGCTCCTGGTGGAGTAGAGGCCGCCAAGCAGCGTCTTCGTTCACCCTCAGAGCAACTTCTCCCGGAGAGCCTTTGCAACTGCTTCGCTGCGGGAGTGAACCTGGAGCTTCGAGTAGATGTTCTTCGAATGCGTTTCGATGGTGGCAGGCGCGAGGAAGAGTTTCTCGGCAATCTGTTTCTTCGTGAGTCCTTCGGTCAGCAACTTGAGGATGGTGCGCTCGCGTGTGCTGAGGCCGTAGTCGCCTCCGGGCGTGACGAACTTGGAGAACATTGTCAGCACCTTGCGGGCAATCTGTGCGTTCATCGGCGCACCACCGCGCAGGACTTCGTTCACCGCCTGAATGATCTCCTCCGGCGTCAGGTTCTTCAACAGATAGCCATCCGCGCCGGCGCAAATGGCGTTGAAGACATCTTGATCTCCTTCTTTGATCGTGAGGATGATGACATCCGTTGCGGGTGAGACGGCCTTCACATGCCTGACGGCTTCGATGCCGCTCATCCCCGGCAGGCCGATGTCCATGAGAACAATTTCGGGGACGTCGCCGCCTCTGAGCGCACGAATTGCTTCTTCCGCGGTGCCAAACATCCCCGAGCAGGAAAAGCCGGGGGTTTCATTCAGCAGTGTTGCAATCGTGTTCCGAAAAAAATCGTCGTCTTCCACAATCCACAGCGTGATCGTATCGGTCATGTTCGTTCCCTTTCGTTCATTCCTCAACACATTCTTCTAATCCATACTCGACGATGATTTCGTCGCCGCCCTCGCTCATACGCAGCAATTCAATCCACCGGATGGGCGGCGAGCCTTCAACACCCGGAGGGCACCCGCGATGTTCCGGGGTTCCGGGAACATCCATGCACCAATCCTCACAATCCGGCACCCCATCGCCATCCATGTCGCCCGCTGCAGCAGGCGCGGTGGTCCTCGGCGCCTCCGGAGTGGTCGTGTCTGTGCGTGCGGACGCTACAGCCCACCGGAATTTCTTAAGCCCGGCTGGCGGTTCCACGGTAATCTGTCCGTCGCGAGAAATGACCGTAAAGGTCCCGATCCCGTGGATTGTCTTCTGAGCTGTCGTGTCGCGCCAAACTTTTCCCGAAGCAATCGGGAGACTCACCGATGTCCGACCGGGAGTCTCGGTGCGCTGCCGCCGTGTGCATCCCGAAACGATGGCGGAGAAGGCAAGTGCGGTGAGCAGCAGGAGTGAAAGCGAACGTAGTGCCATGGTTGTTCCCATCAGAGCTGTTGCGGTGTTGCGATACAAAGAGAGTATAAGCAGGGCTGATGTGAAACGCATACCGCGTTCAGGGTATTTTTGCGAGAAGCTCGACCGATGTACCCTTTCCCGGAGCACTCTCGATGGTGAGCAAACCTCCCATTTTCGCTGCCCTCCTGCGCAGGTTGTTCAAGCCGCTTCCTCGCTTCACGGTGGCTTCGTCGAATCCTTTCCCATTGTCTCGCACACGTAACAGGAACTGTCCGCCGGAAGTTCTGACGGTAATCTCCACGTTCGTTGCTTGCGCGTGTTTTGTGATGTTGTTCAGGATTTCTTTGTAGATCAGAATGATGTTTCGTCGAAGTTCCATATCGAGTGTATCGCTCAGCCCCTGCTCATCGGAGTCGAACGTATGATGGATATTGACGAGGAGTTTCGACGCGGCATCCTTCATCCGCAAGAGCATATCTTCGACCTTTTCATGTTCGGGGTTGATAAGCCACACGATGTCTCTCAGCGCGTCCGCCGCGTTCCGCGTCACCGCCGTTGCCGAGGCAAGCCGGTCCCGTTCAGGCGAGCCGGGAGGAAGCTTGCGGCTGACCAGGTCGGTCATCAGCGCAATGGCGCTGAGACTGCTGCCCACGTCATCATGAAGGTCGCTGGCAATCCGGACACGCAGACGTTCGATCCTGAGTAAGTGAGCAACGCGAACGTTGTAGATGATGGCGAGGATTGCCACAACGAACGCCACCATCAAAGCAATGAACCACCATGTGCGCCAGAACGGGGGCTTGATGGTGATCCGAAGGCGAACTCCCTCGGTGTTCCATACGCCATTGATATTCGCGCCGGTTGCGGTGAACACGTATGTGCCGGCGTCCAGGTTCGTGAAGTTGGCGAAACGTGCGGTTCCCGAGGAAACCCACTCGTGATCCCCCTCCTTGATCATGCGATAGGCGTATTGGTTTCTCTCGGGATTGGTGAAATCGAGAACGGCGAAGCTGAGAGAAAAGAAGTTCTGATTCCACTCCAGCGATGCAATTTCATGCGTGAACGGAAGAGCTTGCGGCAGCGAGTACGGGATGTTGTACACCGTGAATTCTGTAAGCACAATCGTTGGCGGTGTCGCATTCTCGAGGAGGCTGTCGGGATGAAACAGATCGACACCCTCCGAACCACCAACCAGAATGTGGCCCGTAGAGGAAACAATGCACGCATCGGTGAAGCTATAGTTGATGAATCCGTCGTGATGGTCAAAATTCACGATCGTTGTTCGGTCAGGCGAGAGGCGAGAGATTCCGCGGGCGGTAATCAGCCACAGGTTCCCTTTCGTATCTTCGAGGATGCCCTTGATATAGGCAGACGCGAGCCCGTCGCGCGCGAAGTAGTGTTTGAACACGCGGGTTGCCGGGTTGAATCGGTTCAGGCCGTTGGACGTCCCCACCCACACAGTGCCATCGCGCTCTTCGTGTATGGCGTACACGAGGTCATCGCTCAGACTGTTCGAATCGGTTGGGTGAGTGCGAAAGTGCGTGAACTCCCGCGACTTGGGGTCGAACCTGTTCAAGCCTCCGCCTTCGGTACCGACCCAGAGCGACCCGTCCCTACTCTGCCGTATGACCGTAACGCGGTTGTGACTGAGCGAATGGGGGACGGAAGGATTCGGAAGAAAACGGACAAGGACATCCGCTCGCGGATCGTACCTGTTCAGCCCTTGTCCCATGGTGCCGATCCACAGAACACCGTCGCGGTCTTCGAACAGCTCATCGATCGTGACGCCGACCAAGCGCCGGTGGTTCGATGCAATGCCGGAAAAGGGAATGAAGCGCCCCGCACGCGCATCAAACTTCAGCAGACCGGCGTCGTTCGTTCCGACCCAAAGCACACCCCGGTGGTCAGTAAGGAGGGCGAAGATATCGTTGCTTGCAAGCCCGATAGATGGCCCCTGATCGTACCGTTGGAATACGCCGCGTCGCCCATCGAACATGCACAGTCCGCCGGTGATTGTTCCAATCCAAAATGTGCCGAGCGAGTCTTGAGCGAGTGAATACACCCCGCCTCTCGGAAGGCTGTTCGGATCTGCGGGGCGATGCCTCCAGTGGCGGACGTTCTTCCGCTCTGTATCGATTCTGTTGACGCCGCCCTGCAGTGTTGCGATCCATAGTGTGCCGGCCCGGTCGGTGAACAGACAGGTGATGTTGTTGTCACTAATGCTTGTGTTGTCGTTTGCTGCATGCATGAAAGCGAGGAACGACTGTGTCGTTTCGTCGTAGCGGCAGACTCCTCCTCCATCCGTGCCGATCCAGAGCGAAGTGTCCCCTGAGGCGCAGTGCAGGCCGAGAGCATACACGCTGCCGTTGCTGAGCCTTGCCGGAGGTGCTGTGCTGAAGCGGGTGAAGCTGCCCGAAGAACGGTCGAGCAGATTCAATCCACTCTTGGTTCCAACCCAGAGCCTGCCCCGATGATCTTCAAGAACGGTCACGACGATGTTATTGCTCAGGGAGCGCGGATTCCTCGGATCATGAACATACCGCGTGAATGTTTGCCGAGAAGATTCAAAGGCGCACAGGCCCGATCCAGTCCCGACCCATATCGTTCCTGCCCGGTCCTGAGTGATAGAAAAGATGATATTGTTGGGTAGGCTTCCTGGATCCAGTGAGTCATGGGTAAAAAGATGGAAGGCGTTTGTTGAGAGGTCGAGCAACCCCAGGCCGGCCCCGAAGGTGCCGATCCAGAGCATGTCGCCGTCAACAAGGAGCGCCTTGATCGGCACGCTATTCAACGCAGCGGGAAGTGTCGAAGTGCTCGCCATGCGCGTAATTTTCCCCGTCTTCAAATCGAGCCGGTTCAACCCACCAGTGTACGTTCCCACCCAGAGGTTTGCCTCGCGATCCTCGCACAGCGACCAAACGGCATTGCCTGCGAGGCTCGTCGTATCGGCAGGGATGTTTTTGAAGACCTTAAACGACTGGCCGTCGTATCGGCACAGACCGGCATCTGTTCCAAACCACATGAACCCCTTTGAATCCTGATAGATTGTGGTGACGTAGGGGCTCGGAAGGCCATGCTCTACGGAGAGACGACGGAACAGCGTTGCCTGCGGTTGAGCGTGAAGGATGCCGCCAAGCAGTGTGAGCAGGGTGAAGCACAAAACCTGTCCGGCCGGCCTGCAAGCATTGCTCGCGAGCGGAACACGGCGGACATCCGGATGGAATGCACGATCGCTTATCCCTGGTGGAATGTGCATGCGATTGGAACGATGCGGGTATGAGCCGCAGGAATGCTAATCATTCACGAATCGAAAGTCAAGACAAGCCTTCGGTTGAGTTCTCCGATTCCGCTGCACAACGACTCCGGAAGGATTCGACGTTGATGCTCTAGCGCCGAATTCCTCCCAGAGTCTGAACGTCACACACCACGTCAGGCCGGTTTCGACTCGCCTTTGTAGATCATTCCCGTTACGATTCCCATCACCACGCACGTAACGAAGGTAGCAACACCCCACGCGAGTATGACCTTCCCTTGATACGGAAACATGACATGGTCAAAGAACATCTTGGGGAACCCGACCAGTGCGCCGACAAGCATGCCATAGCGGAAACCCTCGCCGAGCGCGGCTTTCCCTTCACGTCCTTTTGTGTAGATGTACGCAAACAGTGCAGAGAAGAGAAAATACCCGACATACAACCAGTGCATCCTGCTGGTCATGTCAGGCTCGGAACGCCAGTAGTGAGGATACTCTTGATACCATCCTGTCAACAGCACGGCATGCACGATCAAGTTGAGTGCCGTCATGACGACGAAGGATGCGACCGTTGCCATGATCCATTGTTTGACGTTGAGCTTGGAGCCCATGGTTCCTCCTGTGAGTTGTTTTGTGGATGATCCTTCCACACATACTCATCGCACCGCAATGTCTGGCTGATGTCCCTGCGAAAGCCGAGCGATGGCGAAGTCGTCTTCGAGAGCCGGAGAAGGAGGATACCGTACGCTTCACACCGGTATCGGCAAAGCCGTACGTTCCTTGTGTCGCCTGCGCAAATCCTCCGCGGCCAGTACAATTACCTCATTCGTCGCGGGAATCGAGAACTCCGGCTCGAACGCATGATCGGCAACCGCCGAGACGGCGTCCTTGATGGCCAGCCAGGTCGAAAGCGCAAGCATGAACGGCGGTTCGGCAACAGCCTTGCTCTTGCGGATCGTGTTCGGATTGGGAACGTTCTGCAACAACTGCACGCGAAAGTCTCGTGGTATATCGCGCACGGCAGGAATCTTATAGGTGTCGGGTGAGTGTGTCATGAGACGACCCTTGTCGTCCCACTTGATCTCTTCGGTGGTCACCCAGCCGTTGCCCTGAATGTAGCCGCCTTCGATCTGTCCGAGATCAATCTGAGGATTGAGTGAATCCCCGACGTCGTGAAGGATATCAGTACGGAGGAGGGTATGCTGCCCGGTCAGCGTGTCTACCTCCACTTCCGTGCACGCCATGCCGAATGCGTAGTAGTAAAACGGCTTGCCCCAGCCTTTCTGCTTGTCCCAGCCTATAGTCGGCGTTCGATAGAAACCCGTCGCCGAAAGGCTCACCTGGCGCACATGCAGCAGCGGCATTGCCTCGGCAAACGCGATGGTGCGGTCGGGATGCTCACGATCGAAGATGCGATCGTTCTCGAAGGCGATCGTCTCTGGATGTGACGGTTCCTCCGGGTGTTGCTCGCTGAAGTACACAGCAAGCTCGGCAGCGATACGCGTCTTGAGGGTGTCCACGGCATTCTTCACCGCCATGCCGTTCAAGTCGGCACCCGCCGATGCCGCAGTGGCAGAGGTGTTCGGTACTTTCGAAGTGTTGGTAGCGCTTACCTTCACGCGATCGAGACGGATGCCGAACTCCATTGCTGCAATCTGCTGGATTTTGGTGTGCAGTCCCTGTCCCATTTCCGTCCCGCCGTGGTTGACGAGCACCGTTCCATCTTTGTAGATGTTGACGAGTGCGCCGGCTTGATTGAGATAGGTTGTCGTGAACGAAATACCGAACTTGACGGGCGTGAGGGCGATGCCTCGCTTTACAAACTCATGTCGTGCATTGAATTCAGCAATTGCCTTGCGACGTTCATGGTACTGCGACGATTCAACGAGTTGATCGTAGATCATGTAGAGTCGGTTGTTCTCGACCGTCTCGCCGTAGTGTGTGATGTTGCGGTCGGTGAGTCCGTAGAAATTCTTGTGGCGGACCTCGAGTGGGTCTTTCTTGAGGTAGCGCGCGATTCGATCCACCACCGTCTCAATCAGCGCCATGCCTTGCGGACCGCCAAAGCCCCGGAAGGCCGTATTGGAGGGAAGATTGGTTTTCCAGACTCGAGCAACGATGTGAATGTTTGGAATGTAGTAGGCGTTGTCCACGTGCAACATTGCCCGTTCCATGATCGCAAACGAAAGATCGGTTGCGCAACCGCCATCGCTGTTCAACTCGAATCTTGCACCGGTCAGCATACCGTCGTCATCGAAGCCCACCTCATAGCGTGAAAGGAATCGGTGGCGCTTGCCGGTCATGATCATGTCGTCATCGCGGAAGAGTCGAATCTTGACAGGTCTGCGCGTGGCATGACAGAGGAGCGCAGTCCAGCACGCCGTGTGATTTGCCTGCGTTTCCTTACCGCCGAATGCCCCGCCCATGCGGCGCACCTCTACCACCACGTCGTGCTTTTTGATGCCGAGAAGCTCGGCAATGAGAGCCTGGGTTTCGGAAGGATGCTGGGTGGAAGAATACACATTGATTTCGTTTCCCTCGCCGGGGATGCAGAGACATACCTGCGATTCGAGGTACCAGTGCTCCTGCGCCCCGGTGCGCACCTCTCCTGTAATGCGGTGCGGCGCCGAGCGCAACGCCTCCTCGGCATTTCCTCGTTGCATCGTGCGTGGCGGTCCCAGCAGGCTGTTCTTCTGCATCGCCTGCTCGATGGTGACGATCGGCTCGAGCTGTTCGAATTCGACGCTAATCCTACGTTCCGCCTCGCGTGCCTGTTCGTCCGTCTCCGCTGCAATCAGGAACATTGCTTGCCCGACGCACACCACTTCCTGTTCTGCAAGGCACGGTTCATCTTTCACCACGGGTCCCATCTGGTTGTGGCCGGGAATGTCACGGCAGGAAAGCACAGCGTGGACGCCGGGAGTCTTGCGCGCGTCCGACAGGTCGAAGGATACTATGCGTGCGTGTGCGTAAGGTGAATACACGACACGCCCGACAAGCAGTTGATCGTTGACGGGAATGTCGTCAACGTACACCGCCTTGCCGGTAACATGGTGAACGGCTGATTCGTGGGGGACCATGATCGGCTCAGTTCAAGAGTTCAGGTAATAGTCACCACTGATGGTATGCATCAGCCATTTTGTTGAACCCTTTTGGCAAAGCCCTTCCTTCGGAACAGGGTTCGTTTTCTGTCTTTCGACGATTTGTCGGGGCTTTGCACCGGCTCTTCAGATGAGACGCTTTCAGCGTCATTGTCTTAGAGGGCTTATCCCTGAAAGGGATGACTCTGAATAGTAGCAACATCTTGAAGCGAACCCTGCAAGGGTTCAGTACCGTTCTGCGTAGCATCAGTCATCAGTTACCATCCTAATGAAGCGCCGCCGCCTAAATGATTTTTTCCCGCTTCGAAGGCGCGCACGGCTTCCTTTTGCGCCGTGAAGCGGTCGTAGAGCACAATGGCACTGATGGGGACTTCTTCCGGAATCTGTAGTGGTGGAACTCTGATTAAGGTGAATCCCGTCTTTTTCGACCGTAACATATGCATCGTTGCGACGGAAAAGAGAATGAGCGTGAATCCCAGAATGATCAATGCGTGTTCGAGAGGAATGGACCGGTAGTAGTAGCGCGTCGTCGCCAGCGTCAGCGCCTCAACAAGTAATCCGACACGCAACAGGGTCCGGTCACGCACGATCAATCCCGCAACGATGTAAACAAGAGGAACACAAAGCGTCAACACAAAACTCACGGAGGCAAGTCCGACAGGTTCTGCCGCGCGATCAACAATCGGCAAGGTGAGGACATGTTGCAGCACAAACGTGTTCCCCGCGAGATAGAACGATATGAGCGAAGCAATGCCCAATGACTTTATGCTGCCAGTCCACGGCAGAAGGGCTTGCGCAGTGCGAGCGCTTCGGTGCCACGCGTACACGGCGCCGGATACAGCCATCAACAGGAACGGGAGCAGGAAAGTGCTGCCGACGCTGAACCGGTAGTACGAGAGATACACGATGAGAAGCAGGCAGGCAAACGCCGCCGTTGCAACGAACCGATCCACGTACCGGATCGCGGCGACGGCGAAAAGCGGGAGAGCGACAAGCGCCGTTCCCAGCAACGGGCTGATCAGGGTCATCTCTCGCATAATCCCATTGGTGCCGACAAGAATCAAAGCAAGTCCCACCTGGAGCAAGGCATCATCCACTCCCGCACGAAACGGCTTCTTGAGTTTGAGCAGAACCTCAAGGACGACGATGCACAGGAGACCGGTAAGGAGCGAGTGTACCGGTGTTGCTTCTCCCAGTGGACCCGGAAACAGATTGACACCGGCAAAGAACGTGGCTGCAATGGCGATACACGTGAAGAGGTAGAGCGTCATCCGTTCAGTTGTCGACGGCACATACAGCGGATTGGAAAACGCCGCACGGATGATTTTCATTTGCTCAGCGGTAATCAAGCGACGGCGAGCAAGCCGCTCCGCTTCACGGGTCATCGCCCACGCCTCGAGCCAGTATGGATGATACGCAAGCATCAGGACTCCGTGAACGTTTTGCGGAAGGAGAGTAACCCCACCACGACCGCAGCACACGAGACGATAATGTACATGGTTTGCAAAGACGGATCGGCGATAGCCTTACTGACCAAGTACGCGGCTCCAAGGTAACCGTACAGGCAACTCGTCAGCAATGCGGAAAACGAACGAACGCGTCGAGCGTACGCAGTACCGGCATAACAGAGCAAGAGCAAAATGAGAAAGAAGAGAAGCTTCTCGTCGTCGGTCATGAGTCCTGCGAGCGTGGCAAGAAACATGAAGTGCCCTGCCCCCAGCATGAACGTGATGGTGAAGTGTCTCTTGATGTTGAGATATTGCTGGCAACTGCCGATCACCGCCAAAAGCCCGCCGTACGCGAGTCCCACGGAGATCAACTCCGCGCGAACGATGTAGCCCTGCATCATCAGGGGAAGCGGCGAGACGGTCAGTGCGATGGCGAGACCGATGCCGATGAATCCGAATGCAAGGGCGCCGCGGTGATCGTATCGGTAGGCAACGGGAAGAAACACCGCACCGCAGACGAGACCCACATATTGCCAGCCTGCCCCAAACGGAGCATAGGCATACTGCCAATAGCCGACAGCAATGCCGAACAGGAGACATGCAACCGTGACGGACCAACCCGAAGCGACGGGTGACGATGCCGGTGTGCCATCGCTGCGTTTTGCCGAAAGCAGGGCGATCCCTGAGAGAACGAACAGCAGCGCGATGAGGATGCCCTGTCCTGTTGTGTTGATGGTATGGTATGCGTACGTCGTGATGCCGGCAAGAAATGATCCTGCGCCTGCCCACATCACCCACCGCAGCTCATCGTGGAGGGAGAACACGTCGTTCGATGAAAGCCGGGCAATACGCTCCTTCTGCTCTCGCGTAATGAAGTGGAGGTTATGCAGATACTCCAGCGATTCCTTATTTATGTCGATCATAAGTAGTCCGTTCCATCCCTAGCGGTCAGGCGTGCGTCCGTTGTTCGTTCTCGCCATCGAAGTGTTGCCGTGTCTCGTTCCAGAACTTCAAGAGGAGGTTCCGTGACGCTACTCGGCGAAACTTTGCGCTGCCTCGTGCATCGGAGATCGGGGTAAAGTCGCTGTCGAGCACGTCCATTGCTTGCTCCACGAGCTTTCGCGACCAAGGTTGTCCAATCAGAAAACGTTCCGCCTGCGTTGCGCGTTTGACTCTCTCCGCCATGCCGCCGTAGGCGAGGACCACGTCGTTCACTCTTCGATTCTCATCAAGGTGCAATCGAAATCCTGCGCTCACGGTGGCAATGTCGAGGTCTCTTCGTTTTGAGACTTTGTACCATCTGATCAGCGCGTCCGGTTCCGGCTTGGGGAGAACCACGGCCGTGATGATCTCATCCGGCTCACGGATGGTCTTGCGATACCCGATGACGAAATCATCGAGAGGAACCTCGCGTGTACGTTCCGTATTCTGAAGAACAACCCGTGCCCGATGGGGGATGAGTGCGGACAGCGTATCGCTAATGGGGGAAGCCGAACCAAGGTTGCCGCCAAGTGTCGCAAGGTTGCGTATCTGGAGTGAGCCGAAGACGTCCAACGTTGCCGCAAGCGCAGGGAAGTCACGCGCAATGCGTCTATGCAGGTCGCTCAGCACAACTCCGGCGCCGATGCGCAGAGATGTGCTGTTCTCCTCTATCGTCTTCAGTTCATCGACAAGCGATATGTCGAGAACAGTCGGCAGAAGCTCATGGCCTTTCGTTACGCGGAGTGCGACGTCCGTTGCTCCGCACAGAACAACCGCGTCCGGATGCTCGCGCTTGAACACCAGTGCTTCCTGCAATGTTGCTGGCTGCACATATGTGTGATTGTCCGTGCGCAGCAGACCCGAGGCGCGCGAGATCAGGCGAAGCTGTCGTGCAGTCTCCTCTTCGGTGGGGGAGAGGTGATCCAGACCGTGGTACACACACGCCCTCGTCGCCGCTTCTACGATGGGCCTGTATCCTGTACAGCGACACAAGTTGCCTGTCAGGGCATCGTCAACCGTGCGTCGCTCCGGCTGATGATGATTCTTGTACAGCGCAAACAGCGACATGATGATGCCCGGGGTACAGTACCCGCATTGACTGCCACCGGTCTCCACCATTGCGTGTTGCACAGGATGCAGTTGTCCTGCCTGGAGATTCTCAACCGTTACCACCTGCTTGCCGTGAACCATCGGGACGAAGACAAGACACGAATCAACTGCCTTGTACCGGAGTGTGTTGTCCTCTCCGAGTTCGGCAAGTACAACGGTGCAAGCGCCGCAATCGCCTTCTGCACAGCCTTCCTTGACGCCTTGGTGCGATGGTAAGCTACGCAAATAATTCAGAAGTGTTGTGGTGGGGGCAACAGAATTTCGGGAGAACCTTTCCGTTACAACACGACCATCAAGAACAAATGACACGGACGAACGCATCGTCACTCCTGTTGGGAAGGATGTTCACGCGTAGTTCGCGGTGGGGTTACGGAATTCCGATGGAAACTAACCAAAATCATCGTTACTATCAAATAGTCCGAACCAATAGTCTGAACCGGGATGGGTAACGAACCACGGATCAAAGAGTGCCGCATCCATGAAGAAGGAAGTCCTCGATTTCATTCACGACCGGCTCCGGAAGCATGAGCCTGTGACGCTTGTTACCGTGGTCGAGAGCCACGGTGCCTCGCCGGGCAGGGCAGGGTTTGCAATGGCGGTTGGCGCTTCCGGCGACCACGTGGGGACCATTGGCGGAGGTGTGATGGAACTGCAGTGGACGGAGCAGGCGATCGCCGCCGCACAATCGTCACAACATGGTATGACGGTAGTGAAGAAACTCTTTCACTCGCGCGACACACAGTTTGAGGCTTCGGGGCTGATTTGCTCAGGGTGGCAGACGGTCCTCCTGAAACGATTAGACGAAGATGTGCTGCCGGTGGTCGAGTCCATCCGCGAGACGTTCGAGCAACACGACTGCGGACGGCTATGCATCACGCCCGCGGAGTTTTCGTTCGCTGCACATGAACGCGTGCCGCAGGACTCGACGTTTGCTTACACCGATGATCAACACTGGCGTTATGAACAAACCGTGGGTGTGTTGGATACCGTGTATGTCGTTGGCAGCGGGCATGTGGGCTTAGCGCTGTGCCGGGTGCTGGCGACGTTGGACTTCCGCGTGGTCGTGTTCGATGATCGGCCCAACGTGGAGACATTCGTCAACAATCACTTTGCCCATCAGAAAGTCACTTGTCATTACGGTGAAGTCGGAGGATGGGTCACGGGCACCGAGCACGAGTTCGTGGCCGTTGTAACGGCGGGGTACGTGAGTGATGAGGCGGCGTTGCGCTCTCTCATGAACAAGAATGTGAAGTATATTGGCCTGATGGGGAGTCCTGCAAAGACGATGCAGATCTTCAACGACCTGCGTGCCGAAGGTGTTGCAGAGGACTTCCTGAAACGCATTCACTCGCCAATCGGATTGCCGATTGCGAGTCATACACCCGCTGAAATCGCCGTCAGCATTGCGGCGGAAATCATTCAACTCAAGAACCACACTCCCCCATGCTGAACCTTCAGCACAATGTCTCGCTCGCCGACCTGACGACGATCAAGCTTGGCGGAACAGCCAGATACTTTGTTGTATGCTCGACGGCAGACGAAGTGTGTGCCGCGCTTCGTGTTGCTGCAGAGTATGGCATGCCCTTGCACGTCCTCGGCGGCGGCAGCAACACCATTTTTCGTGACGAAGGGTTCAATGGCCTTGTGCTAAAAATGGCGATGGCGGGCATTCAGTTCATTCGCGAACAGGAGAGCGTCAAGATGGTTGTCGCTGCAGGTGAGGCATGGGACACGTTCGTTCGTTTCAGTGTGTCGATGGGACTTGCAGGCGTCGAATGCCTGTCGGGCATTCCAGGTCTTGTAGGCGCCGCGCCGATGCAGAACATCGGCGCGTATGGGCAGGAGGTCTCTGAAACGATTGTGGAAGTGAAAGCCATCGATCGCGCAACACTCAAGGAGGTGCGGTTCACAAACGAGGAGTGCAAGTTCTCGTATCGGCGAAGTCGGTTCAACGCCGAGGACGTGAACGCGTTCGTCATCACAGAGGTGACCTTCCGTCTCCGTCCCGAGGGGAGACCGACGCTCCGCTACCCCGAGCTTCAGCATTACGTCGAGACGAACCTCGATCTTTCTATGCTGCAGCCGGGCGTTGAACAACTGGATGCGGTGCGCGAAGCAGTACTCGCCTTACGGAAGAAGAAGTCCATGGTGATCGATCCCTCCGACCCCAACTCGCGCTCTGTTGGTTCGTTTTTCAAGAACCCGATTCTCTCCTGGAGTGCACTGGAAGAGTTGAAGACTCGTTGCCGCGCGCTTGGCATTGCCGACGAGATCCCGACGTTTCCATTTCACCACGATGTCAAGGTTCCGGCCGCGTGGCTCGTGGAGAAAGCCGGTTTCTCGAAAGGACACAGGAGAGAAGGAGTTGGCGTGTCATCCCATCACACTCTCGCTCTCGTGAACTACGGAGGGACGACGCGCCAGCTTCTGCGTCTGGCTGAAGAGATCGAAGCCGCCGTGTTTGCTCGTTTCGGCATCAGGCTTGAAAGAGAGCCGGTCGTTGTTCCGTAAGTCCACATGATGATCGTACCTTTTTCAAAGGAAAAGTCCATGAAACACATCCGACTGTTCAGCCTCCTTCTCGGAGTGGCGTTTGTTGCGTGCATCGGTACATTTCGGACGTCACCAGACGCTTCGCAGGCAAGATCCCTCGGAGGTGAAGAGGCGAGCGATGCGGTTGAAGTCACGCTGCTGCAGTTGAACGATGTGTACGAGATCGCTCCGGTGGAGAACGGTCGCTATGGTGGCTTAGCGCGCGTTGCCACGATCAGGAAGGAGCTGCTGAACGAAAACCCAAACACGTTCACCTTTCTCGCGGGGGATTTCATCAGCCCGTCGGCCATTGGCACCGCCGTGTATCAAGGCAAGCGGATCAATGGAGCACAGATGGTTGCCGCTATGAACAGCGCCGGCGTCGACTACGTGACATTTGGCAACCACGAATTTGATCTCGGGTATGAAGCGCTCCAGAGCAGGCTGAACGAATCGGCCTTCACCTGGATTTCCTCCAACATGCAGTACACTCCTTCGCAAGAAGGAGAGGTAAAGCCGTTCTGGAAAGTTGTCGACGGTGCCGAACAGCCGCTGCCCGCGTACGTCATCCTTCGGGCGCAGAACTCGGCTGGGAAAGAACTTCGTATCGGCGTGCTCGGCTTGACGATCGGGACGAACCAGCCGCCGTACGTGGTGTGGACCGACCCGCTCAGTACGGGGCGGCGTGTGTTCAACGATCTTCAACCCCACGTCGATTGTGTGATTGCGTTGACGCATCTCTCCATCGAAGAGGACAAGAGGTTGGCGATGCTCCTCCCTGAGTTGAAGCTGATTCTCGGAGGGCATGAGCATACGAACATGATGTTCAAAATCGGAGAGACACTCATCTCCAAGGCCGACGCGAATGCTCGCACGGTATTCATCCATCGCCTTCGCTGGTCTGCATCGAAAAAATCCCTGACGATCCATTCAGAGGTCAGGACAGTCGATCACACGATTGCGGAAGATTCGGCAACCGCGGCGGTTGTGCGTGCGTGGACGGTGCGTGCGTACGAGGGCTTTCGCGCGAAAGGTTTCGATCCTGAGGAAGTTGTCACGACGCTTGCCGAGCCGCTCGACGGCCGTGAAAGCTCGATCCGTTACCGACAGACAAACATGGGGGCGGCAATCGGGCAAGCCATGCTTGCAGTGGCAACGAAGGCAACAATTGCCATCTTCAACAGCGGCTCCATCCGGCTGGATGACGAACTGAAGGGTACGATCACGCAGTACGACATCATTCGTACGCTCCCGTTCGGCGGGAAGCTTCTGGAAGTAGAACTGAAGGGAAGGTTGTTGCGGCGAGTGTTGGAGGCAGGTCAGCTCAACGTTGGCAGGGGAGGGTATCTTCAGTATCAAGGTGTTGATCGAAGACCGTCACCTGTCAGCACCAACACCCAATGGCTCATTGGCGGAAGACCACTTGATACAACGACGACGTACTGGGTGGTTGTTTCGGACTACCTCGTTTCGGGAAACGAACAGGGGATAGAGTTCTTTACTCCTGATCATCCGGATGTCGTTTTCGTTCTTGAGCCGAATGTGCAGGATGCCGAAGATGGTCGTCGGGACATCCGTCTTGCCGTCATCCGGTATTTACGCCGGGCAACTTTGGGGAGATGATGCTCGTACACTCCGGTGGTCGTTCATTCATACCTCTCTCAATCATCACTGTCTCACACACTAAAGGAACACACTATGCATGCTTCTCTTCCTGCGATGGTTCGCTCGACACTGGTGTGCTTGAGTCTCCCGATCGCGCTTCATACAGCGTTCACGCAAGGCGGTTCCGAGCAAACAAAGCCCCTCGATCCGGCAAACTTTGATACGACGGTTTCGCCGTGCAAGGACTTTTATCGCTTTGCCAACGGCAGGTGGCTCGATGCCAATCCGGTTCCACCCCAGTACAGCAACTGGGGAAGTTTTAGCGAGCTGGCTGAGCGCAACAACGAGATTCTCCGCGAGATTCTTGAAGAAGCTGCTGCGGTCAAGGAGGCGCCGAAAGGCAGCGCTGTGCAGATCGTCGGGGATTTCTACGTGAGCGGAATGGACTCGGTGCGCGCAGACGCTGAGGGCATCACACCATTGACCTCCGAACTTGACCGGATTGCGGGGGTGAAGACGCGGGCCGACCTGCAAACCGTGCTTGTCCATCTCCACATGACATCGGGCAGTCCTGTCTTCGCTCTCGTCTCACAGCCGGATTTCAAGAACAGCGAGCTGATGATTGCCAGCATCGACCAGTCGGGGTTGACACTTCCGGACAGGGATTACTACGTGAAGGATGACGACCGCTACAAGTCCACGCGCAAGGAGTTTACAACATACATGGTGAAGGTCTTCACGCTGCTGGGTGATGAACAGCCCGTTGCCGAAGCGAATGCCGCAACGGTCATGAAGATCGAAACGAGGCTGGCGAAGGCATCGATGGCGCGTGTGGATTTGCGGAGTGCCGAAAAGACCTATCACAAGATGACGGTTGCCGAGTTGAAGAAGATCGTCCCAGCCGTGAGCTGGGAGCGCTACTTTGAAGGGATGGGAGTAGGCAACGTGCGCGAGCTGAATGTCTCCCAGCCGGAGTTCATGAAAGAGGTGAACGCCATGCTGAACGAAGTGCCGATCGAAGAGTGGAAGACGTACCTGCGATGGCAGCTCATCAACGCCTCGGCGCCGTACCTGAGCCATCAGTTTGTTGACGCCCACTTTCACTTTCACGGAACGGTACTGAACGGCCAGCGGGAACTCCAGCCCCGCTGGAAGCGCGTGTTACGTACCATTGATCGCCTTGTCGGCGATGCGCTGGGACAGATGTACACGGCGCGCGCGTTCAAACCGGAGGCGAAGGCAAGAGCGTTAGAGATGGTCAGGAACCTCCAGGCTGCATTCCGCGAGCGGTTGCAATCGCTGGAATGGATGGGGAAGGAAACGCGACGGAAGGCTCTCGAAAAACTCGCTGCGTTCCAGCTCAAGATTGGCTACCCCGACAAATGGAAACGCTACGACGGACTGGAGATCGATCGCGCGTCGTACCTTCACAACGTTCTGCGGGCAGCAGAGTACGAGACGAAACGGCAGCTTGCCAAAGTGGATAAGCCGGTGGACCGCACGGAATGGTTCATGACGCCTTCCACCGTGAACGCCTATTACAATCCAACCCAAAACGAGATTGTCTTCCCGGCGGGTATCCTGCAACCACCGTTCTTCCATCCGAATGCCGACGATGCAGTGAACTATGGCGGTATGGGCGCCGTGATCGGTCATGAGATGACGCACGGGTTCGACGATGAGGGGAGAAAGTTTGACGCCAAAGGCAACCTCACCGACTGGTGGACGAAGGAAGACAACGATCGGTTCGAGCAGCTGGCAAAAATCGTTGAGGAGCAGTTCAACGGCTATGTTGCAATTGACACGTTGCGTGTGAACGGGAAGTTGACGCTCGGCGAAAACATTGCCGACCTTGGGGGCCTCGCGATCGCTTACCATGCGTTCACCAAGACGCTTGCAGGCAAACAGCAGACGAACATCGACGGGCTCACGCCGCAGCAGCGCTTCTTCCTGGCGTGGGCACAAATGTGGCGGCGCAATTACACGGCAGCGAACTTGAAACAGCGGCTGGTGGTTGACCCGCACTCGCCGAGCAAGTTCCGTACGAATGGGCCGGTGGCAAACATGCCGGCGTTTTTCGACGCCTTCAACTGCGGCGAAGGCGACCCGATGGCACATCTGACGGGCAGGCGGGTGAAGATCTGGTAAGAGCAAGACACATGGTTCATCACATCCCGATCGTCGGAAGGGCGGTCGGGATTTTTCTTGTCAGGCATGGCTTGGTAAAAGGAAGGTGGGATGCTTCTGCGGCGACACGTGTGTGTGTAGAGAGTTGTTCGGGTAGAGGCATCTCCACGGAGGGCAAGAATTTTCGATTGAAACTCAAACGCTTTTCTTCTATCTTAACAGTGCTTCGCACTCTCCGCTCACAGCGAGGTGAGGCTGCGACCGAATGGTTATCCCCGTCCAAACGAGGCACTTCATGACGCATAAGAAACTGAACCGCATTATCGCGGCTTTCGCTTTTCTCATCCCGATGGTGGTGTATGGACTAACGATCGCTCCCACGGTGGTGTTCTGGGACGTCGGTGAGTTCATTGCCGCCGCGTACATGATGCAGGTTCCGCATCCGCCCGGGTCGCCGCTTTTTCTGTTCCTCACCCGCATTGCGATGATGATTCCGTTTGCCACCGACCTTGCGGTCAGAGCACACGCGCTTTCGGCTGTGCTCAGTGCCCTCGCGATTATGTTTCTGTATCTGGTCATTGTCCGCGTCATCATCAAGATGCGCGGGATGCCCGAAACCCTGGCCGACAAGTTCGCGGTGTACGGCAGTGCATTTATCGGGGCTATGTCGCTTGCCTTCTGCACAACGTATTGGGATAACTCCATTGAGGCGGAGGTGTACGGTGCCAGTATGTTCTTTCTGGCCACCATCATGTGGCTTGCGATGCGGTGGCTCGAACGCTCGGAAACCGAAGGCGGCGAGCGCTACATCCTGCTGATTGCGTACCTCATCGGACTCTCGCTCGGTGTTCACCTGCTCGCGTTGCTCAGCATCTTCCCGGTCCTGATGATCATCTATTTCAAGCGGTACCCGTTCACGCTCAATAGCTTCATCAAGTTCGGCGCCGTGGCTGTTGCGGTATTCTTTGTCGTCTATCCCGGCATTGTGAAGTGGATGCCCGGCATGATGGACGGCGAATTCGGAAAGACCAAGGCGGAGATCTTCAAGTACATTCCCTGGGGAATCCTCATTGCCGCGCTGTACGGCATCTACTATTCCTTCATTCACAAGAAACGGATGCTGCACATCGCGCTCCTGAGCGGTGTGATGATTTTCTTCGGCTACAGCACATACACGAGCGTGATCATCCGCGCGAACCAAAATCCCCCCATGAATGAAAACGACCCGAGCAACCTTGCGCGCCTGACGGCCTATCTCGGCCGCGAGCAATACGGCGACGCGCCATTCCTGCAACGACGGTACAGTCAGGAGCCTCAGCATCAAGGCATTTACACCAACTATAGCAGCGACATGGATTTCCTGATCCGCTACCAGCTTAACCACATGTTCTTCCGCTATGTCGGATGGAACTTCATCGGGCAGGCAGGCGACGAGCAGGACTCCGGTGTGACGGCGAAAGATACACTTGGGATTCCCTTTCTGGTGGGACTGTTTGGATTGTGGTGGCAGTTCAAGAAAGATTGGAAGATGGGTTTGGTGTTTGTCGTGATGTTTATCGTGCTGGGTCCGATTCTTGCCCTCTACCAGAATCAACAGGAACCGCAACCACGAGAGCGTGATTACTTCTACGTCGGAGCGTTCTATGTCTTCTCGCTCTGGATTGCCGTGGGCGTGGTTGGCATTATTGATCTGCTGCGGCAGCGGTTGTCGAAACTTGCCCTGCCCGTGGCGGCCCTCTCCGTGCTGGTTTTTGCGGCAGCGATTCCTGCAAATATGGTCCGCATCAACTATCACGAACACGACCGCAGCGGTAACTATGTGGCGTGGGATTACTCCTACAACATTCTTCAAACGTGTGAGCAAGATGCCATTCTTTTTACCAATGGCGACAACGATACCTTCCCGCTCTGGTACTTGCAGGATGTGGAGGGCATACGTCGGGACGTGCGGGTTGTGAACCTGAGTCTGGTGAACACCCCATGGTACATTAAGCAGATGAAACAAAAGCCGTACTACCCTGAAGCGAAGGCTGTTCCCATCAGTCTCACCGACCGTGAGATCGAAGGCATTGCACCGATACAGTTTCAGGAGCGCAGACTTTCACTGCCGGTGCCGCGCGAAGTGTACGCCCGCTATGGCGTTACCGATACGGCGGAGATCAACAAAGGCAAGATCGAGTTCACAATGCGGCCCACGCTGCAATTCGGCAACATCAGCGCCATACGCGTGCAGGATATTCTTGTGCAGGACATCATCTTCAGCAATCGGTGGGAACGTCCCATCTACTTTGCCGTCACCTGTTCTCCCGACAGCAAGATCGGGCTTGATGAATACCTGTGGTTCAACGGGCTTGCGTGGCGATTGGAGCCGCGGAAAGTTCCGAACATGCAGGAGGGAGGAGTGAACGTCGAGATTCTCGAGGCAAATCTCTTCAACGAGCCGGAAGGGTTCTCGAAGACTCCCCGGTACGGGTACAAATTCCGCGGCATCAACGACCCGAATGTGTACTACGATGAAAACATTACTCGCTTGATGATCAACTACCGTTCGGCGTTTATCCGGCTGGCGCTTCACTACGCCAACGTGGCCGCTAATGGGGAAAAGGCCCTGGCCGTGCTGGATCGCATGGAATACCTCATCCCTCGCTCGAAGATTCCGATGGGATGGGAGCTTGCGTCGGACATCGCCGCGTTCTATCTGCGCCTGGGCCGCAAAGACCAGTACGATGCCTTGATGGCCGAAGTCGAACCCGAGTGCTGGCGAGTCCTCGAAAGCGGACAGTACAACCTCGGTTCCTACTACAACCCCGTGCGTGTTCTGTTGGAGATTTATGACGCGCGAAAAGACTATCAGAAGTCGATTGATGTACTGCGGTGGCTGGAGCAACGCTATCCGAACGATCCCAACATTCAGCAACGCATCGCCGCGCTGCAGGCACAGCTTGCCGCGCAGAATGCCTCTCCCCAACGCGACACAACCCGGACACAACAGTGAAAAAAGCTCTCGTTACCGGCGTCACCGGTCAGGATGGTTCGTACCTTGCGGAACTTCTTCTCACAAAGGGGTACAAGGTTACCGGCATGGTGCGCCGCTCCAGTACGGAAAACTTTGAGCGCGTCGAACATCTTCGCGACAAGATCACCATCCGCCAGGCCGACCTTCTCGATCAGCTTTCACTGATTGATGTGATCGAAGAAGCAGAACCCGACGAGATCTACAACCTTGCCGCACAATCGTTCGTCCCGACTTCATGGATTCAGCCGGCCCTGACCGGGGAGTTCACAGCGCTGGGCGTGACGAAACTGCTCGAGGCAATCCGGCTGGTGAATACGAAGATCAAGTTCTATCAAGCGAGTTCCAGCGAGATGTTCGGGAAGGTGCTCGAGATTCCCCAGAATGAAAAGACACCGTTCTACCCGCGCAGTCCGTATGGCGTGGCAAAAGTGTACGGGCATTTTATTACGGTGAACTATCGCGAAAGCTACGATATCTTCGCTGTCTCCGGAATCCTTTTCAATCACGAATCCCCGCGGCGCGGGCTGGAGTTTGTCACGCGAAAAATCTCCGATGGCGTTGCGC
>CAZIKE010000030.1:0-31353 GCA_964539775.1 uncultured Chitinophagales bacterium
CGGCACCGGAAGTGTGAGACTTGCGAAGGTGATGAAGTTGGTGTTGGCGAAGTGAGCGATCAGCTGTCATCTGGTCTCCTGAGCAACGGGCGAGCCTCACGGCTCGCCCGTTCGTTTATTGAGACTGAGGTGAGAATCCGATATATTGCACATGCACTTGCAGACTGTATCATTCGACTTCATCCACCCAATGAACATCACACTGTCCGGCATTACCATGTATCCCATCAAGTCATGTGGGGGAATTGACGTGACCTCTGTGGAGCTTGAACTGCGCGGGCTTCGCTATGACAGGCGTTGGATGGTGGTGGACGAGAACGGACAGTTCGTAACGCAGCGCGACTTCCCGCACATGTCGCTGGTTTCCGTTCGCTTGCTGTCCGATCATCTGCGCGTCGACGCGCCCGGAATGCCTCCGCTTTTTGTGCCGATAGAGGTGCCCTCCGGCAACAATGTCATTGTCCGTGTGTGGAGCGATGTGGTTCGAGCGGTCTCCGCAGGTGAAGAAGCTGCTGCGTGGTTCAGCACGCTTCTCGGCATCCCCTGTACACTTGTAGCGATGACGGACAACTCGGTCCGCCGCGTTGATGCACGGTATGCACGCAACGGTGAGCTGGTAAGCTTCGCCGACGCTTTTCCGCTTCTCCTTCTCTCTCAGTCTTCGTTGGATGATCTGAACGCGAGGCTTGCAACGCCACTGCCGATGCGACGCTTCAGGCCAAACCTCGTGGTCGAGGGCTGTGAGCCGTTTGCCGAGGACCGGTGGAAGGAAATCCGGATCGGGAACATTCCGTTTCGCGTCGTGAAGCCGTGTGCCCGGTGTGTGGTGACGACGGTGGATACGCAGACGGGCAAGGCCGGAGAGGAGCCGCTCCGTACGCTTGCGACGTTTCGCTCCGTTGGGAACAAGGTTATGTTCGGGCAAAACCTTCTGCATGCAGCCACCGGAACGCTTCATGTCGGCGACACGGTAGTGATTGAGCGATGACGGCACGTTGCGTCCGATACGGCATTATCGGGTTCGGGAGATTTGCCGAGAAAGCTATCGCGCCGGCCATCAAGCAGTCGAAGAACGCTCAATTAGTTGCAATTCAGAATCGCTCTCTTGCAAAAGCCAAAGCTGTGGCCAAACAGTACGAAGTGCCGTTTGCGTTCGAGTCGGTCGCCGAGCTGGTCGCTCACCCCGATATTGATGCCGTCTTCATCGCCTCTCCCAACGCTCATCATTGCCATGAAACCATTTTGGCAGCGAACGCGGGAAAGCACGTGCTATGCGAGAAGCCGATGGCCATGAATGTCGCGGAGTGCGAGCGCATGATCGAAGTCTGCCGACGACGCCACGTGAAGCTGATGGTGGGCCATCAAGTGCGCCTTTCCCCTCTTGTCCATCGGATGCGAGAACACGTCCGCAGCGGAGCGGCCGGGGGGATAATTCGTGCGGCATCCGATTTCGTGTACGATGGGAGACTGAGCACGCGCTCGTGGCTCCTGGATCGGCGGCTTGCCGGCGGCGGACCGACGTTCGATGTCGGCGTCCACTGCCTCGATACGCTTCGCTTTGTTTTAGACGACGAGGCCGTCTCAGTCAAGGCCGAGCTGGTGCCAACGCCAACGAATGAAAAGACGGAGCGAATATCGCAGTTGATGTTGCGATTCTCGAAAGGGGCCATCGGAACGATCTTCTCCTCGTATGATGCGCCATTGCGGGAAAGTCGCATCGAAGTGCTTGGGACGGAGGCACGCCTTTCGGCGATTGACTTCACACTTGGAGAGCGTGAGGCTGTACTCATGATCGAGGTACGCAACGCCGGTGGAGTGTCCAACATCATCAAGGAACAGTTCACCATCCCGAACCTTTATGTGAAGGAGATAGACTATTTCTCCGACTGCATCCTGAACAACAGCGAGCCGGAGCTGAGTGGTGAAAACGCTCTCGCAAATCAACGGGTGTTGGATGAGGTGATGAGGCGAAGCTCGTGAACCAAGGTGCAGAATGACAAGACACATCTTCCTGCGGCGACGTCCATGACTTTTCAACGCTTCGGTCTTGTTCTCGGGCTACTCTTCTTCGTGCTCGCGATCGCATTTCCACCGCTTGATACATTCCATGCGGTCTCCGGTACGTTCATGGCGGAACAGGGCCTCACAGGAATCGATGGTGCACAGCTCGCCCGCTCCATGCAGATCGTTGCCGGGCTGATGCTGTGGATGGTGGTGTGGTGGATCACCGAGGCGATCCCGCTGGCGTGGACGGCTTTTCTTCCGTTGGTTGTCGCGCCGTTGCTTGGAATGGTTGGTCTGAGCAAAGGCGGCGTTGTAGAGCTGACCTTTCCGACGATTGCTCGACATTACGTGAGTCCCGTAGTCCTTCTCTTCTTCGGCGGGTTTCTGCTTGCCGCATCCATGCGTCGCTGGCATCTCGACCGCAGGATGACACTGTGGATTCTCACGCGCGGACGCCTTGCCGACAGCTCGCGAGCAACCCTCTTTGGCATGATGGCCGTGAGTGCGTTCGTCTCGATGTGGATTTCTAATACCGCAACCTGCGCCATGATGCTGCCGCTGAGTTTGGGTATTCTTGGGTACATCGGGGCCGAGCCGGGCAAATCCCGTTACGGAACATCCCTGATGCTCGGCATTGCCTGGGCCGCGTCCATCGGCGGCGTGGGCTCGCTCATCGGTACACCGCCCAACGGGATTGCGGTTGGTGTACTGAACACGCACTTTGCGCACGATCCGTCGTACCATCGCATCACGTTCCTTGACTGGATGAAATTCGGCGTTCCTCTCGTCGTGTGCTTTTTGCCTGCTGCCTGGGTAGTTCTCGTTAGACTGTTTCCTCCTGAAGTCGATGCGTTTGAAGGAGGGAAAGAACGCTTGCTCACCGAGTTTCGCCGTCTCGGCAAGGTCTCCCGCGGTGAAAAGGGTTCCATCGTCGTCTTTTCCATGGCGGTCATATTGTGGTTGACGCTACCGTTTCGTGAGGTGCTTCTACCGGCTTGTCTCGTCTCACGCATCACGTGGTTGGACGAGTATACGACCGGACTGATTGCGGGACTGCTGCTGTTCGTCATCCCCGTTGACCTGAAGGAGCGCACGTTTCTCCTTCATTGGAGAGATTTACGCAACGTGGAATGGGGTGCGCTTGCCATTGTCGGAGGAGGTATTGCACTTTCGGACGCGATGTTCAAGACCGGCTTCGCGTCGTGGATTGCCCACACGTTCATTACCGTGATCGGCTCGCCATCGACGTTGGTGATGATGTTCGCTATTGTGTTCTTCATCGATTTCCTGACGGAAATTGCCACTAACTCGGCGGTCATTTCCATGATGGCTCCTGTTGTCATTTCCATCGCGCAGCAGACCGGGGGAAATCCCGTTGCGCTCACGATTGCCGCAGCAATTGCTTCCTCGATGGCATTCATGCTGCCGGTTGCCACACCGCCGAATGCCATCGTGTACGGCACAGGGTACGTCACCATGAGGGACATGATGCGTGCAGGCGTTGTGTTGGACATTGTCGGATGGCTGTTGGTTGTCGGTGTTCTTGTGGTGTTTGGATGGATGATCTTTGGCGTGATCAGCCTGTGACGTTCACGCCACACCGATATACACACACATGCCATCTCCCCTTTACGCGAATCAAAAGTTTCGTTAGATTGTGGTCGTCAAGATAGACTCTGACCGAAGGATATTCAGCAGGAGGAGAGGACGTGCTTCGGCTTTCGCTGGTGACACTTATGCTGGTGGTGCCAACCGTGGCGTTGTTTGCCCAGGGGTTGACGGGATATGTAGCAGGGACGGTGACGCTGGAGACGGGTGATGCAGCAGCAAACGCTGCTGTAGTTCTGGAAGGCACGAAGTTCGGCGCAGTGGCAGAGGAGGATGGCTCGTTCTTCATTGCTGATGTTCCGGCCGGTACGTACAACGTGCAGGTGCGACTCATCGGCTACGAGCAGATCAATCCGGTGAACGTTCGCGTGGGTGCCGGTGATACCGCCCGCGTTCACCTGAGGCTGCGCGAGAACGAGATCGAGTTGAGTCAGATTCTCATCACCGGCAGCCGGCGACAAACAGCCGAGGACACACGCCCCAGTGTAACGACCATGACGCCGCGCGAAGCAAAATACCTCCCCGGTGCCGCCGAGGATGTTCTCCGCAGTCTTCAGGCGCTCCCCGGCGTTACCAGCATCAACGACTATTCCTCTCAGCTCGTGGTCCGCGGTTCGGGTCCCGACCAAAACCTCATCATGATCGACGGCTTCGAGGTCATCAACCCGTATCGCCTGTATGGCGTCATCTCCATGTTCAATCCCGAAACCGTTCGAGATATCAGCCTGCAAACAGGAGGCTTCGCAGCGCAATACGGCGATCGCCTTTCGGCGGTGATCGATGTGAAGAACCGCGATGGGCGAAGTGATGTGGGACTTTCCGCCAAACTCAATTTGAGTCTCACGAACATGAACCTCATTGCCGAAGGGGCACTGCCGTGGGACGGCTCGTCGTATCTGCTTTCGTTGCGCCGCACGTACTACGATTTGATTCTCGGTCCCATTCTCAAGAAGGCGAAGCTGGTCGAGGGGGATGTTGCGCTGCCCAACTTTCGTGACCTCCAGTTCCGCGGCCTTGTCCCGCTGAATGAGTCGCACAGGTTGATCGTCACCGGCCTGACCTCGCGCGACGGTGCTTCGGTGATCTCTGGCGCCGAGCGCGACCGTGCCGACAGCGTGAGTGTCTTCGACGAGTCGTTTAACTCGATGATTGGCGCTACGTGGCAATTCACGCCGTCAGCCGATCTGTTGCTCAGTACACAGGTGTCGTGGTACCGCAACTCGGGAGAAGGCGCATTCGACGGCACGTTCGTTGATCCGTCGCAGAACACAGGCAGTATCGGCCGCGGTGATACGCTCGGCCTTCGTTTCGTGCGCTTTGCTGTGGACTATGATTACGCGTACCAGAAAACTTCCCTGCAGCAGCGGCTGTGGTGGATGCTCGACCGTCATACGCTGGAGGCAGGCTTGGGCGTTGATTTGCTCCGGACGGATTTTACCCGCTTCTTCGAGATCGATCAGGCGCTGAAGGACTTCATCGCACAACGCGGCTTCGTTGTGCCGACGAATCAGACCGAGCGCGTCCGCTACAATCGGTACAATGTCTACGCGCAGGATCGAATTGCCTTTGGTGACCGATGGTTTGTGCAGCCGGGTCTGCGACTGGATTTCTATCCTTTTCTCTCGAGGAAGTTGTATCTCTCTCCTCGTCTGAACCTCTCCTTCAAACTGAACGATCTGACAACACTGCGTGCCGCCTACGGCCTGTACGTTCAATCACCCGGCATGGAGAAGGAAAGCTTCCAGACACGCATAACCTTTGACGACGAAAGCTTCGCCTCGCTTGTTGCCGAGAAAGCGCAGCACTACATTCTCGGCATCGAGCGGATGGTGACGGCGTCGTGGCAGTTCAAGGCAGAAACGTACTACAAGAGGTTCTCCGACGTCATCGTGGCGCAGAAACTTCAGGGGAGCCGCTGGTATTCGCAACGGACCGCCGACGACATTTTCTCCCCGCGCGGGTGGACTCCGCCCGTGCGCATCCCGTCGGATTCCCTGACGTCGTTCCCCGTGAATGACGCCACGGGCAGAGCATACGGGTTTGAAGTGATGTTGCAAAAGATTGCCTCGCTTCCTACCGAGAAGTTCACCGGCTGGATCAGCTACGCACTTGCTTTTGCCGAGCGCGATCGCGACGGCGTGATGACACCCTTCTTCTTCGACCAGCGGCACGCGATGAACATCGTCGGCAATTACCGCTTTGCGGAGCAGTGGGAGCTTGGTGTGCGTTTCACCCTGCGTTCGGGCCGGCCATTTGCCAAAGCGCTGGGGGTGAAACCCCGTGTGCTTGTTGCGCGCGTCGGGTCGCTGGATACCGCCATCATTCAAACGGACAAGCAAGGGAAGGTGATCCTGGATGTCGACTACGAGCGCGACGCCCTCTCGGGGCGCTTGAACCTCTACCACACACTTGATCTCCGCATCACGACGTATCCTTCCTGGTGGGGATGGAACTGGGCAGTCTATCTCGATGTCCAGAACGCGTATTACCACAAGAACCAGCAAGCCCTCAGTTACTACATCGACGACAAAGGCTCGCTGCGCGAACGTGTGATCTACGGGATTCCCATCTTCCCTTCCTTCGGCTTGAGCGTATCATTCTAAGGGAAAAGGCGCGCACATGTACTACAACATCATCGGCTTCTTTCTGATTTCACTGGTCGCCTTCTACTGCGCCAGTCCGACGCGTATCACAAGACACAAGGTGGACATGGAGCGTCAGCAGCGAGCAGCACACCTCGCACGGGAATTCCTTCTCGTGGATACACACATCGATGTTCCGTACCGTCTGCAGTCGAAGATGGAAGACATTTCTACGCACACGACGGGTGGTGACTTCGACTATCCGCGGGCGAAAGCGGGAGGACTGGATGTAGCCTTCATGTCGATTTACGTCCCTTCCGTGCACGAGGATAGCGGTGGCGGACGAAACCTTGCTGATCAATTGATTCAGATGGTGGAGAAGTTTACCACCGATTGGCCCGACAAGTTTGCTCTCGCGTATTCCACAGCAGATGTACGAAGCAACGTTCGGCGCGGCCTGATCTCGCTGCCGATGGGGATGGAGAACGGAACACCGATCGAGGGACGATTGGAGAACCTGCACTACTTCTACACGCGCGGCATCCGCTATATCACGCTGACACATGCCAAGGCCAATCACATCTGCGACTCGTCGTTCGATCCTGACCAACGATGGGGTGGACTAAGCCCGTTCGGCGTGGAGGTGGTGAGGGAGATGAACCGCCTCGGCATGATGGTCGACGTGTCGCATGTGTCGGACAGCGCCTTCTACCAGATTCTGCGTGTCACGAAGGCGCCTGTTATTGCTTCCCACTCTTCCTGTCGCCACTTTACCCCGGGGTGGGAGCGGAACATGAGCGATGACATGATCCGCCAACTGGCAAAGAACGGAGGCGTCATTCAGATCAACTTCGGGTCAAGCTTTCTTCGCGATGAGATTCGTCGCTACAACGAGGAAGCACACAACACGCTGAACAAGTATTACGAAGAGCACAAGCTTCAGCCTCTGGACACACTCGCTCAGGAATACGCAAGACGCTACCGCGAGGAGCATCCGCCCCTCTATGCCGATGTGAAGGACGTGGTTGCGCACATCGACCACGTCGTGCAACTGGTCGGCATCGACTACGTGGGCCTGGGCTCCGATTTCGATGGTGTGGGAGATTCGCTGCCGACGGACTTGAAGGATGTATCCATGTATCCCAACCTGATTGATGCATTACTCGAACACGGCTACTCGGAAGACGACATCAGAAAGATCTGTGGTGAGAATCTGATGCGTGTATGGGCCGAGGTGGAGAGGATTGCCGCGGCCTATCCATAGCCATCGGTAACTGCCGCCGAAGGCTACGACCGAGGATGCAAAGGCCCGGACTGTTTAGCCCATACACCGGCAGCGTAAGCCAGCATGGTTGGCACCAGCACAAGTCCGAATCGGGCGAGGGAATAGATGGGTAAATGCAAAAGCATGTAGAGCGCCATAAGCCATAACGGAACCACGCCGATACTACGCCCGCCCTGATGCTGGGGAAGCTTCTTCATCCCAAGGAACGTGAGGACGAGGAGAGGAATCTGGAGGAACGATGTTACGAATGTTGCTGCCGGCGAGCCGCTGATGGTCCAGAACATGACACATCCTAACGCCAGTTTGCGCACGAAGAACAGCGGATCGGCAGCATACCGTTGCAAAGAAGCGTTGAGCATCTTTCCTTCAATATCAAAGTTCCCTGCCTTCTCTGCATCGTGCAGCGCCATTTGCATGACTGTGTCTCCTTCGAACAGCCACGGCTTGCCGATGCCGATCAGCTCCATGTAACTCAGGGGTGCGTTGAAGTAGTGTTCCGCAAGTGCATCCCCAACCCGGAAGTTGTACCCCATCAACGCATGCACGAGGATGACTTTGTTCGCAACATGATAGTTCCGGATTGTCCACGGCAGCACGACGGCCAGAGTCACGATCAACAGGACAAACGCATGCCGCACGCGCTGTTCGTTCTTTCTATCCAGCGCAAGGAAAGCAACAGCAAGAATGGAACCAGGCAGAAATGTCTGCTTGCACAATGCAGCAAGCCCTCCCAGCAATCCTGCAAGTCCTGCGCGAAGCATTGTACGATGAACGTTGTACCACACCAGCGCTGCGATGAACGCCGTGAAGAGGAATGTCGCCAGCGTTTCCGTCACGATCCGTGCGGTATACCAGAGCAAAAAGGGATGGAGAGCACAGAGCAGTGCAGCGATGGTTGAAGCACGGCGGTTGTTCCACAGCAGCATAGCGATCATGAAGCAAAGAACGGTTGTTGCTCCGTGGACGACGGCCTGTGCAATCTGCACGCTCGATGGATAGTACCGTTCACCGAGGGAAAGCATGGTCGCAACGAAGGCAGGGTACGCCGGTCCTCTCAGCACGGTGGGTGTTTCACTGGGGAAATACGTGAGGGTGCCGAGGTGATACAGCCCGTAGGCAAGCTTGTCATAGCCGTCCTCCGCAATCCTGCTGTGGAGCGGAGCCGCGATACGGGGATACATCAGCATGGAGAACGCCAGCGATCCTGCGATCGCTGTGATGAAGACCATCAGCGCAAGTCTCTTGTCCGACGTGTGCTCGATTCGCTGCAACAGTCTGGAGACTCTTCTCATCATCGCGCAAGCTGAAGCGTTCCTGCCAATTCCATCAGGTAAGCAACGCCAAGGTGGAGGATCACGCCGCCGTAGATGGACCGCGTGTTGTAGGAAATAATTCCCAAAACAAATCCACCGACGATGGAGCCGAGGGCTTCACCCAACGGCTTTTGAAAGTGAATGAACGCGTACACCACGACCATCGGTAGGATGGAGGCCGAGCCGAGAAAGCGGGCGAATGCCATCACCATAAATCCCCGAAAAAACAACTCGACGAAAACGAAGTCGAACCCATAACAAACCTGAAAGAGACTCACAAGTGCTTGCTGTTGCTCTGCCGGAAGAGTCGCAGGCAAACCGAATTTGTACCGAGGGTACGCTTCGCGGAAGTCGGGAGTAAAGGAGACTGCGAAAATGATCGGCGCGAGGATCAGCAAGATCGCCGCGTACGTTCTCAGCCGGATGTTCGACGTGCTGAAACCGTAGAAGTGCGACGTCGATCGGTCATGAACGTACCAGTAGACTGCAAGAGGAGCGACAGCAATGAGGCCGGGCAGCAGGTTGCTTGCAAAGCGGACGATGTACGTGTGCAGCCGAAGGGGAAAGATGGAGTACACGCTCGATTGCTGCTGAAGAAGGAAGTAAGGAACATTGTGGAGTGCAACGTACACCGAGAGGGTGATGAAGCAGAGCTGGAAGAGGAGCCAGAAACGCCCGTCCTTGAGCACGTCCCATCGCTTTGAGGTGGAACTCCAGAACAGAAGCGTGATGAGATAGGGGAAAGCATAGAAAACATAGAAGAACGCAGCCTGCTCCCACGGGGTTGTCAACCGTCGGACGACCTGTGTCTCGAAGTCGAGCCCGTAGTTGATGGAGAAGGAGAAGGCAAGCAATGCCGCGGTTGCACCGAACAACCGCGGCTGCCATTCCGAGCGGACGTACTGCCGAATGTATTGAATGATGACGTGCAAGTTCCTGGCAGCAGGAAACGAAGCTGCGTTACGCTTTCTTCGCGGGTATGTGAAGCTGATTGATCACTTCAATCAGCTTGTCGCCGTCGATCGGCTTCTGCAAGAAGGCATCGATGCCTGCGGCAAGAACTTCCTTGGTGGAATAAAACCGCGAGTACGCGGTGACCATGAGGATGGGGAAGCCGGGCCAGTCCTTCTTCACGCGGCGTGAGAACTCGATCCCGTTCATTTTCGGCATGTCGAGATCCACGATGGCAAGATCGGGGGTCTCCACATGCATCAGCTCCAGCGCTTGCTCGCCGTTGCCCGCCTCGCAAACCGCGTAGCCATGGGAGACAAGAAGATGCTTCAGCGCTTCGCGGAAGTCTTCGTTGTCGTCGATGAGAAGAATTGTCGGTCCTTTCTTCATATCGGTGCTGACATTGCTTGGTGGAAGCATGTTCCCCCCATGAATTTAACGTTAATGTGCAAGCGCGTCGCGTGTGCGCTCGAGAGCAACCGCCATCTCATCCTTGGTGTTATAGAAGTGCGGAGCGTAGCGCAGTCTCCCCTCGCGCAAAGCAAGTGTCACATCTCGCTCAAGTAGGAACGTGAACACCTTCCTGGCATCGATGCGCGGCGCAAGCTCGATGGTGACAATGCCGGCGCGTTCGAACGTGCTGTGTGGGGTCAGCAACGTCACCCCATCGAGTTCCTGTAGCCCTTCGACAAGGAATGCCGTGAGCGCAAGGACACGCGCTTCGATGTTCTCGATGCCGAACTCGAGAAGCACCTTCAGCGCCGCAGCCATACCGTGTAAGCCCGGGATGTTCTTCGTTCCCCCCTCGAACATGCGCGCCGAGGTGGCCAGTCGTTGATTGTAATTGAAGAAGTCCCAAGGGTCCTCGATGGCAAGCCATCCAACGAACGCTGGCTGGATGCGCTGCTGCAGTTCCTCCGTCAGATAGAGCCATCCTGTCCCCTGTGGACCCAACTGCCACTTCTGACAGCCCGAGGCTAACGCGTCGATTTTCATCTGCTGGACGTCCAACTGGACCGCGCCTGCCGCTTGAATCCCATCCACCACAAAGATGATTCCTTTGTTGCGGCAGAACGAACCGATCGCTTCAAGGTCGGCGCGATAGCCCGTAAGGAATTGCACTGCGCTGAGAGCGATCAATCGTGTCTGCGGGGTGACGGCATCGGCTATCAGGTGAGGCATCGGGTGCCCCTTGCTTTGAGGGATGACGTCGATTTCCACGCCATGACGTCGTAATCCGAGATATGGCCACACGTTTGCCGGGAACTCCGCCTCGTGCAGCAGAATACGGTCGCCGCTTTTCCATGGAAGCCCCGACGCTATTGCATTGAGTGCATCCGAGGTGTTGGTCATGAGCGCAATGCGGTCGGGCGATTCAGCATGGATGAGCAGTTGCACGAGCCTTCGGCATTCATCGAACATGGCAACGTCCTGCGCCATGTACGTTTCGATCAATCCCCTCGATCGCTCATGCAGGTGGAGCATGATCGCCTCTACGACGGGAGTACACATTGGCGCAGTCCCCGCGTGGTTAAGATAGACCCTGCCCTGCGCCGTGTGAGGGAACAATGCGCGTGCACGAGCTACCCGCTCGTCAGGGATTGGGTCGTGCTGTTGCTGGTGCTGTGTTGCCGCAAGCATGAATACTGGACGAAAGGCGTTGAGGTGCACGGCATTTGTGGAATTCCACAGGGTCCAGTTTGCCCTTGCGCTTCCACAGTGACCGTACGTTGATCAAAAAATAGGAAGATAGGGGAGGAGATGCAAAGGAAAAGATGAAGAGGAGCAATTGCACAATATTGTGCACCACCGATGCGGGGTGCGAAGAGAGCCACCCCAAAATCACGGAGGTTTCGCGGCACACCGGTTGCACGGAGTGGGAAGGGTTTTTGCACGTACGGAAGTCCACGTATCGACAAACAGTATGAACGTTCTTCAACCCATCGAGGAATTGGAGCGATGGTACGAGAAGCCCGACCCCTGGCACTACGAGGCCAACCCCGAGGATCTCAACCGTCGTGCAATGCTTCTCGCGGTTTTGCCGAAGCGTGAGTATGAGAGCGTGCTGGACATCGGCTGCGGCGATGGCTTCATCACAAAGCGTCTGCCGGGGAGACGCATTACGGGCATTGACGTTTCGGCCAACGCAGTGCGATGGGCACAGCTACAGGCAGCCCCGCACATCACCTATGTACAGCATTCCTTGTTCGACATTCCCGAGTTAGAGTGGGAGGAGAAGTTCGACCTTGTGGTTGCCACGGGTGTCTTCTATCCCCAGTATCTCGCACAAAGCACTAAACTCGTCTATGAGATCATTGATCAGATTCTGAGGCCGGGAGGTATTCTTGTCAGCGCCCATATCCTCGAATGGTACACAGCACGGTTTCCGTACATCACGCTGCATCGGGAATACTACTCGTATCGAGACTATACCCACATTCTTGAGGTGTATCAGAAATGATCTTGATGTATCATAAGGTTCACCCGGAGACGCCCACGAAATGGTGGGTGAGTGTCGATGCCTTCTGGCGGCAAATGGAGCAATTGCGACGATACCACGTTGTGTTCCTCGATGCATATGACCCTGAAGATCCCAAGCAAGTGTGCATCACGTTCGATGGAGTGTATGAGAATGTGTATCAGTTTGCCGTACCGATCCTGAAGAAGTTTGGCTATCCGTTCGAGCTGTTCATCACCAGCTCGATGATCGGTCGGTCCAATGAATTTGACCAGAAGGAAGAACCTCCTGCGCGATTCGCCAGCCGTGAGCAGCTCGCGAAGTGTGTCGAAGCCGGAGGACGTCTGCAGTGGCATACGGTTACCCATCCCGACTGCACAATGCTCGATGCGGCGGCGTTGGACTACGAGTTGAATGTGCCTGCCGAGCTGCGTGAACTCGATCCGCGAGGCTTTGGCTGGTTTGCCTATCCGTACGGCAAACACAATGAGGCTGTGGTGAGCGAAGTGAGGCGGCGGTTCCGCGGGGCGCTGTCGTGCGTTGCGGGAAACGACACCGACCGGTACCAGCTCAACCGTAGAGAAGTCACCAGCGAGACCCGCTTTGCTTCTTCCTCTGTCTCTCTCATCATTGCCAACTACAACTACGGGCACTTTGCCGCCGAGGCGATTGAAAGCGCTCTGCACCAAACTGTTCCTCCAGACGAAATCCTATTCATTGACGACTGCTCGGTGGACAACTCAATGGAAGTGGCTGCACGGTACAAGGAGAAGATCCGTATTGTGAGGAATGAGAAGAACCTTGGCATCGTTGCCAACTTCAATAAGGCCGTGAGCCTGACGAGCGGTGAATACATCTGCTTCCTCGGAGCCGATAATCGCCTGCGAAGCGACTATATCGAGAAGTGCAAGCTTGCTCTCGATATGCATCCCGAAGCAGCCATTGCCTATACGGACGTTGCATTGTTCGGACCCCGGGCTGAAGTGCTCGCTCACAAAGTCGGTGCGACACCCGTCGAGGGAACGGCGGAGGTTTTCCTTTGGCGCTTTGTGGACTTCACCGAGGAGACTCGGCGCACACTGGCGCAGAATAACTTTATCCACGGCTCTTCCATGTATCGGCGGAAAGCCTTCGAACACGTCGGCGGGTACAGAGAATCGAACGGTCCGGAAGATCATCACTTGTTCGTCCGCATGGTGAACGCCGGATGGAGTGCCGTGCATTGCAAGGAGTTCTTGTTGGAGTACCGGCAGCATTCGGGCGATCAGGCAAATACGCGGCTCAATGCCGGACTTGAAATGGCGTATTGGAAAAGTCAGTACAAGCAGCTCAAGCAGCAGTATGACCAACTCGCTGAACGGGCAGCCCCGCATCACGAGCGACGAGTGGACGGACCCTCTCTCTCTCCGCTTCTTGACGAGATCGATGCGTTGATGGGAGAGGGGGAGATCGATGGTGCGCTTCGAAAACTGCGTCAGAGCTTCATGCACTCCCCTGAACAGGCGAAGCTGCACTTCAGGCATTTCCGCCTTCTGCAAGCTCTCGGCAGGACGGCAGAGGCAGACTTCGCCTTTGATCTCGCTATGCAGTACGATCCATCCCTGCCGGAGGTACACAATGAGTTAGGCATCCGGGCGTTCCGTCAGGGCAATGTCAGACTTGCCGTACAGAATTTTGAACGGGCAGTCCGCCTGGACAAGAATTTCTTCGATGCGCGAAAGAATCTTGCCGAACTCTATGTGCACACCGGACGCGCCGAGGATGCAGTCCCGCATCTGTGGTACATCCTCGATCGTTCAAGCGACGATGTGGAGGCGCTTCTGTTGCTCGGCTCTGTTTGCGTGACCCTGAGTCTGTACGGAGATGCATTCTACTTTTTCAACCGGGTCCTTGCAGTAGATCCCGTGAACGAAACTGCACGAGAGTGTGTGCGTGCATTACAAGCACAAGGCTGCACGCCGGTGACGTCGGCATCCGCTCTGCATGAACTGGTGCGTCCCGTGCCGAAGGATCTCCAGCACCTGCCGCTGCTTCCTCTTTCCCGACCACCCACAGGCAAGACCCACGATGCAGGGGACGATGAGTATCAGCGGAAGCTCGGAGCAGAAATCGCCCGCTATGCCGAAGACGTCAACGTCCATGATCTCCCCCGAATCAATCACGTCGTGAACGAGGCTTCTCTTTCGCAGTGGTTGCAGGAGCTGACCGGCGAATCGGATATCAGAGACTGGTGGGCGAAGGAAATCACCGCGATGCTGAAGGTACGGAAGGGCGACGTGACGGTCCTGTCGATCGGTTGCGGCAACGGCGACATCGAACTCGATGTGCTCGACCGCGTCTCCGAACCGCAGCGGGTGCGGCTTCTCGGTCTGGATGTGAATCCCGCCATGATCGAACGGGCAAACAGCATGGCGGTCCGGCGCGGCCTCTCCCATGTTGTGTTTGCCGTGCAGGACTTGAACGACGTAAAGCTGAGCGGAGCATTCAACGTGATACTCGCCAGCCATTCTCTCCACCATATCTCCGCGTTGGAGAACCTCTTTGCCTCCATCGACGCCGCAACGTCCGAGGATATGATCTTTTTGGTAAATGATATGATCGGACGAAACGGACACGTCATGTGGCCTGCAACGTATACTGTTGTGCGTGCTCTCTGGGATACGCTCGACAAGAAGTACAAGTATAATGCGTACTGGAAGGACTATGATCGTGAACCAATGAACCATGACTGCAGTAGGGAAGGATTTGAAGGAATTCGCGCAGAGGATATTCTCCCACTCGCAATACAACGGTTCGACTGTGAGCTGTTCCTTCCGTTCTCTACTATCATCAATCGGTTTACGGACCGGGGGTACGGGCACAACTTCAATCCTGATCGGCCGGAAGATGTCGATCTCATCATGCGCATTCTTGCGCTGGATGTAAGACTCCTGAAGGAGAAAAAGCTTGCTCCGGTGCAATGCCTGATGAAACTCCGGAAGAAAGGAACGGTGCACCGTATCCGGTATCTGTTCCAATTGCCGGAGGAGGTTATTCACTTACGGACACGAGCGATCGATCCAGAGGACTATGTGTGGGAGGCGCAGGAACGCGTTGGGACTGAAACCACATCGCTTGTCACCCATTGATTACAACGGAAGGGTGGGAGATGGAACGGCTTGAGGAACTGCTGCAACAGGTGCAGGAAATGTTCAACGCGCACCAATACGACAGTGCGAAGGAACTGCTCATGCGGTCGCGCGAAAGCGCCGGTCTTTCTTCCTCCGCCAGAGCGTATCTCAACCACCTGTTAGGGAGAACCTGCTACTATACCAATGACCTGGAAGCAGCGCGGCGGTTCTTCCTCGCAAGTCTTTCCCTGGACCCACACGATGCGTACTCGAAGCTCTATCTTGCCCGCATCGCTGAAGCACACGGCGACAGGAAGACAGCGCTCAAGCTGTACGCCGAGGTGTACGATACCACTCCTCCCTTCGTTCATCTCGCGGATCGCATGAGCGCGATCCTGCGACAGACTCCCTGGGAAGACGCGGCGCTTGCCGACGTCCTCAGCAAGAAGAACGAGGCACAGCCCGCGCGTCAGCCGATGGTTCCGCTTGTTTCGATTCTTGTGCTGTGTTACAACAAGGCGGAATACACACTGCGTTGTATCGAGGCGGTGTTGAGAAATACCGACTACCCGAACTATGAAGTGCTTGTTGTCGACAATGCCTCCACGGACAGTACACCGGGCATGTTGGAAGCGTACGGCTCGCGCATCAGGTTCATTCATTCTCCCACCAATCTCGGATTCGTCGGTGGGAATAATCTTGCCGCGCGCAGTGCCAGAGGAGAGTTTTTCGTGTTCCTCAATAACGACACGGAAGTCCAGGCCGGTTGGCTGACGGAGGTATACAACTGCTTTGTCCGCAACCCGCGTGCCGGCATCGTCGGCTCCATGCTGATCTACCCGAACGGCCTGCTGCAAGAAGCCGGCGGGGTCATCTTCAACGATGCAACAGGTTGGAACTATGGACGAGGGCACCACCCGAAGAGTTGGCGCTTCGAGTTTGTGCGGGAGGTGGATTATTGTTCCGGCGCGGCACTGACGGTCAAAGCTGATCTGTTCCGAAGGCTCGGCGGGTTCGATGAGCGGTTCGCTCCGGCCTACTATGAGGACACCGACCTGTGTTTTGCAGTGCGGAAGCTCGGCTACAAAGTGCTGTACTGCCCGACCTCGAAGGTGATTCATCATGAAGGCGTTACGGCGGGCACGGATCTTTCTTCCGGGGTTAAGAAATTTCAAACGGTGAATGCGCCGAAGTTCAAGGAGAAGTGGAAGAAGGAGCTTGCACATCAGTATCCATGCGACGAGCGTTTGCGCTATCAGTTCTCCAATCGGCATCGCGGCAAGCGCATTCTGATCATCGACGATCTCCCGCCGCTTCCCGATCGTGCAGCGGGAAGCCTGCGCCTGCATCATACCGTCAAGCACATGCTTGCACTCGGTTATCATGTTACGTACGTCCATCTCACAGGCCGCATGCCGGATGAGGCAGCCACAAAGCACATGACGGAGCTGAGAAGCGCAGGTGTGGAGCTGGTGTGGTTTGAGTATGAAGCGTGGTGGGAGATTCGGCAAACCCCTTACGTCCGGTCCGTGTTGGAGCGTCTCATTGCCAGCCTTGAGTTGCCGCTGCGCAAGGTGGATCTCGTGTACATCTGCTTCTGGCACATTGCACAGTACTTCATGGACTTGATTCGAAGGGCCGATCCCTCGGTGCCGATTGTTGTGGATTCGATGGACGTCCATTTCTTGCGGGAGGCGCGCCGCGCGGAATTGTTCAACGATCCCACACTCAAGGACTCAGTGCAGCACATCAAGAAGCAGGAGCTTGCCGTGTATGCACAAGCCGACGCAGTGACGACGGTGACGGAAGCGGATCGGGCCATTCTACAGAAGGAACTGCCGGGCAAGGCCATCTTCATCATGACCGACGTTCATGAGCCGCAGCCGGTCGTGCATCCCTTTGAACGCCGGAAGGACTTTCTCTTCATTGGCAATTTCAATCACAATCCCAACGAAGATGCGGTGGTCTTCTTTGTGCAGAAGATCTTTCCCCTGATCAAGAGGGACGTGCCGGACGCGCGCTTCTGGATTGTGGGGAATAACCCGACCCCGAAGGTGAAGAGCCTTGCCGCGGCGGATGTGACGGTGACCGGATGGGTGCCTGCGACGCGCCCGTATCTCGAGCAATGTCGCGTGGCGGTGATCCCGTTGCGTTACGGAGCGGGAAACAAGGGAAAAGTTGGCGAAGCGCTTGCCCATGGGCTGCCGATGGTGACGACCTCGATCGGTGCCGAAGGGATGAACATTGAGCACGGTACACATGCCTTTGTTGCCGACAACCCCGACGCGTTTGCCCGATGCGCGGTGGAGCTTTACACAAACGGTGATCTGTGGAAGAAGTTTTCTACGGCCGGTCAGAAGCTTGTGGCGGAGTTGTATTCCGGCGCGCTCATGCGCCGGCGCATCGAACATCTCACCAGTTTCGAGACACGGCGTTCCTTTTCCTCCTCTCGCGCGCTGCGGTGCTCGTCGCCTCCCAGAGTGAGCATCGTTGTGCTTACGCATAACCAATACGCCTACACACGTCAGTGCCTGGAAAGTATAGGCAGATTCACGCTCACGCCGCATGAGACGATCGTTGTGGATAACGGCTCGACGGATGGTACGGTAAAGAGAATCGAGCAGGAGTTTCCCGAGGTCCGGCTCGTGAAGAACAAAGAGAATGTTGGCTTCCCTGCCGGCGTCAATCAGGGCCTCAACGCGGCCATCGGCGAACATGTTGTTCTCTTGAACAACGACACCATTGTCACCGAAGGCTGGCTTGAACGGCTGCTGGAGGCGGCTGAAGCAGATCCCGCTCTCGGCATCGTCGGTACGGTGAGCAACTACGCAAGCGGGGTGCAGCGAGATCCGCAGGCCGTGTACAGCACGATCGAGCAGATGCACGAGTATGCACACAAGGTACGAGAGGAAAAAAAGGGAGAGCTGATGGTGTTCCCCCGCGTTGCGTTTCTCTGCACACTCATCCTGCGGAAGGTCATTGATGCTATCGGCGGATTGGATGAGCGCTTCACGCCCGGCAACTACGAGGACGATGACTTCTGCCTGCGTGCCGCGCTTGCCGGTTTCAAGTCTGCCATAGCGAGGGATGTCTTCATCCATCATTACGGGTCTAAGAGTTTTCTTGCGGAGGGCAAGGAACACTACAACGCCCGCTTGCAAACCAACCGACTCGTCTTTCTGGAGAAATGGAATGTTGACCCGGACACGCTGTGGTTGCGGAGAGATGAGGTGAACGTGAGAAAACGCTCATTGAGCATTCCTCTCCATCGTGATGCATTCATACAGTACTGGGAGCGGGCGCAGCTCCTCATCGAAGAACAGGAGATGGCACTCGCATTGGAAACGCTCGAGAAAGCTCTCTCGGTGTTCCACACCTCGGAACGCGAAATCAGCGCCGTTGAGTACCCCGATCTGCTTAACCTGGCCGGACACGTTGCGATGGCGTTGGGGTTGCTGGAAAAAGCGAAGCAGTATTTCGAGGAAGAACTGACCCTGACACCCAATTCTGCCCGCGCCTGTATGGGATTGGGAGAGGTATTCTTCCAGGCTGGATTGGATCTTCCTGCAAAGACGATGCTTGAGCATGCGGTGGTGAACGATCCGGCCAACGTATCGGCAAAGGAAGCGTTAGCACGAGTCAATAAGGGTCTCGAACTTCCGGAGGAGCATAACGCACTGCTTCATCCGGACGATGCGTGCGCTCCAGACGAGGCCATGCTTGTCGTGGTCGAGAATAGTCGGTCATAGAAACATGCTTGCAAGAAACGAACACACGCGGCCGTCGCTCTCCGTAAGCATGATCGTGAAGAACGAGGCGGAATTCCTCGAGGGGTGCCTCGAAAGCGTACGCGCAATAGCAGACGAAATCATTGTGGTGGATACAGGCTCGACCGACGCAACGAAGGACATAGCGTTCCGGTATGGTGCGCGGGTGTACGACTACGCCTGGAACGGAGACTTTGCCGCTGCGAGAAACTTCTCGCTACAGCATTGTTCGGGCGACTGGGTTCTCTACATCGATGCAGACGAGAGGCTGACGCCCGAGTCCGTGCGTGTTGTGCGTGAGTTGATCTCTCGACCAAAGGTGGGTGCATACGCGTTGAGCATCCTGAATCCGCAGACAATGCAACAGGGAACGTTCCATCAACAGAACGCTTATCCTCGCTTATTCCGAAGACTTCCGGGAGTTCAGTTTGAAGGACGCGTCCATGAGCAGATCTGGCCTTCCCTCAAGCGCCTGAGACTCAACGTTCTCCCATCGCCCTTGACCATATTGCATTTGGGCTACAGCCGCGGCTACGACGTCGTGCAGCAGAAAGCAGAGCGGAATCTGGAACTCTTAAGAAAGCAGCTCGTCGAGCATCCCGACGATGCGTATGCGCTGTTTCAGATGGGAAACAGCCTTGTCGTTCTCCAGCGATACGACGAGGCGAAGGAGGTTCTCCAGCTTGCCGTCGCGCATCCCACGCTTGATAAGAGTGTTCGAGCCTCATGTTACAATCTCCTGGCCGAAGTCACTGTCCGGTCTCACAATATGGAGGATGCGGTGTCGCAGTGCCTGAGATCGATCGAGCTTGTGCCGACCCAGGTGATGGCGCGATGGTTTCTCGCGTTGCTGTATTTCGATCTGCGGGAGTATGACAGAGCGATCGAGGCGCTGAAGCAACTTCTCCCTCTTCTTGACAAACCGCGCGTTGAACGATCATCGCACATTTCCTCCGACCTAGTACTGACACCTCACGAGGTGTACAAGCGATTGGCATTGACATGCGAAGCGGGGTCGAAATGGACCGAGGCGCTCGACTGGTACGTGCGGGTGTTAGAGGGAGATCCGGATGCGTCGGATGCGCTTCAAGGAGTTCTTCGATGCGAAGCGAGGGTCGGGGATGCACGTGTTTCCATTGCAAAGCTTGAGGCAGCGGCACGCGTTGCTCCACAACGGCATGAGTTGTTGCTTCCGCTCGCCATGCATCACTATACGGTTGGAGACCACAGAACCGCACTCAGCTACGTCAGCAGGGCAATGAAGGCTGAGCCGACGAACGGCAATCTGTACGCACTTGCAATTCGCTGGCATACGGAATTGGGCGAGATGGAGGAGGCCAAGCGTTGGATTGCCATGGCGGAAGAGAAACAGGTCAGGGCTTTCGAACTTCACAAGACCGCACTTCAATTCGCTCTCGCGCAGGGCGACATCCATGCGGCATTCGGACACCTGGAGTTGATGGCACAAACGAGCGATGCCGACCTTACTCCCCTGCGCAGCCGTCTTTCCGCACTTGCCGCAAAACTCTCAGCGCCGTTCAGTCCGTAGGATGTCCGATCCTCCACGTGCGTGAGCAAATTCTCGCCTTCTGGGAGAGATGCAAAAAGCTGTCACCTAAGTCTTTGTCGTGCAAACGATTAACTCACCCGCCACTAAAGAAATCCCGCACATCTCCGATAATGAGTGTAGAGCAATAAACTGCTCCAACACAATGCCCGGGCAAGGAAGCCCGGGAGATCAACACACACAATTTACAGGGAGGTAGTTATGCCATTAACCGGTGGTGCGCGCATCAACACCAACGTTGCAGCGATGAACGCGTTGAATGCGTTGAACACAATCAACCGCGATCTCAGCATGCATCAGGAGCGTCTGGCAACGGGCCGACGCATCAATACTGCCGCAGACGATCCATCGGGCTACGTCATCTCCAAGAAAATGGAGGGACGCATTCGCGCGATGAATTCTGCATTGGACACGGTCGGCGACGCCCAGTCCACCTACGGTGTTGCGGAAGGTGCCTATCAGAAGATTGCCGATCTTCTGGTGCAGGTGAAGGAGAAGCAGACACGTTTCATCAACGGTGCCTTTGGTGCTGACGAGAAAACGTCCATTGCGACCGAGATCAGTGCTCTCGCTGCGGAAATCGACGACATTGTTGCCTCGGCGAAGTTCAACGGTGTGCAACTGCTCAGTAGCACCTACTCGCAGAACTTCCAGGTTGGCGAAGCAAGCACGGAGGTGTTCACGGTGTCCTTCAGCGCGAGTGTGTCCTCGGCGGCGCTGCTTGGCGTTGCGGCAGGCAGTATCACCTCGGCCAACGTGTCTACATTGACGGTGGATACGGGGCTTGCGACGGTGAACACCGCCATCGGCAATATCGGTGCGTCGTTGAACCGCTTGTCCGCGAAGGAGGCGAACCTCAACACCGCCATCACGAACACGGAGGCAGCCAAGAGCCGCATCTTCGATGCCGACATTGCCAAGGAGCAGATCAAGGCTGCGAAGCTGCAGATCCTCCAGCAGACGGCGACATCGATGCTTGCGCAGGCGAATGCATCGCCGCAGGTGTTCCTGTCACTGTTTCGATAATCTCGAATCCACAGTGGCTTGACGAACAACAGGAGCGGCGCCCCGTAAGGCGCCCTCCCATTTTCTCACAGTGTGGAGCGTCACGACGAACGGAGGTTGATTCCTAATGCAATCAGCAACACAGACACAGGTCCCGGCGGCTGAACGGTTGTTTGTTGGGGCACGCGTTCATTCGGCACTCACCACCTATCGCAACGAGCAGTTGCTGAATCTCTCTCCCGTGGAGGTGATCCACAAGCTCTACGGCGTTGCGATTCAGGCCATCAAGAAAAACGATGTCCATCTGGCAAACCGCGCCGTCAACGAGCTGATTGCCGCGCTGAATTTCGAGTATCAGGAAGTTGCCTTAAGTTTGTACAGGCTTTACCAATATGCAAAACACTGTCTGAGGCAGGGCAAACATGACGATGCAGCGGAAGTTCTGGAGGAACTCCGCGCAGCGTGGAAAGAAGCTTTCAAACTCTAAGCATTGCTTCATGCGGATGCAAAGACGATGGCGGAAATCTCGAACATATCGAGTCAAATCGAGTCGCTCGTGCAGCAGTACCGGCTGAGCATTAGCAAGCCGGTGCGAACACTGGAGAGCAGGAGAACCGCGCTAAATGCGCGGCTGTCTGTGCTGGCGGACCTCAAGGCAAAGCTGACGACGCTTCATACGCTTGCAAAGGATCTGAAGGCCACAGGCACGTCATCGAAGTTCAGTGTGTACACCGTCGAAAGCTCTCTGCCATCGATTGCCGGGGGGACCGCCACATCGTCCGCTGCGGCCGGCACGCATACGCTGCTGGTGACACAGCTTGCCAAGAACGATACGGTGCTGTCGTCGCGCCTTACGAGCGCATCAACGAGCATTGCCGATGTGGAAGGGCCGGGGACGAAGACCATCCGTATCACGGTCAACGGTGTGACGACGGATGTATCGTTCGACATTCAGGCAGGTCAATCCAACGGCACGGTCCTCAGCAATCTTGCCTCAGCGATCAATGCCGCCTCGGGCGCGAAGGTGACTGCGTCGGTCGTTGCCGATACGACCGGGACGAGCCGCCTGGTCGTGACGAGCAAGGAAACCGGCTCGGCCAATGCGGTCGTGCTTGAGGATGTGTCGGGCGCTGTGCTTGATGCACTCGGACTCGACGATAATGTCATTGCCGGCAGAACAGCCTCGTCGAGTACCGCAGGTGGATATCTCTACTCCTCAACGGATGTGCTGAATGCAAAATTTAAGCTTGACGGCATCGATATCATACGCGGCGGTAATTCGGTCAGCGACGTGTTGACCGGAGTGACGCTGGAGTTGAAAGCTGTTCAAGGACTTAACGACACTCCCGCTACACTGACGATTGGGGTGGATAAAGCGAAGGTAAAGGCGACCCTTGAGGAATTCATTACCATCTACAACGAGGCGTTAGGCTATCTGCAGTCGAAAACGTCGGTGAATCCGGAAAATAAGACGCGAGAAATCCTGGCAAGCGACCAACTGTTTAAGGACTTGAAGATCAACATGCGGACGCTGATGAGCAGCGCTGTCAGCAGCGTAACTGCAGGAAACCCGTCGCTGCTCTCGGACATCGGGATCACTGCCGGGAGTGACGGGAAACTCAGCCTGAGCGACCCGGCCAAACTCAATGATGCGCTCGCGAGCGACTTGCGGAAGGTGTCCGATCTCTTCAACACTTCCAACGGCCTGGCGGTACGACTGAGCAGTCTGTTGGAGAGCTTCACATCGTACGGCGGACAGATTGATATTGCCCGCGATGGGGTGCAGGATCAACTCACGAACATTCGCACGGCGTTGACCAGAACCAATGCGCAGATTGACCGGAAGGTGCAGTCGTTCAGACTTCAGTTTGAAGCACTGCAAAGTGCGTTGAACAGAATCTCATTACAATCACAAGCGATTTCTCGACTTTCAGTACAACTGTATGGCTATTAGGCAGGGAGGCCACAGCAATGTCATTGACGATTGAAATACCACTTGCGCCGGCGCAAGTGTCTTCCCTCGAAAAAACATTCATGGAGCCGGGACGACGTCCGAAACAGGGCGGCGAGCAGGTTCATCTCTCCCATCAGCAGAAGAAACTCTCGCAAGAAGAGGTCGAAAGAATTGTGCGAGAGGTGAACGATAATCTTCAAGCTATGCACACGGAACTGAACTTTTCGGTGGACAAAGAGACCGAGAAGATTGTGCTGAAGATTATCAACACGAAGACGCATGAGGTGATTCGCCAGATTCCGGCAGAGGAAGCGCTGAGGATCGCTTCCCGACTCAGCAAGCTGTTAGGACTTCTGGTCGACGGGAACGCATGAGCGCCGCGACCGCTGACCTGCTTCGCTCGACGCTGCTTTCGCTGATTGAGGTGACGCGGCAGCTCTGCTCCACGGTACAAGGAGACGACCTTGCATCGTTGGGAGAGCTTCTGGACCGACGGGAAAAACTATTGGAGCAGCAGTCCCTGCTGCTTGCCCAATGGAAAGATCTTCCGCGGAATGCCGATAATACACGAGGAGACCTGGTTCGATTGAAACCCCTAACCGATCTGTTGCAGAATGCCGACCACCAGCTCAAGACATTAGTTGTTCAGAGAAAGGATGAAATTGCAGGACAGTTGAGGCAGGCACAGAACCAAAGACAGTTGCTTGCCTATTCACGATAAGAGGAAGCGTTATGGCGATTGACAGAATTGGGTTCGGCCGTTTCATCGCGCCAACCTATGACAATGCAAAGGCCCAAGACAAGCACGCCGGGCCATCCTCAACGAAAGACAAGATGGAGCTTTCTGAGGAATCGCTGCAATTGTTTGCAGCGGAAAGGGTTCGGCGATTTGCAGAAATTCGGGACCGGGTGAAGGCAGGTTTCTATGAAAGCCGCGCCGTTACAGAGAAAGTCGTTGAGGGACTTTTGAAGGACATCCAACGACCGCCGACGGCGTAGCGTGGGCGTCTTCCCCCCATCTGTCCGCTATTGACCCATCTCACGCATCTCCTCACGGGCGGTTGATTTTCCCCTTCGTTTGGTTATATTGACATTGTTCCGGCCAACACTTCTCTCAGCGTCCCTTGGTAAGGGGGAGATGCACTGATGTCAGCAAAAAAAATCACTATCGTTGTCGCAGATGACCACACGATCGTTCGCAGCGGTATAGTCTCTCTTCTTTCTCTGAATTCGGATTTCGAGGTTGTGGGAGAGGCAGAGAATGGCCGCGAAGCGGTTGACCTTGCCGTAAGCAAACGCCCCGACATCGTTCTCATGGATATTGGTATGCCCATCCTCAACGGCCTGGAAGCTACGCGCCAGATCAAGAAATTAATGCCGGAGATGAAGGTGCTTGTGCTCTCCGGTTACGACAACGACGAGTACATCCTGCAGATGATTCAATCGGGAGCGAACGGCTACATCCTCAAGAACAGTTTTCTGGAAGATCTCTACGCAGCGATCCGCAGCGTGCATAGCGGTCAGGCGTTCTTCAGTCCTTCGGTGTCGAAAATCATTATCGACAGCTATGTCAGCCATCCGTCATCGTCGCCCGGCAGAAAACCCGCGCGGCCTCTCACGGCACGTGAGCGCGAGATTCTCCAACTGATTGCGGAGGGATACCTTCACCAGCAGATTGCGGATCGTCTGCAGATCAGCGTTCGAACCGTCGATACCCATCGCCACAACATCATGAAGAAACTGAATATCCACGACACTGCCGGTCTCGTGACGTACGCCATCAAGAACGGCATCGTCATTATGCAGCGGTAGCGACCAACGCCGCTCTGCGCAGCTCATCCCTTCATTGGTCGCGACCGCTTTTCCACACGATTGACCACACTCCATACGCTGTTCTCAGCATAAAAAATACGATGTCGAAGCGATGAAATTACGCTCTTTGGCGTATTGTGAACACATGAGAACTATTGTACATTTGGCTGTGGATACGTACTAAGAGACTTCATCGTTCTACAATTCGTCAGGGGAATATGACTACCGGGGGAGAAGTGGTCACGGGGGCGAGTAACCCTTCAGCGTCGTTTGCAGAGCCATCACCGAGGTGCGTGCGCGTTCTGGTGGTTGATGACCTGCTGGAGAACTTACTCCTGCTTCAAGAGGTGCTTTCGGGACAGGGATTCACAGTTGTCTCTGCGGGGTCGGGGGAAGAGGCTTTGCAGCGTCTCGAAGAGATGGAGGTTCATCTCATTGTCTCGGACGCGATGATGCCGTCGATGGATGGCTTCCAACTCTGCCGCAAGGTGAGGCAACACCGAACATACGCCGCCCTTCCATTTATTATCTACACAGGTCACTATGTTGATATCGAAGACCAGGACTTTGCCAGGAGCATCGGTGTCGACGCGTATGTGATGAAGGCTGATGGCCTGACAGCTCTCATGCAGGCCATCGACGATCTCCTGCGCCAGAAGTATGGAGTGCCGGCAGAAGCGGAAACGACGAGCTCACCAGCCCCACCATCCCCTGTCGATGAACTTGCCTTTCTTCAACGCCACCACGCTTTGATCGTCAAGAAGCTCGAAGAGAAAATGCACGAGCTGGAGTTGTATGCGGAGACTCTTGCGCGCAAGAACCGCGAGATTCAAGCCTCCGAAGCCCGTTACCGCAATCTCTTCGAGCATGCCAGTGTGGGGATTTTCATCCTGAGCCGGGTGGACGGTTCCGTACTGGATGTCAATGGAGAAGGTCTCTCTCTGCTCGGCTATGCACGTGAAGAGCTGCTCGCGCTTCCACCGCTGTTGTTTGTGGAAGACGCGGCCACGGCGAACTCCATACTTCAATCCGGCGCGTTCTTCTCCAAGGAGACCTTCTTTCGACGAAAGGATGGGGCATTCGTCGAAGTGGAGCTTGCGGTTGGTCCGTATGCCGAGCAGTCTGACCAGAAGCTTCTGCTCTATGCCCTGGACATCACCGAGCAGAAGAAAATGCGGCGGCATCTGCTTCAATCGGAGAAGATGGCGTTCATGGGGCGCCTTGCAGCAAGCATTGCGCATGACATCCGTAACCCACTCGCGGCGATTACACTCAACCTGCAGTACCTTGCGAAACGTCTGCCGGCCGACTTCCCTGAGAAGGGAGCGCTGGACTTTGCCCTCGATGGCGCACAGCGCATCGGGAAGATCATCGAGAATACGCTGAACCTTGCCCGCATCACCCCTCCCCTTGTCAGGCCGGAGCAGATCAACGTGATTGTCAGCGAGGCCGTTCGCTTCTTGAAGACGTCCATCGCGCAGAAGAACATCACGGTGGAAACCAACCTTGCTGATGATCTTCCTCCTGTCTCGGTCGAAGCAAAGCAGATTGAACAGGTTGTGCTGAACCTTATTCAGAACGCCATCGATTGCACGCCTGAACATGGCACGATTACCGTTTCGACGTGTCTGTTTGAGGATTTGAAAGCGCGAGGCCAACAAGACAGTCAACGCGTTGCCGTTGTCGTGCTGGACCGTGGACCGGGAATCCCGCCCGAACAAATGAAGCACCTCTTCGAACCTTTCCATACGACGAAACTCGGGGGCACAGGTCTGGGTCTGGCGCTCTCAAAGCAGATCATGGACAAACATAAGGGGGAAATTCGTATTGAGCCTGCAGTCGGCGGCGGGACCATTGCACGGCTCCTGTTTCCTATTCACTAACGAATGGAGTGGAAAACGATTATGTCAAAGGGGAGAATCCTGGTCGTCGATGACGAAAGAATTCTGACGGAAAGCCTGCAGAACATCCTCAGTGCATCGGGCTACACCGTCAGCACATGTCTTTCGGGCGAGCAGTTCGTGTCCACGCTTGCCGATGTCAATCCGGACTTGGTGCTGCTGGACATCTTCATGGGAAATGTGAACGGACTTCAACTCCTGCGCAAAATGAAGGAGGAAGGAAACGATACACCCGTCTTAATGATGACGGGGCATGCGGACGTTGCGCTTGCCGTCGAAGCCATGAAGGAGGGGGCGATCGATTTCGTGCTGAAGCCGTTCGATCTTTCTCATCTGAGCGTGCTGATCGAAAAGGCGATGGAACAATCACGCCTCCGGCGCAAGGTGGAGCTTCTGCAAACCGAGTTGGAAGAGCAGCGCGTGCGCAGCGGCATCATCGGCAGAAGCCCCGCATTGCGGCGAACACTGGAGACGGCTGAGAAGCTTGCGCAAACCGATACCACCGTTCTGTTAGAAGGAGAAAGCGGCACGGGCAAGGAGCTGTTAGCGCGCTTCATCTACCAAAAAAGTGCTCGCGCCGATAAGCCGTTCATCACGGTCAACTGCGGAGCAATTCCCAAGAATCTTGCCGAAAGTGAGTTCTTTGGATACGAGAAAGGGGCCTTCACCGGGGCGACAGAGCGGATGCGGCAGGGCAAGTTTGAACTGGCCAACGGCGGCACGATCTTCCTCGATGAAATCGGAGAGCTCTCGCTGGACATGCAGGTCAAACTTCTGCGCGTGCTCGAAGACCATCGTTTCTACCGGCTCGGTGGCACCCGTGAGTTGACGGTCGATGTTCGGGTCATTGCAGCCTCGAATAGAGACCTGGCGAAAGAAGTTGAGGAAGGAAGATTTCGTGAAGACCTCTTCTATCGCCTCAATGTTGCACTCGTGCGTATCGCGCCGCTGCGCGAGCGGAAGGAGGACATTGCCGTCATCTCATACGCCTTTCTGCAAGAGTTCAGCAAGAAGTTCAACAAAGAGGTTCCGAAACTTTCGGACGATGCGCTCACGCTGCTGCAAAGCCTGCCCTGGAAAGGAAATGTCCGTGAGCTGCGCAACGCCATCGAGCGTGTGGTATTGCTCAACAACGGGCCACTACTCAATGCCGAAAACTTTTCCTTCCTCGTGTCGGGGAATAACAAAGCCACGGACGGGCATGCGACGGGCAACACGTATCGTCTCGAAATCCCACGCACCGGCGTCACGATGGCACATGTGGTACGTGATCTCATCTTGCAGACGCTCGCGATCACCAACGGCAATCAGGTGCACGCCGCAAGGATCCTTGGTCTCACCCGCTCAAAGCTCCGCTACCGCATGGATCAACTTGGCATCCATCCCGAGCAGCGAAGCTTCACGGTCGTTGCCGATCGTCCGGCGGACATTCAACAATAGCGAAAGAAAAGGGATCGATGAGTACATCCGCACGGTCTGAAGAATCGCCGCGTAGGTCGTATCCGTTGCCGGAACACGAGGGGGAGCCTCAGCGCACGTATCTGATTCTTCTTGTCGATGATGAATCTCTGATGCAGGAGTTAGGCAGAGAATTGCTCGAAGAGAATGGCTACCGTGTGATGGTGGCGGGTGATGGAGTGGAGGCGATCAAGCTTTTCCGCAACCATTACCACGAGATCGATCTGGTGATCCTGGATCTTCTGATGCCAAAACTGGACGGAGGCCAGACATACATCGAGATGAAAAAGATCAAGCCCGATGTCAAGGCATTCTTCTGTACGGGGTACACGCCGCAGGAAATCATCGGAGCATTGCTGGAGGAAGAGTCGTTGCGTGCGCTGCAAAAGCCTTTTCGTCCTGCAGAGTTTGTTCAGACTGTACGCGATATGCTCGCGGCACACTGAGTCCTCACCGGTACGCCTTCGCTCGTCTCTCTGACCACTTGAGTAATAGTAGCCAGCACTGCTTCCGTCGGTCGGTCGACCGCGGGGCTCTGCCGCTTCGCCTTCCACAGATTCACCTTTCTCACATTGTGCCTGGCCGTGGCACATGCTTTGTAAAACTCGGCGGAGTACAACAGTTATGTTGTGATCATCTTCTGCGCCGATGGCCGAGTCATTCAAACAATGTTCACTTTGCGGCACGCAGTGGAAGTCGAAGGGCGAATTCCTTGCCGACCGCAACATTCGTCTGGAGGGCTACCAGTGGAATACGCAGCAAGTCCTTTCGGGTATGCCCGCCGCCGGCGTTCTGGTATTTACGCATGCAACGCCTGCGTGTGGAACGTCGCTGACGGTCGAGGCAAGGCGTTTTCAACGCAACGTTGACTAATCGATGGTGAACTGAAAGCCCCATGGGGAAACTCAATTTCGATCAGTTGCGTCCGGGAATGGTGCTGGCGGGTGACGTGCTCGACCGTAACAGCCGTGTGCTGCTCAAAGCCGGTCTGGAACTGACGGAGCGGCATTTGACCATTCTTCGCCAGTGGGGTGTTACCGAAGCCGACGTTCAGGGCGTTGATCGCGGAGAGGTCTACGCACAGGAATGCCTGGAGCTGGATCAAGACCTTCTGGCACAGGCGGAGATGTCGTATCGTGATCTTTTTCGACATTGCGATCTTCACCATCCGTTCAATCAGGAACTCTTGCGCCTCTGCATCATTCGTACCGTCGAACGCACAATGAAAGGCATGATGTCGTGATCACCGGACCGCAGGATTTACTCAAAGGGTACGTGGAGGTTGCTTCACTCCCGACGATCTTTGCGCGCGTGAATGAGGCGGTGAACAATCCTCGTTCGTCCATGCAGGATATTGCCAGGATCATTGGTGAGGACGCCGGGCTTACAGCCCGCCTGCTGATGGTCGTCAACAGCGCCTTTTTCAGCTTCCCGCAGAGGATCGACTCGATCATGCAGGCGATCGCCATCGTGGGCACACAACAGCTACGCGACCTGGCATTGGCGACGTCGGTCATAAAGATCTTCAAAGGAATTCCAGAGGACCTGGTCAACATGGAGCGGTTCTGGAAGCACAGCATCGGCGTTGGCATCGCAGCGCGGGCGTTGGCGGCCATGCGTCGGGAGACGAACGTCGAACGGCTCTTTGTCTCCGGTATCCTTCACGACATCGGTCGCCTCGTCATGTATATGAAGATTCCGGACCTTTCCCGCACGGTATTGTTACGTGCCCGCGAGAACAATGAGCTGCTCCACGTTGCGGAAAGCCACTGCCTTGGCTTCGATCACGCTGCCGTTGGTCGTGCCTTGATGCAGATGTGGCGCTTACCTGTGCATCAGGAGGAGGTGGTTGCATTCCACCATCGACCGGAACTGGCAACGCGGTTCCCCATGGAGACCGCTATCGTTCACGTTGCGGATATCATCGCGCATAGCATGGGACTCGGCAGCAGCGGGGAACAATCCGTGCCGACCTTGAATCCCAATGCCTGGGAGCGGTTGGGCTTGTCCGTCAGCATCCTTGCGCCGACATTGGAACAAATCGACCGGCAATTCGCTGACGCGGTGAAACTGATTCTATGAGAGAACATGCAATGGAGAGCTATTCTACACGGCCATTGAACACGCCGCTTCCGGTAGATGTCGTCCGACACATCGAGCGACTGGAATCCCGCATCCGGTATCTCGAGGAAATCAATAGGATGAACCTCGACGCTCTGGATATCGTCGCGTCGATGGGCGAAATCTACACCTCCTCACGAACGGAGTGGCATAGAGGAAACATCCTGGCTGCCGCCCGCGACCATGTTCTCCGGCTCGTCAAGTTTCAGACGGTTGCGTACTATATGGTGGATGATGAAACGCAAGAGTTCGTGCTGGCAGAGTGTTTCCCGACGGAGCACGAGGACCTCATTCGTGAGGAGATTGCCTATCAAATCGACCAGGGAATGTTTGCGTGGGCATTGAATTACCACCGTGGAGTGACCGTCGAAGCTCGCACGCCGGGGCTAACGATAACATTCCACGCCATTGCTACCCGCGAGCGCGTGCACGGTATGTTCGTCGGTGTGCTTGATGC
>CAZIKE010000031.1:0-30724 GCA_964539775.1 uncultured Chitinophagales bacterium
GTCTGTTGCCTCGGGCGGGTCGAGTGGCCTGATGATCCGTCTGGGCGATGTGGTGGAAGCAACGGAACTGGTTCACGTTCTGAGTGTTGGCAAGCGTGCTCGGCTTTCTCGTGGCAATCGCTGCCGTGTAATGCGGAGTGTGGAGTAGTATGCATCCATCTTGGACTCCTGTGTACGTTGCCTCGCAAACAGAGAGTGCATTGCCCCGGAGGGAACTCAGCAAAAAAATACAGCACGTCGGAGAAAGATGCAAGCGGTGTTGGTCTGAGCCTGTTGCCTCAAAATAAAATGTAACCCTGGGAATACAGGGTTAAGGAACAGCACTCGTTGCATTTCCCCCCTAAGAATTTTACATTAATCGCCAAGCGTCTGCGCTTCACCGTCATTCACACCACACAACCGAAGGGTGATTCCATTTTCCACGATCACACCGACAGGAGGGCTCGGGTACAAGCTCTCGTCGTTCTTCATCTGTTTGCCTGGAGCGCGTGGTCGCAAACCGATGACGTAGCCCCCGAGACTTCGCCAGTCGGGGCGTCCGACACTACAACTGTTGTGCTGGCGGGTGGTGGGGCACGAACGATCGAGGCGGACCGCATTCCGGCATGGTATGAGATGTTCACACGCGTGCCCGGCGACTGGGTACGGTTCGGGAGCGAGAATTTCCGCTTGGCGCGCATCCCTGCGATGGTGGGGCTTGCAGGTTTGACCGCGGCGTTGATCGTTGCCGACCAGGAATCATGGCACTCAACCGAAAATGCTTGCAACCGGACGCAAACCTCGCGCGATCTGATGCAGTCATTTGCCGAGATAGGCAACGGAAGAACAGTTCTTGCTGTGGCAGGAGCCTTTGCCCTCGCCGGGTGGGCGGTCGACGATGCGCGTGCGGTGCGTACCGCAAGTCAGATGGTGGAAAGCTATCTCGCCTGCGGCATCACGGTGCAGGCGCTGAAGCATCTGACCGGCCGTGAGCGCCCCGAGCGGCAATCGCGCCCACGAGGCGCATGGCGCTTTTTCCCAAACCAGAGCGAGTATCATCGCTCCATGCCAAAGTTCGACGCGTTCCCTTCGGGCCATACCGCGGGAGCGATGGGCATGGTCACAGTGCTGATCGAGAACTACCCCGAAATCCCATGGCTTCGCCCGGTTGGCTACGCAGCAGTCGGATTGGTCACTGTCTCTCTGGTCAGCCGCGGATGGCACTGGTACAGCGATTTTCCGCTGGCCCTTGTACTTGGATACCAGTTCGGCCGTATCGCCGCACATCCGGAGACCGAAGCAGGAGTGAGGTCCGACGAACATCCGGTGCGTGCACTTCCCCGGCTCACACTCTCTCCGTCGCTTGGCGAGAGCGGCGCGGGCGTAATGGTTTCATGGACTTTTTGAGCTTTTCGATGATGAGGAGATTGATGTCGAGCTTCGTCAGAGTCCTCTTCGTTCTCACCCTTGTTGCCCTTTCTGCTCCTGGGTATGCGTCCGAACCGGAAGCGGCAGCAGGCCCGCCGGCCGACTCCAGCTCGATGACGCAAACGGTCGACTCGTTGCACTTCGCGTTCAGCGAGCCGCGGCCACAACAGGTGAAGTGGTACACGATGTTCGAGCGCATCCCCGGCGATTGGGTGACGTTTGCCAATCTCAACTTCCGTGAAGAGAAGATTCCTGCGATGCTTGCCATGACGGCCTTGACCGCAGTGGCCATTGCGACCGACCAGCCCGTGTGGGAAGTCTCCGACCGCTGGTACAAGAGTTCACGCACCGTGAAGGATATTAGCGATGTGTTTGTGTATATCGGCGATGGGAAACCACAGTTCGGTCTTGCTGCCGCCTTCGGATTGTATGGGTTCTGGAAGGAAGATGATCGCGCCCTTCGTACGGCTAGTCAGCTCGTCGAGACCATCCTTGCCTGTGGCACGGTCATTCAAGTCCTCAAGCACATCACCGGACGCGAAAGCCCATTCGTCTCTACACGCACCAACGGGCGCTGGGTGTTCTTTCCCGATCAGGTGGAGTATCACAAGCACGTCCCACGCTATGACGCGTTTCCTTCCGGGCACATCGCCACCGCCACCGCAACGCTCGTGGTCGTGATGGAGAATTATCCCGAGTGGAAGCCGTGGCTCAAACCGCTCGCCTACTTCATCATCGCCGGCATCGGTGTCGGTCTGTCTAACACCGGCATTCACTGGTGGAGTGATTACCCGCTGGGTATTGCACTCGGTTATCAGTTCGGCATGATTGCGGCGCATCCCGAAGGGCTTGACGTCGTGAAATCCGAGAAGCCGAACGCACCCAAACTCTCCGTCGCGCCGGAAGTGTCGCCGTTGCGAAGGGGAGTGAAGCTTACGCTGAGGTTCTAACCACCCCCAATCAGCGGGAAATCCCTTTGGTTGATCACGGAAGTGTGCACAATGCCGGCGGCCAAGGGTTTCACCGCAGAGACGCTGAGTTCGCAGAGCCGTTGCAGAGAAAGCAGAAAAACCAAAACATCATCAGCGAGATCGCTCAAAACACTCTGCGGTTCTTTGCCTGCCCGCCGCTACAGCCTCCTCGGAAGGGCAGGCGGGCGTTCTCGGCGACTTTGCGTTGAGACATTTGGTTGTGTCTTCGCTGCGTCAGGTCATGTATTTCTCACCCACTCGGAAGGGAGAAGACTCGGAACAAATAGGTTGCCGGTGCTGTTATTGCCATTGCAGATCAAGCAGCATGCATCCTATCTCAACAATCACGATACAACAGGAGTAATGCACTCATGAACAATGTACGAACCGTCCTTTTGATGACCCTGCTGACCGTGCTGTTGGTATTCATCGGCAACGTGTTGGGCGGACAGGGAGGGATGATTGTCGGCTTCCTTTTTGCGGCGGTGATGAACTTCGGTTCCTACTGGTTCAGCGACAAGATCGTCTTGCGCATGTACGGGGCACGGGAACTCTCCCCCAGCGAAGCTCCAGACTTGTTCCAGATAACGGAGGATCTCACCCGGCGCGGCGGACTTCCGATGCCGAAGCTGTACCTGATTCCCGGCGAGCAGCCCAATGCCTTTGCCACGGGCCGCGACCCGGCGCATGCTGCGGTGGCAGTGACTGAAGGCATCATGCGGCTGTTGCCCCGAGCCGAGTTGCGCGGCGTGATTGCTCACGAGTTGGCACACGTGAAACATCGCGACATCCTCATCGGCTCGATTGCGGCGACGATGGCGGGCGCCATCAGCATGATTGCTAACATGGCGCAGTGGGCATTCCTCTTCGGCGGTGGGCGCCAATCCAGCGACGATGAAGGCGGGCACCCTATCGCAGGGTTGGTGATGATTATCGTTGCGCCGATTGCCGCGATGCTCATTCAGATGGCCATCTCCCGCTCGCGCGAATTCCTGGCGGACGAAGGCGGCGCAACCATGGCCGGCGATCCGATTGCGCTTGCCAACGCGCTCCGCAGACTCCATAAAGGCGCGCAGGAAATTCCGATGCACGCAACGCCGGCAACCGCTCACATGTTCATCGTCAACCCGCTCACCGGCGGCGGATTGATGAACCTGTTCAGCACGCATCCACCGATGGAAGAGCGCATCGCTCGTCTTGAGGCCATGGCCTACGGAAGGGCACTGAGGTAAGGTCCCGAGGTTCGGCACCAGTACACCGAGTCAAAGCGGACAAGCCCCGTCACTGCGGACGGGGCTTGGTGTTTGTTGAGGATAGAATCGGCGATGAAGTTAGATTGTTTTCTTCCGCCTCCGCTTCACCTGCCTGGGTGCGCGCGTCTGTTTCTTCGCCGAGGGTCTGCGGTCACGATGTTCGTACGCTTCGAGTTTCTTGGTCAGGGTTGCGATCTCGTTGCGGAGCGTGTCGAGCGTGGCAAGGTGCACAGTGTTCTCGGCACGCACGGCGGCAAGCTCCTCGTCGCGCTGACCGAGCTTGTACGCAAGGGCCGAATCTTCTTCGCTTGAAGCGTCGGTGGTTTGTTGCGCACGCAGCAGCCATCCCACCACAAATCCCACCGCAGCAGCAAGAAGCAGCCAAATGATTCCAATATCCATGGTGTGTGTCTCCCTGATGATCAGTGATGTGAATGAGAATCTGTGTGTATGCATGAAGTTTTCGCGCCATCCGTGATCGGCTTGGGTGAACACCACGTGTGGCGGGAAGAGAGAATGAAAAGACGAGGACTGATGCAATATGGGATAGGACTACTTCAGCGACTTCAAATAGGCTGCGACGTCCAACGCATCTTGCCGAGTCATCCTAAACGGAGGCATGGGCGCGCGCAAGGGTTTGCCTTCCCGGCCAATGCCTGTTGTCAGCAGCGTCACCATTTGCTCCTCGGTGTACTGAGGCACCCCGGCGATGCGCGGGGCAAACTCAGCCCACACATTCCACTGTGCAGGCTTGCCCACTGGGATGGGCGCGCCCTCGAACGCACGATCGGACAAGAGCCGGCCATCCGACCCTCGAGGCGTATGGCACTGCACGCACATGGCTACGCTGTGTGCGATGTAGCGTCCCTTCTCAGCGTCCCCGCTCGAGGGCGCTGCTGCTGTACTCTTTGGTTGCGCGCAGGTGCACGAGACTACCAGAAGGAGGCTCCACGCCACTCCCGTACTCGGGTTCATCATGTTCACTCGGTGTGGAAAACAAATGTCACGATGAACTAACGAGTTTTTCCGCCAACATGCAACCCGAACACCTCAGCTTTTCTTTGAAGTAATGACTGTTGCGGACGAAAGCTCGGGTGTCACGTTTTTGCTGCCGCAGTGGGTGCACGCCGGCGGTGCGCCGTGCTCATGTTCTGCCATCGTAAGGAATACGGTGAATTCCTTCTTGCAATCGTTGCAGTAGTACGCGTAGGTCGGCATACGATTCACTCCTTTCGTTGAAACGATGAGAGAGTAAAAAGCGCCCATCCAAAATTATTGTGATGAAGGGTGAAATGCAAGAGGGCGGCAATGTGTACCCGTCCTTGACATTCTTGCCTCAAATCCTGAACATAGTTTCCGGAACCACGAAAGGTAGAGCAACAGACCATGACACATGATGTGAGGGACTTTCAGAAGGAGGTTCTCGAACGAAGCAAGGAAATTCCGGTGCTGGTGGATTTCTGGGCAGAATGGTGCGGCCCCTGCCGCATCTTAGGCCCGGTGTTGGAGCGCTTAGCGGCCACAGCAGACGGAAGGTGGCAGCTTGCAAAGGTGAATACCGAGGAGATGCCCGACGTGGCGGCGCGCTACAACATCCGCAGCATCCCCAATGTGAAGCTGTTCGTTGACGGTGCCGTTGCGGCGGAGTTCGTCGGCGCTTTGCCTGAGCCGATGGTGAAGCAATGGCTGCAGAAGCACATTCCCAGCAAGTACCGCAACGAGCTTCGTCGCGCCGAAGAACTTCTGTTGCAGAACAAGACCGAAGAAGCACAACCGCTGTTGGAGAACATCCTTGCTCATGAACCGGGCAACCACAAAGCGCGCGTACTTCTTGCGCAGACATTTCTCACTGCCGACCCACCCAAGGCCGTGAACCTCGTCCGGGATGTCACCGAAGATTCGGAGTTCTTCGATATCGCTGAGGCCATCAGAACCTTCGGTTCGTTGTTGCAGAAGCATGAGCATCCGGAACAGCTTGCGGAAGACCGGGTCAAGCAGATATATCTCACTGCCATTGCGAAGCTGGCAGCGGGTGAGTTTGCAGCTGCACTCGAGTCGTTCATCGAGGTCATACGCACCAACCGCTACTACGACGACGATGGTGCCCGCAAGGCCTGCGTTGCCATCTTCAAGATTCTGGGTGAAGAGCACGAGATCACGAAGAGGTATCGCCGCGAGTTCAGCAGGGCGCTGTACTGAAGCAGGAGGCGTCCTTCGCCTGAGCACGAGGAAGGAGAAGGACGCCTTCACACGGGGGACATGATGGGCCACGCGTTCCGCAAGCCGCTCAACTCACCGTCGGCATTGCTTCGATAGCTTTCAACGCCTGAGCAATCTGCTCCTTCGGTAACTCATAGTCCTGCAGCTTTTGCGTGAAGAAGTCCTCGTACGCCTGCATGTCGAAGTGCCCATGTCCACTCAGGTTGAAGAGGATGACCTTCGGTCTGCCGTCGGTGGTGGATGCCTCGTGAATCACCGCCCGAATCGCATGTGCCGATTCCGGTGCGGGAACGATACCTTCGGCGCGCGCAAACTCCTCCGCCGCCTCAAACACCTCGAGCTGCTTGTAGGCCTGTGCTTCGATCAAGCCATCGAGGTACAACCGGCTCACCAACGGAGCCACACCGTGATAGCGTAATCCCCCGGCATGGATGGATGGCGGCACGAACGTGTGTCCCAGCGTGTGCATGGGTATCAGTGGCGTCAACTGGCCTGTATCACCGAAGTCGTACATAAACATACCCTTCGTCAGAGTTGGGCAGGATGCCGGCTCCACTGCAATGGCACGGACATTCTTTCCTTTGATCCGATCGCGCACAAAAGGAAAGGCAATCCCTGCAAAATTCGAACCGCCCCCGCAGCACCCGATCACGACATCGGGATACTCACCCGCTTTCTCCATCTGCTTCATTGCCTCCAGTCCGATGACGGACTGATGGACGAGCACATGATTGAGTACGCTGCCGAGCGAGTACTTGGTGTCGTCGCGCGTTGCTGCGTCTTCAATCGCCTCGCTGATCGCAATACCCAGACTGCCGGGAGAATCGGGATGTGACTGGAGCACCTGCCGGCCTGCATTGGTGTCCGGGCTGGGACTCGGTACGACGGTTGCGCCAAAGGTGTGCATCAGCGCCTTGCGATACGGCTTCTGGTGGTAGCTCACCTTCACCATGTACACCTTGCATTCCAATCCGAAGAAGTTGCATGCCATGCTCAACGCGCTGCCCCATTGGCCGGCACCGGTTTCCGTCGTCAGCCGCTTGACTCCTTCCTGTGCATTGAAGTAGGCCTGTGCCAACGCCGTATTGAGCTTATGACTTCCTGCCGGACTCACGCCTTCGTACTTGTAGTAGATGTGTGCTGTCGTTCCTAACCGTTCCTCGAACCGCCGAGCACGAATCAACGGCGTCGGACGGAAGAGGCGGTATATGTTCCGCACCTCATCGGGAATCGGAATGGACGCGTCGCGGCTTACTTCCTGGACAATCAGCGACATCGGGAAAATGGGCTGGAGGTCCTGCGGCCCCACCGGCTGTCGCGTTGCAGGATGCAAGACAGGCGCAAGCGGTGTCGGCATATCTGCCTGGATGTTGTAATACGAGGTGGGTATCTCGTCTTCGGTGAGCAAGAACTTTATCTGGGACATAAATCCTCCGTGGTATGTGAGTGAATGTTGATGAATGATGTACTCGTCCAGTGCGTAGTCTGATACGGAAGCCTCACGATGTCCCCACGTGAGTTCATTCGTCAACCTGTCAAATAACGGAGGAGAACAAAAAAGGTGGGAACACCGCGATCAGGTTTTCCCACCTTCGACTGAGAAACTCTTTCAGCAAACTTATGGTGGGCAAACCTCACACAGGTTGCCCCACCACCAGCCGTATCTGTCACGTCGTTTCATAACGGTGCTAATCTACGGTTTTCTTTTCATTTCGTCAATGGGTACGTCCAGGCTATCCAATGTCCTCATGGAGTTCCTCGCGCACAACAAGCAGGATGGCTGTCTGCGGCGCGACGAAGTACTTCTTCTCCTCGAATTCTACTTCGACTGCCTGGTCTCGCAGAAAGAGCGCTGTATCCCCCTCCTTGACCTGCAAGGGAATGTAGCGAGCCGGGTCTTTCGGCTTGGTCCACGGCTCATCGTCCGTGTAGTTGGGATTGGGGACCGCGTAGCCGGGACCGACCTTCACCACCCTGCCCGCGATGACCTTGTCCTTCTCGCGAACGGTTTCCGGAAGATACAGACCTGCTTTCGTCTTGTCTTGTCCCACCTCCGGCTCAAGCAGGACACGGTCGCCGAGGACGAGTAATTCTTTTCGGAGTTGAATGGGCATGAGCAAACGGTTCTGTTTCTTGTTATCTCATGATACAAAATTCACGCTGCTGGGGCAACCGCGCTTGTTTCTGATGCGAGACTGTGGCATATTCACACATCCATGTCATACCTCCGCTCGAAAGATTCGGTTCTGTACTACGAAGAGCACGGTTCCGGCGAGACGCTGATCCTGCTTCCCGGACTTCTCGGTACGATCGAAAGTCACTGGCGGCGGTTCATTGCAGACTTCGCCCGACACTACCATGTGGTGGCTGCCGATTTGCGCGGGCATGGCCGGACGAACAATCCGTCGGGCACGATTCGCCTGCACACGCTTGTGGGTGACCTTTTCACGTTGTGCGAAACGCTGGAGATCGAGACGGCGCGCATCTGCGGGTACAGTCTCGGGGGGTATGTCGGCCTCGCCTTCGGCATTCAGCACCCGGGGAGGGTGCAATCGCTGGTGATGCACGCAACGAAGTTCTTCTGGACAAAAGAAGCTGTCGCCTCGGCGATGAAAGAGTGTGACGCGGCAGCAATTCTCGACAACCTTCCGCGCTGGGCGGCACAACTGCAGCAGGACCATGCCCCGGGCAACGGTGATGATGGTTGGCGCGTGTTGCTCGACGCCGCGCAGGAGTTCCTTGCAACGCTCCCTGCAGAAGGGTTGACCGAACCGTCACTGAACCTGGCGCGTTTTCCCGTGCTTGTCACCATCGGCGATGCAGATGAGATGATTCCGCGCGACGAGGCGGAGCGCCTTGCGGCTGTGCTGCCCAACGGGAGACTGGAGATCCTGCCCGATACGCGTCACGCCATGCAACGGATGCGGAAAGCACCCTTCCTTGAGCGTGTTCTTCCGTTCTTCGGGGTACCAGTACACCAACAATCGTTGTTGCACCGGAAAGAATCGTAACCCTCAAGCCTTTTACACTTCGTCAAGGAGACTGCGATGAAATCACTCACACGCCGAGCTTTCGGTAAAACAATCCTGGCTGCTGGTACCGCGCCGTTCATGGGTGCTGTGGTGCTACCGATGCAGTCCGAGCAGCCGCAGCGAGTCATCGCTCTGCCCGAACGTGTTGCAGGGTATCTGATGACGGAAGATGAACGACAGCTTGCGCTCAAGTTTCTTGCACATCATGAAAAGAACATCCAGCCGCTGCGCGAGCGTGACCTTCCCAACGGCCTCGTGCCTCACTTCATCTTTGCCAGTCCCGTCATGAAGGGGGAGAATGGAAAAGCCGTGAGATGATCTCCGACGACATACTCTTCTCTCCTATCACCGAACTCTCGAAGCTTCTCAAAAGAAGAAAAGTCTCGCCCGTAGCACTGACGCACGCCTATCTCGAACGGATCGAGAAGATCTCACCAAAGCTGAACGCCTTTGTTACCGTTACACACGAACTGGCGCTGGAGCAGGCAGAGCAGGTTGAGCGCGAACTCAACGCCGGCCTGCATCGCGGTCCGCTGCATGGCATTCCGTACGCGGCGAAGGATCTATTTGCCGTCAAGGGGTACCCAACGACGTGGGGCGCGCGACCATATGCCGACCAGATGATCGCGGAAGATGCAACAGTGATTACCCGGCTCCGCGACGCCGGTGCGATTCTTCTCGGCAAAGCAGCGATGAGTGAGCTTGCCGGCGGCCCACCGACGGCATCGGCCATCGGCGCATGCAGAACGCCGTGGGACACGACACGCTGGTCAGGAGGATCATCCAGCGGCTCGGGCGCTGCCGTTGCCGCAGGCCTGTGTGCGTTCGCGCTCGGCACCGAAACGTGGGGTTCGATCATGACCCCTTCATCGTTCTGCGGCATCACCGGTTTGCGGCCGACGTTCGGGCGTATCAGTCGGGCGGGAGCGATGGCGCTTTCGTGGACGATGGATAAGATCGGGCCGATGTGCCGCACGGCGATGGATTGCGCCACGGTTTTCTCCATCCTCCAGGGCAAGGACGATGCCGACCCGATGAGTGTGCGTGGGCCATTCAAAGTGGCGTTCACGAAAGCGCGTGAACACGTGAGCAAGTTCCGTGTGGGATTTGTGCAAGAGGATTATGAACGATGGGGAGAGCCGGATGTAGCCGCCGCATTTGCCGAAGCGCTTGCAACATTCAGATCGCATGGCATTGAGGCGCGAGCACTTGCGTTGCCCGAGTATCCTTACGAGACGGTCGCAGCGACGATCATTGCGGCCGAAGAGGCATCGGCGTTCGAGCCGCTTGTGCGCGCAGGTAAAGTCTCCGACATCATCGATCCTGACCGGCGCGGTGAGCTCCTCGGCGGTCAACTCATTGCGGCGACGGACTACCTCCGCTGTCAACGCCTGCGGACGCTGATCTGCCGCGACATCGCGCGACTCTTCACCCAGTACGACATCATCCTCGGCTCCAGTACGCTGCAATGCGCGCCACACATTGATGCGAGCATGGAGCAGATTTTCGGCGGCGGCAACACCATCGAAGCGGTGGAGAATCTTGTCGGGTTGCCTGCCGTTTCGGTGCCGTGTGGATTCAACAAGAAGAAGCTTCCCATCGGGCTGAAGATCATCGGCCGTCCGTTTGCCGAAGCGGACGTGTTGCACATGGCGCACGTGTATCAGACCATCACCGATTGGCACAAGAAGAGGCCGCGCATCTGACTTTCTTGATTTTTTTCCCCAGCGTGATTAGATTTTTTTCCGCTTAGTTCACGCTGTGGTGAGGGCGATCGTGTGAGGCGTCTTGCACTCCCACCTCACGCAGGTATCATAACAAACTGTTTGTCACATGTCCATAACAGTTCGCAATCTGACAAAGCTCTACGGCGACCAGAAAGCCATTGATGGAATCTCGTTTGATGTCAAGACAGGAGAGATTCTCGGCTTTCTTGGCCCCAACGGCGCAGGGAAAACCACGACGATGAAGATCATCACATGTTACATGCCGCCCAACGCCGGCACCGTGGAAGTTGACGGCCTGAATATCGAGGAGCACTCGCTGGAGGTGCGAAGGAAGATCGGCTATTTGCCCGAGAACAACCCCCTCTACCACGAGATGAATGTGCTGGAGTACCTCGAGTACGCGGCGGAGTTGCACGGCCTGACGCGTTCCCAGATCCCGCACCGGATCAGAGAGATGGTCCACGTGTGCGGACTCGAGAGCGTGCGGCACAAGGATATCGGCGAGCTTTCCAAGGGCTTTCGTCAGCGCGTCGGACTTGCCCAGGCCATGATTCACGATCCCGACGTGCTCATCCTTGATGAGCCGACAAGCGGGCTTGATCCCAACCAGATTGTTGAGATTCGGAACCTGATCAAGCAACTCGGCCGCGCCAAGACGGTTATTCTTTCCACCCACATTCTTCCCGAAGTGCAGGCGACGTGCGACCGCGTGTTAATCATCAACGAAGGCAAGATTGTTGCCGACGGAACACCCGAGCAGTTGCAGCAGGAGTTCCGCGGCTCGGAGTCGCTGACGCTGGAGTTGCTCACCAACGGCGCCGATGCGTTGCAACAGATTTCTCCGAAGCTTCGCACGCTGCGCGGCGTGGGAAGTGTCGAACTTCTCAGCCAGAAGAACGGCACAGCCCGCTTCATGCTGCATGTGGAAAAGGGGGCAGACGTACGCGCCGATGTTTTCCGTCAGGCCGTGGCTGAAGGATGGATCATCCTTGAAATGCACCGCAAGGCAACCACGCTGGAGGAAGTCTTCCACAAGCTGACGGCAGGGTAGCGGAGTTGACACAAATGAATTTCCAACCAACGCATGTGAAGCTATGAAAGCATTCCCCAACATCCTCCCGATTTTCAAACGGGAACTCAAGAGTTATTTCAATTCGCCGGTGGCGTACGTGGTTATCGTCGTCTTTCTGGCGATCCTCGGCTGGTTCTTCGCCAACAATCTGTTTTTGAACAACGTGGCTTCGCTGTACATCATCTTCGATTCACCTCTGGTGCGCATCCTCTTCTTGGTGATTGCGCCGGCAATCACCATGCGGCTGCTCGCCGAGGAATTGAAGTCCGGCACCATCGAGCTGCTGACCACCAAGCCGGTACAGGACGTGGAGATCATCGTGGGCAAATTCCTTGCCGCCTGGGTGGTGCTGGGCGCGGCCCTGCTGCCAACGTTCCTGTATGTGCTGACCATGGCGCTGCTCGGCTCCATCGACATCGGCGCGGTCTTCAGCGGCTACCTCGGCTTGCTGCTGATGGGCGGCGTGTTCATCGCACTCGGCCTGCTGGCATCGAGCCTGACGGAGAACCAAATCGTTGCGTTCATCATGGGCTTCATCTTCGTCTTTGTCCTCTTCATGATCGACAAGGTGCTGCCCTACTTGCCGACGTTCATGGCATCCACGCTGGAGTTTGTGGGGGTAGATTTCCATTACTCGAGCATTGCGCGCGGCGTCATCGATTCACGCAACCTCATCTACTTTGCATCGATCCTCTTCTTCTCCCTCATGCTGGCAACAGTTTCCCTTGAACGACGAAAGTGGTGATGTTTATGTCTACACGCACTCTCAGATCGCAAACACTCATGCGCATCGGCATCGTTGCCGTCATCCTTATCCTGCTCAACATCGTTTCCGTGCGGCTCTTCGGGCGGCTCGACCTGACGAAGAATAACATCTACTCGCTCTCGGACGCGAGCAAGAATCTCGTCAAGAATCTCGATGACCGGCTGACGGTGAAGGCGTACTTCACGGAGGATTTGCCCGCGCCCTACAACAACGTTCGGCGCACGGTGCTGGACCAACTGAACGAGTACAAAGCCTATTCACGCGGGAACCTCCAGTTCGAGTTCATCGACCCTTCGGGAGAAAAAGGAGAGCAGGAAGCGCAGCAGCAGGGGATTCAGCCGGTGCAGGTGCAGGTGATCAACGAGGACAAGTTAGAGCTGAAGCGCGGCTATATGGGCCTAGTGCTCATGTACGAGGATCGGAAAGAAGTGATTCCCGTGGTGCAGAACATGTCCACGCTGGAGTACGACCTGAGTAGCACCATCAAGCGCCTGACGCACACCCAGAGAAAGAAGATCGGCCTGCTGACCGGCCAGGGCGAGGCGACGATGAACGACATCCAGCGCGCCTATCAGCACCTCTCCCGTCAGTACGACGTGCAGACGGTAGATGTGAGCAAAGGACAACCCGTCCCCGGTGAGATCGGGGTCCTGATCGTCATGGCACCCAAGAATCCCTTCTCCGATGTGGCAAAGTATCAGATCGACCAGTACATCATGCGCGGCGGGAAGGTGGCGTTCCTCTTGAACAAGGTGGATGCAGACCTGCAGCAGCGCTTCGGTCGCACGCTGGACCTGAAGCTTGAAGATATGTTGGAGCACTACGGCTTGCGCATCAATCCCGATCTCGTGCGCGATGCGCAATGCGCGCCCATCAGCATCGTGCAGCAGCAGTACGGGTTCTCCATTCAAAGCCAGGTGCAGTTCCCCTACATCCCGATCGCCAGCGAAGTCAGCAAGGATAACATGATGGTCAAGAACCTGCAGGGCATTGTGCTCTTCTTCGTCAGCTCCATCGACACGACGAACCTGACTTCACGAGGACTGCAGGGAGAGTTTCTCCTCCGTTCCTCGAAGCAAAGCGGACGGCAGACCCAGGTGTTTTACTTCGATCCGATGGCGCGCTATACGCGTGATATGTTCAGCGAGCAATACATTCCGCTTGCCGCCGTTGTCAGCGGAAAGTTCAAGAGCTTCTTTGCCGACAAGCCCGTGCCGCATGATACGAGCGCTGGCGTTACGGCGCCGACGGGAACACCCATCACCCAATCTCCGGAGACCCGCCTTGTGCTTGTCGGTGATGGCGACTTCGCGAAGGATCAGTATCTGGGCGGGCGCGATAACCTTGCGTTCTTTGCCAACATGGTGGACTATCTTGCGGACGATGCAGGGTTGATCACCATTCGGTCGAAAGATGTTTCGCCGCCGCCGCTGGAGCAGGTCTCCGACGGCACCAAGAAGGTGTACAAGTACGCCAACATGCTTCTGCCGCCGCTGTTGGTCATGGGGTATGGATTGCTGCGCTGGAGAATTCGCAAGGCGCGCCGCAAAGCGCTGGAGATGCAGTAGGGACCCCGTAGTTCTCAACCTGACCGAGAGGAATCATCATGAAACGGAATGTTCTGTATCTGATCGGCTTGACAGTTCTGCTGGCAATCGCAGCCATCCTCGTCATGCAAAAACCCGGCGAGCAAAGTCTGGAGCAATCCGCAGGCGAGCCGCTGGTCACGTACGATTCATCGGGCGTGGACAGAATCCAGATACGTTCGAAGGATGGAGACATCACCCTCGTGCGTGAAGGCGGCAAATGGATGCTCACCTCGCCCGTGCGTTACCCCGCCGATGAGAACGCTGTGACGACTGCGGTGGGTAAGGGGGCAGCCATGAGAATCACGGCATTGATCTCAACCAATCCCGCGAAGCAGAATATCTACGCGGTCGATTCCACCGCGCCGTTGGTGCAGATGTACGCGAACAACAATCTCGTCGCGCAGTTCCGCGTGGGCAAACCGACTAGTAGCTGGACCGAGTCGTATGTGCGGCGAGAAGGCTCGGACGAGGTGTACTCGGTTGAAGGCGTCCTCAACACCACGTTTGTCAAGTCCATCAATGACTGGCGCAACAAGAGCATCTTCAAGACGGACCAAAGTACGATCACCGAAGTGACGTTCCGGTTCGGCGACACGACATTCGTGCTCACGAAGAAAGACAGCGTGCACTGGGCGATTGGGAAGGACTCCACCATCAATACGAACGTAACGAGTTTCCTCTCTCTCCTTTCCAACTTTCAGACCGATGAGTTTGTGGACTCTGCCGTTGCGTCTCTACCGAAACTTACTGCCACCATCGAAGTGCAGGGGACACAGATTCGTTTCTTCAAACGGAATGACGGGAAATATTACGTGCAGACCTCCACTTCTCCGCAACTGTTCGTCGTCCAGGAGTGGAGAGCGGGACAGCTTCTGAAGAGGAAGCGGGACTTTGTGCCGGCCACCGGGGGGAAAGCTGTGTAAGATCACTCCGCGAGGAGAACTCCGCTACTTCTTCAACTGCAAGACGAGCGTAACCGTCGCACCCTTCTTGTTCATCTCGTACTCGACCTTGTCCATTAGCGTGCGCATGAGGAAGATACCGCGGCCGCTGGTACGGAGTAGGTTTTCATCGGCGAGCGGGTTTTCGACGTCTGCGAGATTGAAGCCTTTCCCCTGGTCGGTCACCGTGATGACCAATTCGTTCGGCATGCAGTGACAGACGACGACGACTTTCTTTTTCCTGTTCGATTTGTTGCCGTGAATGATGGCGTTGTTGACGGCCTCGGTGAGGGAGACCATCAGTTTATGGAACTGGATTTCATCGAGCGGGACGTTGCTGCCGATCCTGCGCAGGAACCCTTCCACACGGGTGACGGCATTGGGAGAACTGGGCAGCGTCATGCGGATGGATTTTGGTGTCACGGTGCCTCGCTCAAATGGTGAGGGTAACGGTCAATGTCATGTTTGCCAGCGATCGTGATCCGCCTCCTTCAAGTCGCCGTTGTTCGTACCATCCTTTCATGCTTACCTCACTTGTCGGGTTTGGGCGCCAGAGAATCCAGCAGGTTGGTCCGAAGCTCCGAAGGAACGAATCGAGTTTTCGCACCTGTCCGGTGTAGCTGTAGCGCGTTTGACTGAAGTATCGCACGCCGACAGCGAAGAGCACGTCATCGTCCGGTAAGCAGCGCACCTGCAGGGCGTACGTCCTATCGATGAACGAATTCTCCCTGCGTTCCGAGAACTCGCTCCAGTTGAGCTGCCCTCGCTCATATAACTTCAAATACACAAAAAAGTCAAGCTCCAGGCGCTTGCTCAACGCGACGGTCGTCGAATCGATCCATCCGAACTGACGGTAGGAGAAGCTCCGCACCTGTGCCGCCTGTGCCTCGAAATCGTACACCGTGTAATTGGCCAGCACCTCGAACGTATTCATGGAGGTGAAAAAAGAGAATGGTCTGTACACCGTGCGTGGAGCGAGCCGCAGCACACGGTTGATGTTGTTGTTTGCGCTGCGGTCGCGCAGCAGATACACGATGTGACTCAAGGTGCCGTCGAGGGTGAAAGAAAGATCCAGATAGCGGTTCAGCCGGTGCGTCGTGGAGAGGGAGAGCGCCACAAGCAGTTCGTCGCGGTCTTCCACGTTCGCGGTGCTCGGCGTATCATAGCGCAGGATGCTGGCCGCGCCGGAAAACGCAACCGTGTCCGAGGAGGAGACCGGCACATGGATCGTACCGGAAAGCGATGTGCGACGCGTGAGATTGTCTTTCGTCTGCTCCTGGTCCTGCGCCTGTCGTGTGGTCAGGGATGGTTGGGTTGTGTCGCGCGAGAACCCGGTCGTCGGGTTCTTTGCAAAATGACGCTCGTTGCGTTCGCTGTAGGAAAGTCGCGCAGAAACGGCGAATCCGCTGCTCAGGTTGCGGTAAAGAGCCTGGGCAAACGTCTCGAGCCGGAACTCATCAATGCCGGTGTTGAACTGCGCCGGAGCCTGTGCGGAGGAAAGCAGGGCGCGGTAGTCTTTGCCAAGAGCACGATTGTACACGTTCACGAAGAACGACGTGAGAACCGATGGATCGAATTCGTACTCTAAGAGATTACTGAACGTGAAGATATTCTCCTGGCGACTCTCCAGCGCTCCGCTCTGCGAGGTGTAGAACTCCCTGCGGTTGCGCGCAAAGCCTGCATCCAGACTGTCACGTGTTCTCCCCAAAAACCATTTCTGGAATCCGACCCGTGCAAAGTGTTGTTCCAGCAACCGGGGGTCGACGCGGTCCTGCTGAAATTGGGCAGCGCCGACAACCTGGTATCCGTCGAAGTCGATGGGATTTGTCCGCGCAGCGATGTTGTAGCTCAACCCACGATCGCGCACATCAATCTGATTATCCCACCGGTGCCCGATCATTGGAGTGATGGTAAAGAGAGGAATGGGAGTGTACTCGATCCCCGCGAGGAGTGCATTGATGGAAGCTGTGCTGAGTCCGACAGCCTTCTTATCCGAGTACATGAGCGACGACCACTGGCCCGTGATGCTGATCGCATCGGTGAGCGGACGGCTTACGTCGAGCTTCAGTCGTTGCTGTGTGCTCTGCAGTCGCTGTTCGGGGGATGAAGGTGTGGCGTCCACGAGGATGATGTTCGACATCAGCAGCTCATCGATGCGAATGCGTTGGCCGAACGCCGACGTATCTACACGCAGGGAGCCGATCCAGTTGAACGTGTTGAGGTTGCGCTCGAACAGAACGCTTGCGGTGTTCCGGCGCAGCACCGTATCGCCACGAACAAACGCGGCCTCCGATGAGCGGGGTTGCTCCTGTGCGTTACCAAGCGTGGCTGCGTAGAAGAGGAGATTGAGCAAGGCTATACGCGGTGTTCGTTCCACGTCCGGACATGTTTAGTCGAGGTGCACAATGTCGCCGCGAGCCGGGATCTGAACGTCCGCAAAGCCGGACTCCAGCATTCCGACAGCCAGCTGCTCGGCCTGATCGAGATCGCCGTGGACGAGAAAGGCTTTGCGCAGACGTTTTCTGCTGAACCCATTGAGGTAGGCGAGAAGCTCGTTTCGGTCTGCATGCCCGGAGAACGCATTGAGCACCACGACTTCCGCTTTCAGGTCGTGCGGTTCGCCGAAGATGTTCACGACGGGTTCTCGCATCACCAACTTCTTGCCGAGCGTATGTTCGGCCTGATAGCCGACGATGATCACCATGTTGCGCGGATCGCCGATACTGTTGGCAAGGTGGTGAAGAACCCGGCCTGCCTCGCACATGCCCTGCGAGGAAATAACGATGAACGGACCCGGCCGCTCGTTCAGTGCCTTCGACTCTTCCACGTCGCGGATGTACATCAGCCGCTCAAACCCGAACGGGTCGTTATCGCGTTCGGCGTTGATGATATCCCACGTTTCCTGATCGAAGCATTCGGGATGGCGCTTGAACACGTCGGTGACGTTCACGGAGAGCGGGCTATCAACAAAGACGGGAAGGTGATCGATTTCCCCTGCGATGCTGAGCTTGTGGAGGACGTACACCACTTCCTGCGTCCGCCCGACACTGAAGGCAGGAATAATGATTTTCGCTTTGCGCTGGCAACCGCGGCGGAGCGGTTCAAGCAACTGCTCCTCCATGGCCGCCACCGGTCCGTGGAACCTTCCCCCGTAGGTGCTTTCACTGATGAGATAATCCGCATCTCCGACGAATACCGGGTCGCGCAGGATGGGAAGATTGGGCCTTCCCAGATCGCCGGTGAAAGCAAGCGTCACGCTCCTGCCGTTTTCGCGAAGCGTCAGCGACACACTCGCCGAACCGAGAATGTGCCCTGCGTCTTCGAACCGCGCGGCAATGCCGTCGGTAACATCGAACGCAGCGCTGTACTCCACGCCCGTCAACAACGGTATCGTTGCATCGGCATCCTCTTGTGTGTACAGCGGCGTAACAGGAGGAAGGTGCTTCTTTGCGTGCTTCTTGTTTACAAACTCTGCATCCTTCTCGTGTATGTGTGCGCTGTCCTTCAGCATGACGGCACACAAATCGGCCGTCGCCTTCGTGCAGTAGATGGGACCACGAAAGCCTTGCTTCACAAGTCCCGGAAGGTTGCCGCTGTGGTCGATGTGGGCGTGTGAGAGAACCACCGCATCAATGCGTTCCGGATCGAAGGGGAACGAACGGTTGCGTTCTCGTGCTTCGTCTCTTCTGCCGTGGTAGATGCCGCAGTCCAGAAGAATCGTTTTCCCCCCAACCGAGAGGATGTGCATGGAGCCTGTTACGGTGCGCGCGGCGCCGTGGAAACGAAGTGTCATCATCGAGAGATGAGCGGATGCCGCTCAGGGTTTATGGTCACCATCACGGTTCTCGGCGGCGAGGCGCAGTACTGTCTGCATCGCCTGGAGAAGACCGCCGATCGGTGTGAGGAACGCTTCATTGCTTGCCGTTCAAGGTTGTTCCTACCGCTGCGCTGGCTATGTTTCCGTCTTCCGTTGATTCATCGTCGAAAAGATTGTGCCGATCGAGGAGACCATGCCGGCAACGTCGGAGAGATTGGAAGGAATGATCAGCGTGTTGTTCTTTTGTGCCAGCTTGCCGAACTCGCCGAGATACGCTTCCGCGATACGGAGATTGACCGCGTCGATGCCGCCTTTTTCATTGATGGCAGTGGCGATCTCGCGGATACCTTTTGCGGTGGCCATCGCGACGCGCTCGATTTCTTGTGCCCGTCCTTCTGCTTCGTTGATCCGCTTCATCTTCTCGCCCTCGGAGCGGGCGATCGCTTCCTGCTTGTCGCCTTCGGCACGATTGATCTTGGCCTGCTTCTCGCCCTCGGATTCCGCAATCAGTGCGCGCTTCTCGCGCTCGGCGCGCATCTGTTTCTCCATCGCATCCTTGATGCTGGCAGGAGGGATGATGTTCTTGATTTCGTGGCGCGTCACTTTCAGGCCCCACGGCTCGGCGGCCTTGTCCAACGCGGCCACAATTTCCGAGTTGATCTTCTCGCGCTCCTCAAACGTCCGGTCGAGATCGATCTTGCCGATCTCGCTGCGCATCGTTGTTTGCGCGAGCTGGGTAGAAGCGAACACGTAATCGCTGATGCCGTACGATGCTTTCACAGGGTCCATCACCTGCATGTAGAGGATGCCGTCCACTTCCACCGCAATGTTGTCTTTGGTGATGCAGGACTGGGGAGGCACATCGATCACCATTTCTTTGAGCGTGTGCTTGTATGCCACGCGGTCGATAAAGGGAATGAGGATGTGGAAGCCCGCTTCGAGTGTTGCATGATACTTGCCGAGCCGCTCCACAATGAAGACTGTCTTCTGCGGCACGACACGCGCCGACCGCATGATAACGATGAACGCGAAGAAGATGAGTCCGAGAATGATAACGCTGCCGACTTCCATAGGATGCTCCGGTGTGGGGATGGGTTAGGAAAGGGGTTTCACTTTCAGCGTCAGGTCGTGACGCTCCAGAATTTCCACGGGCGTCCCTTTCTTGATCTCTCCGTCTGCGATCGCCTTCCAGAGTGTGCCGTGGAACTCTACCCTCCCCGACAGTGTGCTCGGCACAATATCCTCAACCACGATCGCCCGTCCGCCGCGAACGTCATCCAAGGCTGCGACGTCATCAAGTGTGTGTGAGACACGTCCCCGGAAGTACTTCTTTCCCTGCTTGCGAAAGAGAACAAGAGAGAGGATGGAGGAAACGAGAAAGAGGAGAAGCTGAACATTGAACGCGTCGGCAACGCCGACGAGCACGCCCAGCGCCGTGATCCACGCGCCGATACCGAAAAAGATCATCACGAAACCGGGAAGCACAAGCTCGCTCAAGATCAACACCAGGCCGAGCAGGAACCAGAGCAGCTCTGCGGGCATGCCCTCAACCATGAACAGGAGGAGCGCCATCGTCGCCTTTCGAAACGTGAAGGGAAGGGAACACACCGGGGGGAGAGCGCATACAGCAGCGCAGCCGCCGGTGATGGCATGGAGTCGAAGCGCCGTGTGCACCGTGCGTGCCGTCAATGTTTCGCTGTGGGGCGTGCTTCGTGAATCTCGAACACGCGGTCGAGCATCGAGATCTTGATCAGGTTGTACACGTTCTTGTGCACGTTGCGCAGCACAACCTTGCCGCCGTGTTCCTTCATCTTTCGTTCGGCGATGAGCAAGGCACTCAGCCCGCTGCTGTCGCAGAACTCCACGTCGTGGAGATCCACATTCAGCGTCTCCACCTTCGGCTTGCAGAGGATGAGGAACTCCCCTTTCAGCTCCGGCGAGATGGTGGAGTCGAGCTTACGCTCCTTCAAACGCAGCGTCACGGAGCTGCCGTTCTTTTCCACGTGAAAGTTCATCGCACCACCTCCGTTCTGTCGCATATTACTTCTAGAACATGTAAAGACATTTTGCCACGCGGTCGTAGATTGTTGTTCGTGATTGTTGAGGATCGGGTTGGATCTGGAAGTTAAAGAACCTGTCGGCGTTTGGCCCGGCAAACCCGATGCGGACTCTGGCATTTGTCTCTCTGCAAATATAGGCTGAGGGGAGAACTAAATCAAGGTTCAGGTCGATTGCGAGGTCAAACTTGCGATCCTTCAACAGCGTGAGGAACTCCGGGCGCGGATGATATAAGAGGTTGATGTCCGTTTCCCGAATCTGCAGGAAGTGGCTCTTCGGCATCAGGCGGATGGTTTCCACGCCGCGTTCATCGCCAATAATCGTGATGCGTTCCTCGTCGAATTTGCGCTTCAACATGATAATGACGTTGAACGCCGAAAGAAGCTCGCGCCGATCGAGCGGCATGATCACCAGTGCACGCTCGGCGCCGGACACGGCGTGGGCAAAGGAGATGACTTCCTCCTTCCGCTTGCGGAAGCGGAACGCCGCGAGTCGTATGCCGATCTTCATCCGGAGTTTCGCCAGCATGTTTGATTGGGCATTCATTGTTGCAGCATGTCTTTGAATTCCTCTTCATCAATCGTGGCGATCCCCAGCTTCTTCGCCTTTTCCAGCTTCGAGCCGGCATCCTCTCCCACGAGAACGTAGTTGACATGCTTGCTGATGCTGGAGGCAACCTTTCCGCCATGTGCTTCAATCAGTTGCTTTGCCTGTTCTCGCGTATAGCTCGGGAGAGTCCCCGTGAGCACAAACGTCAGTCCGCTCAGGGGTCCTTTTCTCCGTGTGGTGGCGGCGCTCAACGTGACCCCGGCCGCCGCGAGCCTGCGGATGATTTCTCTGTTGTGCTTTTCCTTGAAGAAGCGGGAAACACTCTCGGCAATCTGAGGACCGATACCGCTGATGGACTGCAGGTCTTCGACGCTCGCTTCCTCTAACGTGCTGATCGAGGGAAAGTGTTCGGTCAGAAGTTGCGCAACGCCCTGGCCGACATGGCGAATCCCCAGAGCGTACAGAACGCGATGGAACGGACGCTTCTTGCTTTGTTCAATCGCGTCCAGAAGGTTTTGTGTGCTCTTCTCGCCCCAGCGTTCCAGCTTGATCATCTCCTCACGATGTTTGTGTAATGAGTACAGATCGGCACAATTCTTCACCCATCCCAACCCTACGAGTTGCTGCACCACGGCTTCTCCTAATCCTTCGATATCCATTGCACCGCGCGAAGCAAAATGTTCTAGCCTCCCTTTTACCTGAGCAGGGCACTCGGAGTTCTCGCAGTAGTAGTTGACTTCGCCTTCGGGCTTGAAGAGCGGCGAGTTGCACTCGGGACAGCGCTTTGGCATGACGTACGGGAGGGCGTGCTTCGGGCGCTTGGCGTGGATCACCTCCGTCACTTTGGGGATGACGTCTCCCCCTTTCTCCACAATCACCGTGTCGCCGATACGCAGGTCAAGGTCGTTGATGTAATCCATATTGTACAGACTTGCGCGGCTGACCGTTGTGCCGCCGACAAACACCGGTTCGAGATCCGCCACCGGCGTTATCGTGCCCACTCTTCCGACTTGCAGGACGATATTTTTCAGCAGGGTCTCCGCTTTGCGCGATGCGAACTTGAATGCAATTGCCCAGCGCGGACTCTTAGCAATGCTGCCGAGCTTCGCCTGCTGCTCCAACGAATCCACTTTCACAACAATGCCATCGATGTCGTAGGGAAGCGCATCGCGCTGTGGCTCCCAATGCTTCCAGAAGTCGATCACCTCGTCGATCGTCTTGCATACGCGTGTGTGTTCGTTCACGGGGAAGCCGAGGGTATGAAGGATTTGTAGATTCTTGTAATGACTGGTGAGGTGCGCATCGGGTGCGAGGAGGTAGTAGGCAAACATCTTGATCGGACGCGACGCAACGACTTTGGGGTCCTGGAGCTTGAGCGTACCGGCGGTGGAGTTGCGAGGATTGATGAAGAGTTTTTCGCCGGCCGCTTCACGCTGTTTGTTCATTTCAACGAAATCCGCCTTGTCCATGAACGCCTCGCCACGGACTTCGATGTTAAGGAACTGCGCCGTTGCGCCGCGCAATCGCAGCGGCAGCATGCGGATGGTTTTGAGGTTGGCCGTAATGTCGTCGCCCTGTGTGCCGTCTCCGCGCGTTGCTCCCTGCACAAACACACCGTCGCGATAACGGAGCGCGATTGCCACACCGTCGAACTTCAATTCCGCAACATAGCGCGGCGTTTCGCCTCCCAAGAGATTCCGGACACGACGGTCGAACTCGCGAATCTCTTGTTCGGAATAGGAGTTTGCCAGGCTCAGCATAGGCGGGTTGTGCGTGACGGTTGCAAACTCCTTTGTGGGCTGTCCGCCGACGCGCTGCGTGGGGGAGTCGGGCGACCGAAGTTCGGGGTATCGCTCTTCCAACTCCGCAAGCTCACGCATGAGCTTATCGTATTCCTCGTCGGAGATTGTCGGCTCGGCTAACACATAGTAGCGATAGTCGTGCTCGTGGAGCTCCGTGCGAAGCTTCTCAACGCGTGCGATAACTTTTTCAGGGACGGTGGCCATGACTATTGAAGCGATGAACGATCGAAACGGACGTTGCGGGTGACATACCCCCGTCGCACGGGGATGTGCATCGGTTTGTTGTTCAACGTAAAGGTAATGGCCGTTGGATTACCAATCACCAACAACACAAAGCTGTTCTTCGCTTTCCACTGCCTGGATGTCTTCGGGTAGAGGAAGTGTTCCATCATGACCGTATCATCCAATGCGATTTGCATCCAGACGCTGTCGGTTGTCGTCGCGACGAGCGTGAGGCTATCCGGGGTTGTCCTGAATGCACTATGCCCGGCGGCAATCAGGTTTGAGTCTGCTCGCTCCTGCACTTCTCGCACGACCTCCCGAAAGGGGAGCTCCTTTACCTCCCGCAGAGGCTCTTTCTCCAGAACATTCCACAACACAACGTCGAGCAAAACCAGCGCAACGACCGCAAGCGAGATTTTCCAGATGTTCGGAACATGTTCGAGGAGCCTTCCATGCGCCGATCGCAGTTCCCGGGGCGGTTCTGCCTGCGTGGTCACAACGCTCGGTACGTGTTCCTGCTCTGCCGTTGCTGAAGCATGCTGCAGCCATGCATCATAGCGCTGCAGTGTCTCTGCGGGATCAAGCCCGATGGCGGCGGCATACTCACGAATGAACGCGCGGATGTATGCTTGCGGCAGCGAGCGCACAGCCCCCTGTTCGAGCGCTTCCAGCATTTTCATGTTGATGAGCGTCAGGTCGGAGATTTCTTCGAGGGAGAAGCCGCTTGCTTCACGAGCGTGCTTCAGGTAGGAGAAGAACGAATCCATACCATCGCGTGAGATTACGTTGCTGTTGCGGGCTGGTGTTTGCCGTCCAGCACCGCGCGCACCTTTGTGGCAAGGTCCTCCAACTGAAAGGGCTTCTGCAAATAACCGCTGATCTCCGATGCCCAGCTCACTTCATCCACCACCGCCCTGCCGTGGCCGGTCACAATCAGAATCGGCAGAGCGGGATTGATGCTCTTGAGCTGGCGGAATGTTTCCCGTCCGCCCATCAGGGGCATGTTCATGTTCATCAAGACCAGATCGATGGAGGCGCGACGTGTACGATAGAATTCCACACCCGCCTTCCCGTCATGCACATCCATCACGGTATAGCCGAGGCTTGAGAGCATGTCCTTGGCGACCTCGCAGACACTCACCTCATCGTCGATCACGAGGATGTTCTCGCTCCCGCGCGGGAGGCGTGCGCGGCGTTTCTGCTCGGCCATGCGCACCGGTTGGTCCGAGACAGGAAGGTAGATCGTGAACGACGTTCCCCGGCCTACATCGCTTTCAAGATTGATGAAGCCGCCGTGGCTTTGCACAACGCCGTAGACCACAGAAAGGCCAAGTCCCGTGCCGGACTCCTTCGTGGTGAACCACGGCTCGAAAACCCGAGAGCGCATCTTCTCATCCATCCCGATACCCGTGTCCGTGATGGTGATGGCTACGAAGCGACCGGGTCTGACCGACGAGAAGTGAGCGACCGTGTGCGCATCGACCATGGTTGTCGTAGTGGTGATGGTGACCCGTCCACCGCTGGGCATAGCGTCGCGAGCGTTCAGCAGGACGTTGAGCAATGCCTGCTGGATCTGGCCCTCGTCGGCGTTCACGCCGATAAGTTCCTGCGCAAAGCGCCTCTCGACGTGGATTTCTTTCGTCACGCCGCGCTCGAACAGGACCAGCGTCTGGTCGATGAGCTTGTGAAGATCCACGGGCTTCACCACATTCTCCGTCTTGCGGGCGAAGGTGAGGAGTTGGCGTGTGAGAGATGAACCTCGATGGGCGGCTCCCTCTATGATCTCAAAGTATTTGGCAAACTCATGTTCCTCGGGCATGTGGCGCCGCATGATGGATGCCGAGCCGAGAATCGCCGCAAGAATGTTATTGAAGTCATGCGCAATGCCGCCGGCCAGGTTGCCGATGCTGTCGATCTTCTGCGCATGCACGATGGTCGCTTCCATCCGCTTTCGCTCGGAAATGTCGCGGGCAACCACGCGCGCATGGATCGTGGAACCATCGGGGGCAAAGACGAGCGAGGAGTTGACATGGACGTAGAACGCCTTGCCGTCCTTGCGCACCATCTGCTCTTCCAGGTCCTTCACGCCTCGCCCTTCGATGAACATGCGGAACAGAATATCCTGCAGCGCCGCTTGCTGCTCCGGCACGAAGAGGCTTTCCAGCTTCCTTCCGATGATTTCCTCCTTTTCATACCCGAGCATGCGGGCGCCGGTGAGGTTGCATCCCGTGATGGTGTGATCGCGGTTGATGCTGAAGTAGATATCGGGAGAGTTTTCGAACAGGTCGGAGTAGAGAGCCTCCGAACGCCGAACGCGGTCGAACAACTGCGCGTTGTTCAGCGCAACGCTGATTTGGTTGCCGAACGTCTCCATCAGCTCCGCTTGTTTGGTGCTGAACATGTCAAAGCCTTCTCCCGCGACCACCAGCACGCCGAGTATTCCATCGGTGGACTTGAGGGGGATGGATGCCCAGAACTGAATGCCGAGCAGCTTCAACTCGTCGTCGATGTGGCCCAGGCTATCGACCAGCCGTTCCCGCTCAACACGAGGCTGGTGAATCCAGTTAGATACAGGAATCGCGGCATTCGTGGGAAGATGGATGAAGTCCTTTGATGTACCCTTCGAGCTTTTGAGCACGAGCCGGTCGCCATCGAGCAGGTAGATCCATCCGAAGGGCGTGCCGAGCAGTTCGGTGGCCTTGCTCAATGCAGACTGGAGGACATACTCTAACTCCACCGAACGGTTGACCGCCTCGGCAATCGTACTGATCGCCAGCAACTGACGGCGCTGCTCGTCGAGCTGACGCGCATATTTGAGCGAGAAGACAACGCTGAAAAATCCAATGAGACCGACGGCAAACACACTGATGAAATCCGTCCACCGCAGCCTTTCGCCGGTCAACAGAATGGCTGCGATGATCGTTGCCATCGTCACGATGACCGCCGTGGAGGCAACGACCTGTGCCTGCTCCACAAGCCCGAAGCTCTCGACGTACTCACGTATTGTACGAAGCGGATTGCGCATGGCGAGTGCAATGTACAAAAGTTGGTCGGGACAGGCAAGGCAACGTTGCGAAGGGAGAAGCGAGAGCGCGAGCGCTCACGAAGTTGCTTTTTGTTCCTTTCTTCTTCATAATAAGACAGCATACTCCGAAAGCATCATGAGCATCTTCTTCAGCAGACAATGTGAATACGCTATTCAAGGCGTGCTTTATCTTGCGCTCAAACCGCATGGAGAGATGACGTCGATTAAAGAGTTGACAAAGCGACTCGACATTCCGTATCACTTTCTTGCCAAGATTCTCCAGCGGCTGGCAACGACCGGCCTCCTGATCTCTGCCAAAGGTCCAACAGGCGGCTTCGCGCTCGGCCGATCTGCGAAGGACATCACGCTCTTCGACATCGTCGAAGCGATCGATGGGAGTGACTTCATGAACAAGTGTGTGCTGGGTTTTCCTGAGTGCTCGGGGAAGAATCCGTGTTCGGTGCATTCCACGTGGGGAGGATTGCGCGACCAGATTTATCAAATGCTCGTGAGCAAGAATATCGCCGAGATGGCGCGGGAGATGAGAAAACCCGAATACCGTGCAGCGGCGGGGTGAGGGTGCAGCCTATCTTCTCGAACCCAAATAAGATATATTAGTCTGAATTGGCATCAAGGTTGCACCTTTTTTCGGCGGGGGGTATTGCTCTCCTGAAATAGGTCACAATCTTGAACAAAGGGATGGCGTCTTCTCAGAATCGAGAACGTGGAGCGTCGAGATGAGAACAGACAACCCGGGAAGCGTATTGGTGGAAGCGGTGGTACAACCCCATCACGGTACGCCAACGAAACCAACCAACGGCCAAAGGGCAAGGCCTCGAGTCAAGAAACTTCCCCAGCACCTCCGGAGACGCAAGCCTGACTTTTCCTCTGAGCGAGTGTGGTACAAGCGACTCGTGTGGAGAGTGAAGGAGGATGAACAGTTCCAGCGTACGCTCGTGCAGTTGGCGTTTGTGCTGCTGTGTATCTGGATCGGGGTGGAGTTTTATCTCTTCATGCAATGGGGAATGTCCGGCGGCGCTGAACCGTACTTCGAACGACCGCCCGGTGTCGAAGGCTTTCTCCCCATCAGCGCACTGATGAGCTTGAAGCATTGGATGTTGACTGGAACGCTCAACACGATCCATCCTGCTTCGGTGTTCATTCTGTTGGCCATCGTCGGCGTCAGCATTGCGCTCAAGAAGGCTTTCTGCGGTTGGCTGTGTCCCATCGGCACGCTGAGCGAGTCACTCTGGATGTTGGGGAAGAAGCTTTTCACGCGGAACGTCACCGTCCCCCGGTGGCTCGACTATCCGTTGCGCTCGTTGAAATATCTCCTCCTCTTCTTTTTCGTCAACGCCATCCTGCGCATGGACGTGACGAGTTTGGAGAACTTCATCTACAGTCCTTACAACAAAGTGGCGGACATCAAGATGTATCTCTTCTTCGCCAACATCTCGACGTTTGCTCTGTGGACGATCATCAGTCTGATGGTGCTTTCGATTTTTGTCAAGAATTTCTGGTGCAGGTATCTCTGTCCGTACGGCGCACTGCTTGGGATCGCCGGCTGGCTGTCGCCGCTGAAGATTACGCGCAATACATCCACGTGCATCGACTGCAAGCTCTGCACCAAGGCATGTCCGGCGAACATCGCCGTGCACAGGGTGAGCCGGGTGTGGAGCGATGAGTGCATGAGCTGCATGCTGTGCGTTACGGCTTGTCCGGTGAAGGAAACGCTCGATGTCCGCATCAGCACCAGGAGCAGAAAGGCCGTGCCGACCTGGGTCTACGGAACGCTCGTCGCGGGCGTCTTCGTGGCGATTACAGGGCTGGCAATCCTTACCGGCAATTGGCACAACAGCATCAACCGCGAGGAATACCAGCGGAGATTTCAGCAACTGGACAGGCCCATCTATCAACACTTCCAGGGTGAAGTTCCGAAGTACGGGCCAAACGACTGAAGCGTGAACCCGGTGTCGTTCCCCGTGTGGCGAGCGCACGATCACCTCACGAGCGGGCAAGGAGTTGTGTGTCCGCGTCGTTCCTTATCATCCCAACACATATTCCGGAGAAATCATCGCATGAGATACATTTCGCTTCTGGCGGGACTCGCTCTGGCGTTCGTCCGAGTCTCCGCCCAGACGTGCATCGACTGCCACAAGAAGGTAACACCCAACATCGTTACCGACTGGCAGTTGAGCAAGCACAGCATGAACGCCGTGGATTGCAGCGTGTGTCACGGTGACAAGCACACGTCGGCAACTGACGTAGCAAAAGTTCTGATTCCTACGCCCGAAACCTGCGGCCAGTGTCATGAGAAGCAGACGGCGGAATTCAAGCAGAGCAAGCACGCCTTTGCCTGGGCAGCAATGAAAGCCATGCCCACCGCGCACGCACAACCTGTAGCACTGATGGAGGGCATGAAAGGTTGCGGCGGATGCCACAAGATAGGATTGAAGAGCGAGGAAGAGCTCAAGGAACTGTCGAAAGAAGGTGCAGGATTCGGCCGCGCCTCGTGCGATGCGTGCCACACACGGCACACGTTTGCCAAGAAGGAAGCACAGCAGCCACAGGCCTGCCAAACCTGCCACATGGGGTTCGATCACCCGCAATGGGAGATGTACTCGGCATCGAAACACGGCGTGCGCGCACTGCTGAAACAGAACGGCACCCTGCCCGAACAAACTGCCGCACCCACATGTCAGACGTGCCACATGCAGGAGGGCGACCATAACGTGCAGACGGCCTGGGGATTTCTTGCCGTGCGCTTGCCGATGCCCGAGGACAAGCAGTGGGCGGCAGACCGGGCGACGATCCTGCAAGGCCTTGGTGTCCTCGATCCGTCCGGCAAACCGACGGCTCGACTCGATGTGGTGAAAGCTGCCAACGTTGCCCGTCTGACGCAAGAAGATTGGCAGGCACAACGCGACAAGATGGTGAAAGCATGCAATCAATGTCACTCGGTGAACTTCGCAAAGGCTGAGCTGCAGAAAGGCGACGATATGATTCGGGAAGCCGACAAACTGATGGCCGAAGCCATCCGCACAGTTGCAGCGTTGTACAAGGACGGGATCCTGAAGAAACCGAAGGGCTACGCGTATGACTTTCCCGATTTGCTCACGTTCCACGACGCGCCAACGGTGATCGAACAGAAGCTGTTTGTGATGTTTCTTGAACACCGCATGCGTGCCTTTCAGGGATCGTTTCACGCTAACCCAGACTATGCTCTGTGGTACGGCTGGAGCGAGCTGCGACGCGATCTGACCGAAATCAAAACACTTGCTGCTGAGATGCGTGGCGGACACGCATCACAGAAGAAGCGATGATGCTGCACCCCCCTCGCCCGTCGGCTGCATCCCGACGGGCGAAGTCCTGTAGCCAGAAAGGATGTTGACTTCCACGTCGGGGGGCGGGTGTGCCGGCCATGTCTGCCGTCTTGAGTTTCAAGTGTCTCTTCCGTAGATTGAGCTACGTTTATTCAGCATTGCAACATCATGGGAGGTTTGTATGCCGAAGCTCTATGTTTCCAACAAGGATGAATCCGCACGGCTGTTCAAGAGCGATTTCCTTGAGATGTTCTCGCACGTGCATCCGAGCGTGCCGTTGATCGTGTACATTCCAGTGATGTCGTACTTCCTGTACAAAGCGTACATCGGGCCCGAGCTCTCGGGTACGGCAATCGTCGGCCTTTTCTTCTTTGGACTGTTCTTCTGGACGCTGACGGAATATCTGCTCCATCGCTTCGTCTTCCATTATGAGCCGAAGAGTGAATGGGGCAAGTACCTGCACTTCATGATGCACGGCGTTCATCACGATTACCCCAATGACTCGCTGCGCCTCGTGATGCCGCCCGTGGTGAGCATTCCGCTCGCAGTGATGTTCTATTATCTTTTTGTTGCCGTGTTAGGCCCCGTTATGACCGCCCCCTTCTACGCGGGTTTCCTCCTCGGCTACATGATTTATGACTCATGGCACTATGCCTCGCATCATTTTGCCATGAAGTCGGCAGGCTGGTTGTGGCTGAAGCAGTATCACATGCTGCATCACTATCAGGATCCGAACACGCGCTTCGGCGTCAGCTCCCCATTGTGGGATTACGTGTTTGGGACGGTCGCAACCAAGCCGGAAAAGACCACTGCTGAAGCATAATCCATTTCCACCATCCCAACCTACTTGAGGAAGCGAATATGAAGATACTCACCCTAGTGCTGTCGTTTCTCTTGTTCACCGTGATTGCGTTTGCCGCACCGAAAGAGTACGGCAAGAAACTTTCGCT
>CAZIKE010000032.1:0-30692 GCA_964539775.1 uncultured Chitinophagales bacterium
GATATTGGTGCAACGAAGGTGCTGAAGCTTGTTATCATTCAGGGGCAGGAGAGGGCGGACGGATTCTGAAGAGGTTTTCCGATGTCGCTGTTGTGAGGAGACACGACTCGGGACTTACGGCGGAAACCTTACATAGACGTGATAGACCAGTTCAAACTCGTACGGCCCTGTGCGCTCAGCGGGAACGTTTTCGAACGCCTGCACGGTGGCAGTAGCAGTATAGCGCACGGGCGCCGACTCGTAGTAGAATCTGCCCGTCCCATCGACACGCCCACGAAGCTGAACATAGTTCCAGAACGCCCGCCCGACATCGGCGATGTGATGCCATTGTTTTGTCATTGATACCGAATCGCCGGGAAGCACCGTGAGCAAACCGCCCGGCTCAATGTATGGGTATTCAACATCAGCCTCACCGAACAACACCGACGTGTGGATGGTTGGCTCACTCGTCAACCACACATCCACTTTCGCGTTGATAGACGGCCGCGCCTCGAGCACTTCGTTGTAGAAGTTTTTCAGTGACACGTTGATGCTTCCCGATGCACCGTTGATCGTGATGGGAAAACCCGCCACCGCGGAATCGATGAATACGTTCACAATGCTGTTGGGGCGAACGAACAGCGAGGCTTTCAAGAACCGTTCAGGCTTGATGCGGGGTGGAAGCGACTCATCACATCCCTGAACAATGCAGGAACATCCCACCACAAGGAGCGCGTGAAAGAACTGGCGGTGAAGCGAGGTCTTCATTGCTCTATCAGAAATCCACTTGCAGTCCGAGGACCGTCCGCCGCCCGATGAAGTAGCCGCCCGGGTCTCCCAACTCACCGCCGATGCGTCCGTTGGAGTCGATCCATTTCACGTTCTTCTCGTTGAATACATTGCGCACATCAAGGTAGAGGCCGACTATTGCGTTGGGCCACCAGTCAAAGCGGAAGCGCTGCGTCGCGCGTACGTCCAGATTGAAGTACCGCGGCATGCGCGCGTTGTTCTGCTGGAACGCTTTCTTGTCAACGGGATCGAACCCTGTCGCCGTCGGGTACTTGGTGTACGGTCTGCCGGAGTGATACTCGGCGTACATGTTCAGGGTAAGATCCCAGGGAAAGGTGAGCGTGGTCGTTGCCTTGATGGTGTGCCGCTGATCCCAGCTCAGGGGATAGACGCGTGTCGCCGGGGGCAATCCGAACTGTGCAATGTAGAAGCCGTCATCTGCACTGCCACTCACGCCCTCTGCCGTCATGAACGTGTACGACATCTCACCGGTAATCCACTCCCCACGCTCTCGACTGAGGATGATCTCGAAGCCCGACGCGTCAGCGTACGGCGTGTTGACGTATTCCGCAAAGCCGTAGGTCCCGACCACCTTACTGTCGCCCGGCACGAAGGTCTTCGTGTCGATCAAGTTCGTTGTTTCCTTTTTGAAGTAGGTGACCGAGCCGACGAGGTTGTAGTCAAAGCTATACTTGATGCTCAACTCGTAGGACTTCGTGCGCTCCGGTTCGAGATCGGGGTTCCCGGTAACGGCGCTGAGGCCGCGTGCCAACGACGCCTGATCGAGTCCGCTATAGAGATAGTCGAACAGCGGATACTGGAAATACCATCCGATGTTCAGAAACAGGTAGCCGTTCTCCGCAAGCTGGGCTGCGGCACCAAGACGCGGACTGAATTGCTGTTTCCACCGCGCCGGTACGTATTGCGTCACTTCGAACATGTAGGTGGTGTCGCTTGTTGGAATGGCTTCGATCGCCGGACGCTCTGCCGTGGGATCGAGGAAGTCATATCGCACACCGAAGTTTATAAGGATACCGCTTTCGGGCACATCGTATTTGTCTTGAATGTACAGCGCCCCTGTCTTCGGTTGGGAGCGGTATGATGAACTGAAGTTGAGCTGCGGCTCGTTCACCAGCGGCTTGCCGAAGAAGGTCTTGCGCGGCTCGTACTTTACGATATCCGAGGTGACGTCGTAAAAGTTGATCTCGCCGCCCATCTTCAGCAGATGTTCCTTGCCTGCTCTGAATGTTGCGTCGAACTTGGCCGTATAGTTGTCTTGCGTCGTCCTGCTCCACCACGCGCGCTGTCCGTCAATCACATACTGGAGGAAGAAGTCATACTGATAAGGATCATCAACCGGAATACTTTCTCTCGCCCCCTCACCAATGCGCGCTCGCAAAGAGAACCTGCTGAAACTTGCAGTGTAGAAGAAGTCGTCGCTCACCGTGTGCGACAGAATGGCCGCGATGCGGTATGAGGTCCGATGTTCGGGGGGAAGCCCATGAAGATTGAACCGCCAGTTAAATTCGTAGTCCCGCCAATCGCGGTCGGCAAACAGAACTTGCGTGCCGAGCCGGAGGTTCGGCGACATGATGTAGTCGATCTTCCCAAAACCCGTGTAGGTTCTGTCGTACGGTCCCTGAAAGAAATACTGAAGGTCCTGCCACCATCGCGTGTCGGTGAAGAATCCGCCGGCGGAGGCGAAATAGAACATCTCGTCTTCCACCAGCGGACCCGAAGCTGCGATCTCGACCTCGTTCGTTTTGCTGACCTGCGTACCGCCGAAGAGGTTATCCTTCGCTCCTCGCACGGAGAACTTGTGCTGGTCGGTACCCGTTTTGGTCACGATATTCACCACACCGGAGAGCGCATTGCCGTATTCCGGCTCGAAACCGCCCGTGTACAAACTCAATCCGGAAATCGAGCTATTGGGAAGGTCTGTTTTGAACCCACCCGATAACACGTCCTGCACAGGAAGTCCGTCAACCAAATACAACACCTCCGTCGTCTTTCCTCCGCGAATGTTTCCTTCAGCGGTCACGCCTGCTTTCAGAGTCACGACGTCGGTCAGTTTCGTAAGCGGAAGGAGTTTGATCTCCTCGCTGCTAAAAGAGAAGGTCGTGCCGGTAACGTCCCGCTGGATCGGCGGTTTCTCTTGAATCACGACAATCTCCTGCATCTGCACATCAGCGGGCTCCATCTGCACGTTCAGCTTCGTGCGCAGGTCCGGATGGATGGTAATGTTTTTGATGACAACGGTCTGATAGCCCACATGACTGAACCGGACTTCATAGGTTCCGGCGCGGATGTTCTGTACCTGAAAATATCCTTCCGCGTCGCTCGCCGCACCTTGTTGCGTTCCGACGACAAGCACAGCAACCCCGGGAATCGTTTCGTTCGTCTTCTTGTCGCGAACAGTCCCTTCAAGAATACCATTGGTGCCGGCGAGAACGGTCGTTGTCGCAAGGCAGAGGATGGGGAGGAAAACCTGGAACGTTCTTCTCATTCGACAGTTGCTCTTGTGTTTGGAGTGGCCATAACCTGAACGAGAGAAGATCTCTTTCTCCCGTAGGAGGCACCGACCAGAATCCCTCACGCAATGGTTGATCTCACTTCTCCGGCTTCATCTGGGGAAAGAGGATCACGTCCCGGATGGACTCCTGGCCTGTCAGCAGCATCGTTAGCCGGTCGATGCCGACGCCAAGTCCTGCTGTGGGCGGCATGCCGTACTCCAGCGCACGGAGGAAATCTTCGTCGAGAGGCTGGACTTCTGCCTGGCCGCGTGCGCGTGCCTTCATTTGTTCCTCGAAGCGTGCACGCTGGTCGAGCGGGTCGTTCAACTCGCTGAAGGCGTTGCAGATTTCTTGCCCGTTCACGATGGCCTCGAAGCGTTCCACGAGTCCCGGCTCAGAGCGGTGCCGCTTCGCCAGCGGTGACATTTCCACCGGATAGTCCATGATGAACGTCGGCTGAATGAGGTGCGGCTCCACCTTCTCGCTGAAGATCTCGTCAATGATTGCACCGACCCCTTCGCCCGGAGGTATCTCCAGGTGCATGTCCTTTGCCACTGCCCGCAGTTCTTCCTCATTCTTCCCGCGAAGGCTCTTGCCGGTGAATCGCTCGATCGCTTCAAACATCGTCATGCGCTTCCATGGCGGGGTGAAGTCGATCTCATTCCCGCCTACCATCACCTTCAACGACCCGTTCACCGCCATCGCCACCCTGCTGATCATCTCCTCCACCATCTCCATCATCCACATGTAATCCTTGTACGCCACATACACTTCGAGCATCGTGAATTCAGGATTGTGCGTGCGATCCATCCCCTCGTTGCGGAAGTCCTTGGCAAACTCGAATACCCCGTCGAACCCTCCGACGATCAGTCGCTTCAGGTACAACTCATTCGCCACACGCAAGTACATGTCGATGTCCAGCGTGTTATGGTGTGTCACGAACGGTCGCGCGAATGCACCGCCATAGAGCGGCTGCAGAATCGGCGTTTCGACTTCAAGATAGCCCTGCCCCTCGAAGAGCCTCCGTATGGTGGAGATGATCTTCGCCCTCTTGATGAACACCTCTTTGACGTGTGGATTGACCACCAGGTCAACATACCGCTGGCGGTAGCGAAGCTCTTTGTCGGAAAAGGGATCGTGCACGATGATGTTGCCGTGCTCGTCTTTTGTCTCCTTCGGGATGGGGAGCGGCCGCAGTGATTTGGCAAGCAGCGCAAGCTTCTGCACATGCACGCTAATTTCCCCCATCCGCGTACGGAAGACGAACCCTTCCACGCCGATGATGTCGCCGATGTCGAACAATCGAAACGCATCGTACATCGCGCCGAGATCGTCCTTCTTAAGGTAAATCTGAATTTTTCCTTGCGAGTCTTGAATATGGCAGAAAGTTGCCTTGCCCATCTTCCGCTTGGACATGATACGGCCTGCGATGGCAACCGTTCGGGGGGGCGCATCGTCCTTGAAGGATTCGATGATTTCTCTCGAGAAGGCGTTTCGGGGAAAGGAATAAGGGTAGGGATCAATTCCCAGCTTGCGAAGTTCTTCCAACTCCTCGCGCCGGCGAAGCATGAGTTCGTTCAGCTCGGCCGCGAAAGGTTCAGCGCTTGGGGTTTGAGAATCAGAATGGTGCGTCAAAGGGGATACTCCAATGTTTCAGTCAGGATGTTCGGTCATTCCGGCCAGCTCTCTCAGTTGCCGCGCCTCGAAATGCGTAAGCGTTCGCGTCTCGCCTCTCTTCAGGCCCTCTGTCGTCACAGGTCCGTATGCGACGCGGTCGAGCTTCTTCACGTTGTAGCCGAGCGATTCGAACATGCGTCGCACCTGACGGTTTCTTCCCTCGTGAATCGTAATGCCAACCTCCTTCCTCTTGCCGCCGGGAAGGAGGTACACCTCCGCCGGAGCCGTGGTGCCATCCTCAAGTCGAATGCCTTTGCGCAGGCGGTCGCTGTCTTCCGGCTTCAAAGGCTCGGTCAGTGTTACATGGTACGTCTTCGGAATTTCGTACCTCGGGTGCATCAGCAGGTTTGCAAACTCCCCGTCATTGGTGAGGAGGAGGACGCCGGTGGTGTTGCGATCCAGCCTGCCGATGGGATAGACACGGTGCTTCGTCTTCACCAAGCTCATCACCGTGGCGCGTCCCTTTTCATCGCTTAGGGTGGTGATCGTATCCTTCGGCTTGTTCATCACCAAATACACGTAGTCGTGGACGCGCGTCACTTGCTTGCCATCCACGAACACTTTGTCGCGCGCCGGATTGATTTTCGTTCCCACATCGGTCAGCACTCTGCCGTTCACCTCCACTTTTCCTTGCAGCACTAAGGCATCCGCTTTGCGGCGGGAGGCAACACCGCACATACTGAGGTAGCGGTTGATGCGGATGGGCGCTGCCGGCTCAGGCTTCTTCGTCCTTCTCATGTTACGCTTCCACACCGTTCACATCGTCGTCGGAGTCCGGGAGATCGTCCGGTTCCACTTTACGCAATGTTCCGTCCTCGCCAATCACGATGCGGGTATCGTCATCCACTTCTTCCTCCATCGCAAGGTCCTCTCGTGCTTTCGCCTCCTGTTCTTGCAGCAGACGTTTTTCCACCTCGAACTCGGCTTCTGCCATCAGTTCGTCGATCTCGCGCGGCTTCGGCAATTCCGAAAGGTCGTTCAGCCCGAAGTGCTTCAAGAATTCTCTTGTCGTTCCGTAGAGCAACGGACGGCCCGGGGTTGCTGCTCTTCCCACAATCGTGATGAGGTTGCGCTCCAGCAATGTGCGGATGACATAGTCGGCATTGACGCCACGGATCGCTTCGATCTCGGGTTTGGTCACCGGTTGTTTATAGGCGATCACGGCAAGACTTTCGAGCGCCGAGACGGAAAGCTTCCGGCGCGATTTCTCCTTCACCATCCTGCCGAGCCATGGAGCAAAGTGGGGAAGCGTAGCAAACTGATACCCGCCCGCCACCTTCACAATTTGCATCGCGCGGCCGGTCGTTGCGTACTCTGCATTGAGTTGTTCGATGGCCGAAAGGATCGCCTGCTCATTCACCCGCTTCAGGGGAAGTTCTCCCGCCTCAAAATCGCCGAAGATCTCGAGCATCTGTTTTACCGAGAGCGGCTCATCGGTGGCAAAGAGCAGAGCTTCGATGATCTGCCGGATGGTAAGGTCGTGTTCAGTCCCGCTGTTCATGCATGCTCCAGTGTTGCATCGTGCAGAGGTGCGATGGGACGAATAATCACATCGTCCCGCTCGGCGGCTGGCAGGAGCGAAATCACCTTGTTCTTTGTCATCTCCAACAACGCAATGACCGTGACAATGATGCGCGTCTTCTCCGTCATGTGTCCAACGAGATTCAGCAACGAGGCTTCTCTGTGAACGCGAAGGTAGTCGAGCGTGTAGCTTATTTGTTCCTCAATGGTCACGGTGTAGAGCTGGACTTCATGCACGACTTTCTTTGGAACGCTGTCCATGGCCCTCTTGAATGCGGCAATCAGATTGAACAGCGTGATGTCCTTCAGCAGGTCTTCCTGTTCTTCCTCCACGTGCACAGGATCGGCCGCGAAGAAGCCGCGGTAGTACAATTTGCGTTGCTCATCCTCCAGGCGCGAGAACTCCTGGGACATCTCCTTATAGCGTTTGTACTCGATCAGGCGACGCACAAGTTCGGCACGCGGGTCTTCCTCCTCGCCGTCGGGGCCCATCTCGCGCGGCAGCAGCATCCGTACTTTGATCTGCATCAGCGTTGCCGCCATGACGATGAACTCACCGGCCACTTCAAGGTCGAGCGTCGCCATCAGATGCAGGTACTCAAGGAAATCGTTCGTGATTTTCGAGATGGGGATGTCGTAGATATCCAGCTCATCCCGCTTGATGAAGAAGAGAAGAAGATCGAGTGGGCCCTCGAAGTCGTTGAGTTTTACGCGATACGTACTCATGGCATGCACTGAGACATCGAATTAACCGAGCTTCATGGCGTTGCGCACTTCCCTCATCGTGGCCTGCGCTACCGCCCGGGCTTTCGTCTCACCATCGGCAAGGATCTGCTTGACCTCATCGGGACGTGTTTCGTAATAGGCTCGGCGTTCCCGCATCGGGGCAAGTGTTTCCGTGATCCTCGCCGCTACGCGACTCTTGCACTCCACACACCCCAACGCACCGCTCCGGCAATCAGCTTCAATGTGCGGCGCCTCAGCAGAATTGAATTTTTGGTGATATGTGAAGACAAGGCAGATCTCAGGGCGTCCGGGATCGTTCTTGCGAATCTTCAACGGATCTGTTACGGCGCTCCGCATCTTGCGCTGGATCTCGTCCGGCGGATCGGAGAGGAGGATGGTGTTGCCTGCGGACTTACTCATTTTCTTATCGATGCCATCCAAACCCGGCAACCGTGCGAACTTCGTCAGCTTCGGCTCCGGCTCGGGGAACACTTTGCCATACTGTGTGTTGAACCGTCGAGCAATCTCCCGCGTGATCTCGACATGCGGAACCTGATCTTCGCCGACCGGTACGTACTCGCCCTTGTACAGAAGAATATCTGCCGCCTGCAGAACAGGATAGCCTAGGTGCCCATAGCTGATGCTCTCGATGTTCAGGTCGCGCACCTGTTCTTTGATCGCGGGATTGCGTTCCAACCTCGCTTGTGTAATCAGCATCGAAAAAATCAGATGAAGCTCGGTGTGTTCCTTGATTTGAGACTGGCGGAACATGGGACTTCTCTCAGGATCGAGTCCGGCAGCCAACCAGTCAATCAGCATATCAATAGAATTTTGATAGAGCGCCGACGAATCGGGGTTGGTCGTCAGCGCGTGGTAGTCTGCAATCAGATGATAGTTTTGAAACTCGTGTTGGAGGGCAACCCAGTTCTCCAGGGCACCGACGAGATGACCGAGGTGCAGTCTGCCCGTCGGTCGCATGCCACTCAGGATCGTTTTCTTTGCTTGCAAAAAGGCCTTCCCTGGTATCGTGAACTACCATTTCGCCGGACAAGGAGTCCGGCGCTACAAACGGTTGTGAACAAAGAACCCGTCGCTGAAGGACGGGTTAATGGAGGAACAGATAAGGTTTCCAGCGTTCGTCCATCCTTCCTACAAAATGACTGATGAACGAGACGTGGTTCGGTCGCATGGGCCTGCGCAAGAGCGGCATTTCGGCCTCCTCCGGCGTGCGGTCGCCCTTTTTGTTGTTGCACCGAACGCATGCGCACACGAGATTCTCCCACGTATCCTCTCCACCCCGCGATACCGGAACAACATGGTCGATGGTCAGCGTCAGGTCCCCGCGGCCGCAGTACTGGCAACGGTGGCCGTCACGGCGCAGGATGTTCTTACGCGAGAGAATGATCCGCTTGTACGGAACCTTCACATAGACCGAAAGCTTCACGATGCTCGGGAACGGCATCGTCGTGGAAACCGACCGGACAACTCTACCGTCATAGGCCTCGATCAATTCCGCTTTGCCAAGGTACAGCAGAACGATCGCCTTCTTCACATTTATCACACTCATCGGCTCATAATTCTGGTTCAGAATCAGCACCTTGGCGTTCAACTTCCCGGGAGCCGAACGGTGTACAGCATACGCGCTGAAGTTCCTTACCTCCTTGCTGTCAGCATTCGTTGATAGATCGCCATGAATTAATGTCGAAAAAAATATATCACTAAAGGGAAGGATTGTCAAGATACATGAGGCGAAGTGAAGGCCGGCTGAAAATGCAAAGGCCCCGACGGAAGTCGGGGCCTTGCAGGGTGCATTTGGGCTTACGATTTCGGGACTTGCACAGCAATGTAGATAACCGCCCCTTGTGGCTTCCTGACCCGCAACAGAAGTGCATCTCCCGGTTTCTTGGACTCGACGAGGCGCTTCAGATCGGCCGGGCTGTTAATCGGCTTCCGGTCAGCTTCGAGAATCACATCGTTTTCGCTAATACCCTGATTGAATGCTTCACTATACGGTGCGAGATCGGTGACGACGACACCGTTTTCCAACTCATCCGCTTTCTTTTCTTCGGGTCGCAGAGGGCGGACCGACATGCCGAGATTGTCGAACTTGACCAGGGACGGTGCCGCTTCGCGCTCGGGTTCGCTTTCTTTCTTCTCGGCAGCCTTGACTGTTGCCGCATCTTCTTCTCGCGGACGGAGGGTGACTTTCTTCTCGAACGTCGTTCCGTTCCGGAAGAGCTTGAGGGTGACAACATCGCCCGCATGTTTGGTTGCAATATAGCTCTGCAGCTCGTTAGGCTCGTTCACCTCCTTGCCATCGATCGAAAGAATAACATCGCCCGCCTTCAGACCGGCAACCTCCCCGGCACCACCTTTCACTAACTCGTTGACAAGAACTCCCCGCGGGCTGTCGAGGCCTATAGCTTTGGCCATGGTCTGGTCAATGCTGCGGATGGTAACACCAATGTAGCCGCGGCGAACCCTGCCGTTCTGGATCAGGTCCATCGCCACCGTCTTGACAATGTTGATCGGCACGGCGAAGCCATAGCCCTGGTAGCGCATGTTCGTCGTCGCGATCGCCGTGTTGATGCCGATGACTTCCCCTCGCATGTTCACCAGTGGGCCGCCGCTGTTGCCCGGATTGATTGCGGCATCAGTTTGAATGAAGTTCTCGATGCCGTACCGGTCGCTGATAATATTGATATTCCGGCCAATTGCACTGACGATGCCGGCAGTAACGGTCGAGGTGAGGCCGAGTGGATTCCCAACTGCCAGCACCCACTCGCCCACTTGAACATCATCGGAGTTACCGAGCGCTGCAACCGGAAGATTGTCCTGATCGATTTTGATGACCGCGAGATCCGTCGTTGGGTCTGTGCCGACCAGCTTTGCCTTGTAGCGGAGCTTTTGATTCTCCATTCGTACTTCGATGCCATCTTTATCAGCCCCCTCCACCACATGGTTGTTGGTCACAATATAGCCGTCCGGTGTCACGATCACGCCCGAGCCGGCACCCTGCGACTTCTCCGGCTGGCGAGGTTGAAACTCCGGACCGAAGAAATGGAAGAAGTCCGGAAAGTTGCGATCACCTTTTTTACTCGACGACGTGACGGTGATGGAAACCACCGTCGGGGTTACCGCCTTGGCGACCTCAACAAAGGTGTTCGGGGCCAATTTCACATCACCGCCGGAGATAGGCGGAGCGGACGCTCCCAGCTTGATATTGTCCCTGCCACTGGCAAGGGTCAGGCCAATGCCCTGCGGCGCATTTGAAACGATCAGCGCACCCAACACAATGCCGATCGTTATCAAGAACAACGCAACAAGAATGGATTTCTTTGACATAGGTTCAACTCCCACCAGATTAGTGATACAATGACAAGTTCGACTCTCAGCTCCTACATCATCGCAGCGAACACTTCCTCGGACCGAAGCCCGCGAAATCCTTCAATATGTGTTTGGAGATGACGGCAGAGGAAACTCCCCGCCTGCTCCTGCACGGATGGTGCCGGGTGGAGACTCATCGCTGCCTCGACGGACGAAAACTTTCGCAGGGCGCGCAGGAAGGAAAGTGACGATGGGAGAAGTGTATTCGCCGCGTTCGCACTGCATCTCGTACAGAGAATTCCGCTCTGGCCGAACGAATACTCGTCGTCTTCTTCATACTCTCCTGCGCTTCTTCCGCACTGCGAACACACGTCAAGCTCCGGTTGAAAACCCAGCAAACCAGTGAGCCGCATTTCAAAGTAATATAACGCAACTTTGAGGTTTTTTGTTGCATCATTCACAGCCCGCAGAAACGAGAGAAGGAGTTCAAACAACTCCTCGTTTCGTTCTTCTTCGTGAGCGACAACGGTCACCAGCTCGATGGCCGACAGCGCTACTTGCAGCTTCTCCATATCTTCCGACAGATGCCTGAACGACGCCAGCACGTCGCATTGCGACAGGAGTTGCAACTCGCGGCCCTCTTTCTTGTAGACCACCGCCGTAACATAATTCATCGGCTCGAGCGCAGACCGGAGCGGACTTTTTGCGGTGCGAGCACCCTTGGCAAGGACGGACAGGCGGCCGAACTCCCGCGTATAGAGCCGCGCAATCTTGCTCGTCTCCCGATACTTCATGGTCGAAAGCACTATCGCGTCCGTCTTGACAATCATGATGTCTGCTGCCGTTTGTTCCGCGTGGCTTCCTGCGGGAGGACCTCTCCCTTTTGCATTGCCGCAATCGATTGCGTGAACGGAGGTTTCAAAACACCCCGTTCGGTGATGATTGCGCGGATGAGTTCGCCGGGCGTCACATCGAACGCAGGGGCAAACACCTTTACCCCCTCGGGAGCGATGCGGGTGCCGTTCACATCGGTGACCTCCGTTGGGTCGCGTTCTTCGATTGGGATGTTGCGCCCGCTCCGCGCTTGTGTGTCGAACGTTGTCGTCGGCGCGGCAACGTACAACGGGATGCCATGCCGTTCCGCCAGGACAGCAAGAGTGTATGTTCCCACCTTGTTTGCTGTATCCCCGTTTGCGGCAATTCGGTCCGCTCCCACAATCACCACATCTACCTCGCGGTTATGCATCAGAAATCCTGCGGTGCTATCGGTAATCAACGTCACCTCAACACCGGCCCTCATCAATTCCCATGTAGTCAATCGTGCACCCTGGAACAACGGCCGTGTTTCGTCGGCAAAGACACGGACGACCTTCCCCTGTTTTGCGGCGGTAGTAATCACGCTCTGTGCAGTGCCGGTTCCTGTGGTCGCCAGCGCACCCGTGTTGCAGTGTGTCAGGATGCTGACGCCGTTCGGCAGAATGGCTGCGCCGAATTCACCGATCCTCCTGCACGCCTCCACATCTTCTGCATGAATCTGCTTCGCCTCCATCAGCAAATGGCGCTGGATCGTCTTCACGTCTACCCAACTGGTCTGTTCAAAGACCCGACGCATCCGGCCCAGAGCCATGAACAGATTCACCGCAGTCGGGCGGGTCTGTGCAAGATAATTGATGGCGGTATACACTTCATCACTTAACTCCTTTACAGACGTTGCAGTAGCATTGATAACGGAGAGGACAACGGCATACGCCGCCGCAACCCCGATGGCCGGTGCCCCGCGAATTTGCAGCCTCCGGATCGCTTCACCCACAACGCGATAGTCCGTGGTTTCAACATACACCTCTTCATGGGGAAGTTTGGTTTGGTCGATGTACCGAAGAGAATTGTCGCGCCACTCAAGGGAAACCATGGTCGTCGTCGGAATTCGTGGAAGGGTTAGTCGCCGCCGAAACGGGATAGCTCGCGGAACGCACGGTAGCGATCTTGAATCTGCAGATACGTCAGGTCCCGCAGGCCATCGACACTGAACTTCTCCACACAGAACGACGCCATCGTGCTGCCGTAGATCACTGCCTTCTTCAGGTTCTCCTCGGAAAGGTCATCTGTTCTTCCCAACCAACCCACAAATCCACCGGCAAAGGAATCTCCCGCGCCCGTGGGGTCGAAAATGTCCTCCATGGGATAAGCAGGAGCGGAGAAGATCGTTTGCTCGGTAATCAACATTGCGCCGTGCTCGCCTTTCTTGATGATGACGATTTTCGGACCGAAACTGCGAATGACACGGGCAGCCTTGATCAAATTGGGCTCGCAGGCAAGCAGGCGCGCCTCCGAGTCGTTTAACACGATAACATCAATGAACTTCAACGTCTCGCGCAACTCCGCATTCTTCCGTTCTATCCAGAAGTTCATGGTGTCGCACATGACCAGACGCGGCCGCTCGATCTGTTCGAGCACACGGCGCTGCAACACGGGATCGATATTGCCGAGACAGACGAACTTGCTCTTGCGGTAGCGCTCCGGAATCTTCGGATTGAACCTCTCGAACACATTCAGCTCTGTTGCCAGCGTATCCCGGCTGTTCAGGTCGTAATGATATTTCCCCGCCCAATGGAACGTTTTGCCTCCTTCTACGATCTCAAGTCCCTCGAGGTCGATGCCGCGTTGTTCGAGAAAATGGATATTCGATTTTGAGAAATCGCCACCAACCACTCCCACGAGACGAATGGGGGCAGTGAAGTAGCTTGCCGCGGCCGAGATGTACGTCGCCGAGCCGCCCAAGGCATTCTTCACCGAACCGAATGGTGTCTCGACGGAATCGAGGGCTACCGACCCCACCACAAGGACGCTCAAGGAATCTCCCCAAGAGAAATCATAAAGAATTAGAAACCATGAAAAGGTACGGAAAGCTCGCTATATTAGCAACCAAACTGCGAGCGCTCACGCGGTGTTAACGGACGAAGTTCCCCTTCTCGCAATTCTCCCAACACAATGGTGCCGATGCGAATCCGTTTGAGGGTACACACCCTGTAGCCAAGCTGACGAAACATCCTGCGGATCTGTCTGTTCTTTCCTTCGGTGATCGTCACCTCGTACAATCTCTCAGCTTCAGAGCGAAGCAGGACCGTGGCGGGTTTCAAGAGAGTATCGTCGTCAAGCCTCATGGCCGACTGAAGTGTGTGGAGGACACTCTCCCTCAACAGCCTATCCAGCGTCACTTCGTATGTTTTCGGAACGTCCTCCATCGGGTTCGTCACCCGTTCGCCGAAGCGTGTGTCATTGGTGAGGAGGAGCAGGCCCGATGTTTCTTTGTCCAGTCGACCAACGGGAAAGAGCCATGGCAAGTTCTTCGGAAGAAGGTCGTAGACGGTTTTCCGCCCCAGCTCATCGGAGCGCGTCGTGACGACACCGGCAGGTTTGTGAAATGCGAAGTACAGTCGCCGTTGGGGACGCGCGGCACCTCCGTTCACCGTCACTGAATCGGTTTTCGGGTCAATCCACATGGCGGGGGAGCGAGTTCTCACACCGTTCACTTTCACCCTGCCGGCCCGTATCAGCTCCACAGCTTGCGCACGCGACGCAATGCCAAGTTTGGAGAGCGCCCTCGCCAATGTTACTTGATGTCTACCCTCTCGAGTTCGGCTGTGCATCCAGACCGCTCTTCTGAAAAAACATCCGATCCCCTCACAAGGATCGAAAGCAATGCGCTGTCACATCGCAACGTCAGTCGTACAGTCGATGAACGGCCGACAGCACGATGCCGCAGGCAACGCCCACATTCAGTGACTCGCCTGCGCCATAGCGCCGGATAACGAGCCGCACGTCGGCAAGACGCTTCACCTGATCGGAAACGCCCCAGGCTTCGTTGCCGAAGACGATCAGCGACTTCGTTTCATACGTCACGTGATCGAAATGCGTTTCGCCGTGCGGATCCGTGACATAGACTTTGTAGTCGAGCTCCTTCGCCTTCGAAATGGCAGCGGGAAGATCAACGCCGTCGGCAATGGGAAGATGAAACACGCCCCCCATGGTTGCACGCAACACTTTCGGATTGTAGAGTTCGACGGAATTCCGTCCGATGAGAATACCGTTCACGCCAAACCAGTCGCACGTTCTGACCATCGACCCGACGTTGCCCGGATCGGAAACCCCATCGAAAGCCACAAGCGTGCATTGGCCGTCGGCGCATCGCAGCACGGCATCCGCCGTGTACTCCCGCTGCCGCAGAATGGCAACGATGCCCTGCGGCGTGATCGTGTCGGTGATAGCTTCGAGATCCCGGCTGCTGACTTTCTGGACGTGGGGTGTTTTCTTCTTGAGTGTCTCGATGACGGAACTTGCCTGAGGGTCTCGTTCCACCTCGTCCGTGTAGAACACCTCGAGAATCGGGAAATCCGATCGCGCCGCTTCAGCAACCAGGCGCAGACCTTCGACAAAGAATTTCTTTTCTTCGTCCCGATACTTCTTCTGTGTAAGTTGTCTCAGTTCCTTCAGTTTTGACCTTGGGAGCGTCATACAGCCACCTGGAGTTTGGATCAGTTATTCCTTGTCAGCCTTAGGCTGACTTGTACTCTCCCCACACCGCCCGCAGCACATCCGAGATTTCACCCACCGACGCGTACACTTCGACGCATTGCAGGATCGACGGCATCAGATTGTCGGAGCCGACGGCCCGTGCCCGCAAATGCTCCAGAGCCTGGTGCACTGCTCGTGCATTCCGTTGGGCGCGCACAGCGTTCAGACGCTCGATCTGTTTCCGGGCAACCGCTTCGTCGACGCGGAGAATGTCAACGTGGGGTTCTTCGTCGAGCGTGTACTCATTCACTCCGACAATGATCTTCTCCTTTCGTTCAATCTCAAGCTGATAGCGATAGGCGCTTTCGCTGATCTGTTGTTGGATGAACTTCTGCTCGATGGCACGAACCGCACCGCCGCGTTCATCAATTTTGTGGATGAGCTCCCACGCTTTCGCTTCGATGGCATCGGTCAGCTCTTCCACAAAGTACGAACCGCCGACGGGGTCAACCGTATCTCCCACACCCGACTCGTGTGCGATGATTTGCTGCGTGCGGAGTGCGAGCCGTGCGGATTCCTCGGTCGGCAAACTCAGGGCTTCATCGCGCCCGTTGGTATGGAGGGACTGGCAACCGCCCAGTACAGCAGCGAGGGCTTGCAGCGTCACACGCACAACATTGTTGTCGATTTGCTGCGCGGTAAGCGTAGCGCCGCCGGTCTGGGCATGAAAGCGTAGCTTCATCGTTTCCGGGTTGCGGGCATGGAAGCGTTCCTTCATCACCTTTGCCCAGATGCGCCGGGCCGCGCGGAACTTCGCTATCTCTTCAAAGAAATTATTGTGCGCGTTGAAAAAGAACGACAACTGCGACCCGAACGCGTCCACATCCAATCCGGCATCAATTGCCGCCTGGACGTAGGCAATGCCGTTGGCAATGGTGAAGGCAACCTCCTGCACGGCGTTCGCGCCCGCCTCTCTGATGTGGTAGCCGCTGATGGAGATCGTGTTCCAGCGCGGCAGCTCCGATGCACACCACTGGAAGGTGTCCGTCACCAAACGCATGGACGGTTCCGGAGGGTAAATGTATGTGCCCCGGGAGATATACTCTTTGAGAATGTCGTTCTGGATCGTGCCCGAGATGCGTTTGAGGTCTGCGCCTTGCTTCTTTGCGAGAGCAACATACATACACAGCAGGATCGCGGCCGTCGCGTTGATCGTCATCGAGGTCGTTACCTTCTCCAGGGGGATGCCGTCGAAGGCAATCTCCATGTCTGCGAGCGTGTCGATCGCAACGCCGACCTTCCCCACTTCACCTTCTGCGAGCGGATGATCGGAGTCGTATCCGATTTGTGTTGGGAGGTCAAAAGCAACCGAAAGTCCGGTCGTGCCCTGACTCAGGAGAAAGCGATAGCGCGCGTTCGATTCTTCTGCTGTACCGAAGCCTGCATACTGGCGCATCGTCCAGAACTTTCCGCGATACATCGTCGGGTACACCCCGCGCGTGAACGGGTATTCGCCCGGAAAGCCGATGGTCTCGTACGGCCGATCGGTAGGCCCATACAGACGCTCAATACAAATACCCGAATCCGTTTCGAAGCGCGGCTTGCGCTCGCCAAAGCGTTCGAGTATCGGCGACACGAGCGTGCGCTCCCAGCGTGTTTTTTCTTCTTCGTGCGTGACGGTCATACCATAGTGCAGAGTATTGAACAATCTGTGAAGATGATAACCAACACTCCAGCCAGAAGCAAGCGCTACCGCCAATGGCTCAGAACCTGTGAGCCTGATTACCTCCACACAATCCGCTCAAGCGTTCTCCCATCCGTTTCGAACACGATGGCGCCCTCTTCATCGGTTCGCACCACGTCTGCACCAAACGCTTGCAAACGTTCGATGACATCTTCGGACGGGTGATGGAACGTGTTGTTCCGCCCAACCGAAATCACGGCATAGTGCGGACGAACCAACGCTATCATCTCCTCGGTCGAACTCGTGTTACTCCCATGATGGCCCACCTTCAAGACATCCGCAGCCAGGAAGCTTCCAAACATCCGGGAGAGTTCGGCTTCCCCCTCACGTTCCAAATCACCCACAAACAAAAACGAGACGTCGCCGAAGACAAGTTTCAGCACAACCGATGTGTTGTTGAGATTGGTATACGGGTCTGACGAATCCTCACGCACGACGTTCGAGTGTGGGTAGAGCAAATATACTCTTGCTCCGTTCACCGCAAGCGTGGTGTCATACGGCCTTGCCTTCAGTACTGCTGCTCGTTCGGCATCACGCGCCTGGCGGTAGCGAAGGTACACGGGATCGTCTGTCCCCTGCCCGCTCTCGATCACGGTATACACATCGAACGCCTCGAACACGCGCGCCGCGCCGCCGATATGGTCGGCGTGGGGATGCGTGGCAACAAACCAATCAAGCGTGCTGATGCCGCGTCGTTTCAGGAACGGAATGACGATGTGTTCGCCGGCGTCGTATTCCTCACTCCCCATGCCGGCATCAATCAACATCGTGCGGCCACCCGGGAATTCGACGAGCGCAGCATCTCCCTGCCCCACATCAATGAAGCTCACGCGCAGCCGGTCCGGGGCCAGCACATCGAGCCGCGCCTCGGGTACGACCAGAAACACATTCAGACTGCACAGAAGGAGAACGAGGAGAAGGCGCGCTGGTTTCCTTTTCGGAAGATGAAACAGCCACAGCAGCGCAAGGTAGTAGGGCACGGCATGCACGGGCTTGAAGCGTAAGGTTTCTACAAACGCCCACGAGAGACTGCCGCTGTACCTGGTCATCTCCAGAACTGCACGCAGCAGCCATGTGTTAACCACTGCGATCGGTTCTGCGAGCGGCGGTATCCAACCGACAAGCGTTCCCACAAACCCGAGCGTGACAGAAACGGCAACGAGAGGAAGAATGATCATGTTCGTGAGCAACCCCACGACCGACACCTTGCCGAAGTAGATGGCCGTGAGGGGAAGCGTGCCTGCTGTCGCCACCAACGTCACCGCACCAATCCGCAGGGCAGCAACGAATACTCGCCGCCACCACGCAGCCCCCGCAAGTGTGCCAATCAGACTGTTGATCGGGGGAGTGAAGTAAATGATGGAAACGACAGCGGCAAACGAAAGCTGAAAGCCGACATCGAACAGTTGCCTTGCATCGTATGCGAGAACGATGAGCGCCGCCACGCCCACCGCATTCAAGGAGTTCGGTCGTCCGCCGAAGACCTTGCTCAGCAAGATGACCAGCGCCATAACGGTTGCGCGCACAATGGGTGGCTGGCTTCCGGTGAGGAGCATGTAGAGGATGAGCATCAGCGCGTTGAGAAGAACGGCCCCCGTGCGCGGAACGCGCAGCACACCCAGCAACGTCTTGAAGAACGCGTAGACCACCGCAACGTTCGATCCGGAGACTGCAAGGATGTGCGCGATACCCGAGTTCACAAACGCCGTGCGTGTCGCGAACGGAATCCCGCCCCGTTCACCGATCAGAATTCCCTTCAGCAATTCTCCCTCCTCCCCGCCCATCGTCCGATCAACCAACGTGATGACGAAGAACCGCAGGGGCAGGACGATCTCCTTCATCATCCAATCGAACATCCCTCCTCGAGACGTCGAATCCAGTACCGCAAGGTGAGAGTACCCGCGGATGCGCATGAGGTACGCGATGCCTTGCGCATCATAGTACGCGCGTGCGTTAAACTCGCCGGGATTTCTCTCTTCCGAAGGCCGGTTGAGCTGCCCTTTCAACGCCACCCGTTGACCGTACCGCACCTGAACTGCGATGCTATCCCTGCGCTGCCGTGTCAGCGTTGCCAACAGCGTGCTTTGCATCGCCATCGCACGCCCGTCTGCCGAGATCACCGAATCCGAGCGAACCACGAACTGCTGCTGGCCGTCTCGCGGCAGCGAGGTTTCGAGCACTGTTCCGATGACGGTTGTCGGTTGTTTGATGAACTCGCCCGGTATGTGAGGGGTTGTTGAATGATCGAACGTGACCTTGAGAGTGCCCAGCACGAGAGGAAGGGTGACGAAAAGAACTGACCGAAGGAATGCATGCTGGCCGTCGCGCTTCGTCAGCGAGAAGAGAAAGAGCGACGCAAGCAGAAGGAGAAGCCCCGCCAACAAAAACAACGTCGGCGTACCCTCCACAAGCTTGCCCCCGACTATGCCAAAGGCGAATAGTGCCCCTGCCACCAACGCCGGAACGGTGTGAAGTGACAATCGACGCATGTCGTCTTGCCGCGATTCAGGACAGGGATCAGCCCAGCGCAGTGATTGCTTCGCTCAGAACATGTCGTAGTGTTGGCGTTACGGATGTGAGATCGGGAACCCGTTCGAGTACTTCCGCAATGGTGCGGTGATGCCGGCCGTAGAGAATGGCGGGGACGGGGTTCCGTGTATGGACCTTCGTGGACATATCTTCGATGTTGCCGTGGTCGCTCGTGATGAACAGAAGCACATCATCAGGAGGCAACGACTCAAGCACGCCGCGCAGCATGGCATCGAACACTTCGAGCGTCTCAACCGCTTCTTCCATATTCTCCGAGTGACCGGCTTTGTCGGTGCGCCAGTACTCGAAGAGCACAAAGTCAAACTCCCGCGTCAGCCCGACAAGTCTTTTGCCCGCCTCTTCCGGCTGAATAGGCTCGATGGTGTAGCCCAGGCGCGGCCAGCCGGCGTTCGTGATGTCGGCGGAGACGGCGCGACCGCGCTGCAAGTCCTCGAATGTACGAAGAGGAAGCCCCACAGAGTCGCACGACAACGTCGTGACGGTGAGCCGTGTTTTCCTGTCGCGGAAATAGTCGAAGAATTTTTGAGGATAGGCGTTCGCAAAACAGACCGAGAGCCCATCCTTCATCAAAAGCCGGAAGATGTTCTTCTCGCGGATGATGGGACGCAGTGTCGAATAAGGGTACGGACCAAAATGTCTTCCGATGAGCTGCGGCGCATTCACACCGGTGAAGAGCGCTGTCTGGCCGGTGCCGCTTTGCGGAAGTCCCTCGACGCCGAGGGTGGCATCCAACGGCGTTAGCGTTGCCACGCCGTTGCTGAGGTGCCGGCGTTCCAGTGTCGGCACTTCGCCATCGAACAACGAGCGAAGCGCAGGGAGGTTGGCACGGAGAAAGGGATTCACACGCTGATCATCCGGCCCAATCCCCACCCCGTCCAGGAACAACATCAGCAGCTTCATCTACTTACTTTCTATCAGAATAGTTACGGGGCCGTCGTTGACCAGCTTCACCTGCATCATGGCGCGAAACAACCCGGTGGCAACACGTTCCGCACCGAGAAGAAACTTCATGTGTTCCACAAAGAGATCGTAGAGTGGCTCCGCCTCTTCCGGACGAGCCGCATCGGTGAAGCTCGGTCGGTTTCCCTTTTGCGCATTGCCGTACAACGTAAACTGCGAGACGATGAGCGCGCTCCCGTTCACATCGTTCAAGCTCAGATTCATCTTCCCTTCGTCATCCTCAAACACGCGAAGAGCAGCACATTTCTCGGCAAGGAACAATGCTGCCTCGCGCGTGTCGCCCGGCCTGATGCCGACAAGAATGACGTAGCCTCGCCCAATCTTCGCGTGCACAGCGCCGTTGATTGTTACGCTCGCTTCGCGTACACGTTGAACCACTGCCCTCATTCACTTCCGTGCGGAAAGAATTCGAGGATGGCCGGCGAAATCCGTTGCGACGCGTACGTCGCGCAAGCCCGCCTGTTCGGCAATTGCTGCTGCCTCAGCGGACTGGTTGTAAGCGATTTCGAGGAACAACGAGCCGCCGTCATGAAGCCTCTGAGCAGCAACCTCGGCAATGCGGTGAATGACCGTCAGCCCGTCCGCGTTGTCCGTCGTGGCAATGCGGGGTTCGTAGTGTCGTACTTCAGGTTGAAGAAGCGAGAATTCCTCGCGTGAGATATAGGGGGGATTGGAAATGATGACGTCAAACCTTCGCCCGGGAAGAAACTCATCAAAAACGCTGGCGCGAAGAAACTCGATGGTGTCGATGCTGTTGCTCTGGGCATTCGCTTCGGCGACCTGTAACGCCTCATCGCTTACATCCATCGCTGCAAGTCTTGCCCGCGGCTCGAACTTTGCAACAGCGATCGCGATGTTCCCCGAGCCGGTTCCGATATCGAGGACATGAACGTCCGGTTTGTCGATCGACTTCATCGCCTCTAACGCCTTTTCCACAAGAAGCTCTGTTTCGGGTCTGGGGATGAGGACGCGTCGATCCACGGCAAGCCGAATGCCCATGAACTCCGTTTCCCCGAGGATGTACTGAAGCGGCTCATGTGCCAGCCTGCGCTTCAGCAGTGTCTTGAAGTGGGCAAGCTCCGCTTCCGTCATCGGTCGGTCGAAGTTTGTGTACAACTGCAGACGTGAGCACGAAAGGACGTGGGCAAGAAACAACTCCGCATGCAAGCGAGCCTCTTCAAAAGCATGGTCGAGAAGATACTGCGTCGCCCACTGCAAGAGAGAAAGCACCGTCCACCGTTGTCGCGTCGTGGAGAGTGTCGCAGGAGATGGTTCCATGGCGGGTTCAATATATGCGGGCGGCGAGTGAAATGCAAACCTTAGACAGGAAGGTTGCCTGCCTCCGTGTAGCGCTTCTCGTCTGAACAGTGGGTGGAGTCCGGTGTTTCAGGCAAACTGCAACAGCCGAGGAAGCGATCGATCAGATCAGCTTGGAAAGTTTCATCTGAAGCGCGCTGAGATTCTCCAGCGCGATTTGCGCGTCGCAGGTGCTGCGCGGAATGGATTTCAGGCTGGCCTTGCGTGCGACGAGGATCGTGTAGAACTGATCGCCGTACTGCTTGCAGAACGCCGAGAAGACTCGCAGCCCTCCCCGTTTTGGAGAAAAGCTATGCAGCGTTTCGATGACGACTGTCTTCCCACCTTTCGTTGTTGTCTCCGTCAAAATGATATCGGGAACGAAGAGTGAGGGTGAACCGCTAGCCGTTCCTTTGACGATAAAAACTTCGCTCGCGTGTCGGTGGCCAATCCCTTGCGCTGTGAGCCACTCACAGAGGGTTCGTTCGGTAATCGTTCGGACTTTGTGGCCGGCGTCCGTTTCAAGCGTACTGTGGCTTGTCGCGAAGCGCACCTGTACAGGCTTATTTTTCTTTTGCATGCATATCCCCCAAGAGGTGTGCATAACAATTACGGAGGGGAAAGAATATGCGGTGTGCCGATAGCCACAGGTGTTGAGACCGGACTAAAGCCACACCGCATTCAGAGATTGCGCTTTATGCTGTCTGCATCGTGAATTCCTGCGCTCGCGGGTCCTGCACGCGCCGGATCATCAGCCAGAAGCCGATGAGTGAAGCGAACGCTCCGACCCAGAGCACTGGTCTGTAGCCAAACTGGTCGCTGATTTCCCCGGCCAGAAGCCCTGCCAGATAAAACGGTGCAAGCAGTGTGTTCATCAAGCCCACATAGGTTGAGCGCTGGGCCGGCGGTGCGTATTCCACCGCAATGTTGTACCGAGACAGGATCTCCGTGCCGAGATTGACGCCCAGAAACAGGTACACTGCCACAAACCATCCGACGGAGGGTGCCAGCAGCGACCAGACGTTTGCACAGAACAGCGCTGCCGCGGCAATCACCAACGCGGTCTTGTTTCCATATCGATCGGCGAGAAACCCGATGCCAAAGGATGCCGTCACCTGCGCAAGAACCATTGCCAAGGTGAATGTTCCAACAAACGATTCACTGGCTCGGAATTCGTTCAGTGCATATACCGTGTAGAACCCGGCGGGCGTTGCAGCTAGCACCTGAAAGATTGCGGCAACGAGAAATGTTGTAAAAGCCTTATTCGCCCTGAGAACATGTGGAAGCTCGCGCACGTAGGCAAACATCGGACGCCTGGCCACAACCGGACTCGGCTCCGCCTCGATTAAATGCGTCTGAACAAGCAACGAAAGCCCCTGCAGCACAAACGCCAGCCCGAAGGCAACTGCAAAGTTATAGGGGAACGCAACATTGGCCAGCAACCATGTAAGAATGAGTCCACAACAGAACGCGCCCGCTCCACCCAGTGAACTTCGAAGGCCGACCAGTCGTCCCCGCCTGCGTGTCGGAACCATCTTCGCAAACATGTCGAACCAACCCGGCGTCGTTACACCTAAGAGCACCTGATTGAGCGTATAGAAGACAAAGAACAGGAAGAGAACGGTTGCGGGATGGTGCTCACCCAACGCGAAGAGGGAGACACAGAGCAACAACACCATAGCACGTTGGGCGGCGCCGAATTTGATCGCCCACGGCTTCTTCCACGGGAGCGTCTCGACGTACCGCGCGGAAAATATCTGCGGGAGGAACAATCCGACCCACATAACAACGCTGACAGCACCCACAGCAACATTGCTGCCGCCCAGCTTGACAACCAGCGCAGGCAGAACTGTCTGTGGGGATATCAGCGCCCCCGATGACGTGTAGAAAGCTCCTTCAAGGAAATTCAGGATGAAGTTTCTGCGTTCAATCTGTTGCTCGTTGGCCATGAGCAGAGTCTAAGGAAGCGCACTGCTTGCTGCGTACACAATCTCTCCGCCGACGATCGTGTACTCCACCGTGGTCGTGAGGATCTCTTTCGCTTCGCACTTCATGATGTCGTTCGAGAGAACGACGATGTCCGCGAGTTTCCCTTCTTCGATCGAGCCGCGGAGGTTCTCTTCGAATGCAGCATAGGCTGCCCACAGGGTGAAAGCCTTGAGCGCCTCGAACCTCTCCATTCGCTGCCCGGGATGCCAGCCTCCCGGAGGAAATCCATCATGATCTTGCCGCGTGATCGCGGCGTAGAACCCGTACAAGGGATTGGGACTTTCGACGGGGAAGTCCGATCCGCCTGCAATGATCGCGCCCGTCTCCAGTAACGATCGCCACGCGTACGCGCCTTTCACCCGTTCCGGTCCCAGGCGATCCTCCGCCCAGGGCATATCCGACGTGCAATGCGTGGGCTGCATCGCTGCAATGACCCCAAGTCTCCCGAAGCGGGGAATATCCGCTCCGTCAAGCACCTGTGCATGTTCGATGCGAAACCGCGCGTCTTTCATTCTGGTCGGGTCCTTCTCAAAAAGATCCTCAAATACGTTCAGGACAATGTGGTTGGCTCGGTCGCCGATGGCATGCACGCAAAGTTGAAATCCGCTCGAAAGCGCGGCCTCAGCAATCTTTCGGAGCGAATCCGCACTTGTCAGCGTCAATCCCCTGTTCGTCGGATCGTCGGCGTATGGCTCGATGAGCGCTGCACCGCGCGAACCTAACGCACCATCGGCGTACACCTTCAACGCACGGACGGTCAGCTTCCCGGCGTGGGCTTTCACTTCAGGCCCCTGCGTGGCGTAACGCTGCCATGCACGACCTGCTCCAGCAAGCGCGGCATACACACGTAGAGGAAGCTTGTTCTCGGCAATGAGAGTTTTGTAGATGGAGAGAATGTCCAGCTCAACACCCATGTCGTGCACCTCGGTGAGCCCCACCTTCACACATTCGCGTGCAGCCTTCTCAAGCGCCTCTCGCATCTCGGACTCGGTAGGAGCGGGCATGACCGCTTCGACCAGGTCAACAGCATTGTCAATCAACACGCCGGTAGGTTCCCCCCGCTCATTACGTACGATTTTCCCCCCTTCAGGATCGAGCGTCTCCTTCGTAATCCGGGCAATATCGAGCGCTTCTTGGTTGACCCACGCTGCATGGCCATCTACACGCTTGAGGTACACGGGATGGTTGATGGTCACCACATCGAGCATCTGGTGTGTTGGAAACTCCTTCCGCGGCCACTTGTTCTGATCCCACGCACGTCCACGGATCCATGTCCCCGCCGGAACCACTGCTGCACGCTCCGCTACCAAACGCTGAATCTCTTCCACCGACCGGGTGTCCATGAGGTTGATGTTGACCAGAAGCGCGCCAAGCCCTTCCATGTGCGCGTGTGCATCCGTGAAACCCGGATACACGGGCTTGCCTTTCACATCGAGAATGCGCTCCGCAGTGAAGGAACTTCGGATATCATCCGTTGTACCGACGCCGACGATCTTGCCGTCACGGATGGCGATCGCTTGTGCAAGCGGCTGCGCATCGTTCACCGTGTACACCACACCGTTCACGATAAGCATGTGCGCCTGACGAACGCCCCGACGGTTGTACAGAACAAAGGCGGCAATAAGAACTACGCTGATCAGAATCGAAATTAGGATTTTTGTTTTCATGAAAGGATGAGAGATGTCCTGCTTCCAGTTGAGAGCCGCAGAACAGCAGCAGCGAACCGTCAGCAATATAGAGATTGCTTCTTTCCGTTGCAACTGAAGGGTGAATTCTCTAAGTTGTCAGCCGTGATTTCAGGAGTTGCTGTGAAGAGAACCTCATATCCTCGTATTCCACAAGAGGAGTTCAAACGCTTCGTCGAGATTGTGCGCCGTTTGCGCGCCGAGTGCCCATGGGATCGCGAACAAACGCATCAGTCCATTCGGCACAATCTGATTGAAGAAACGTACGAAGTGATCGACGCGCTCGACACCAACAATCTGGAAGAGCTACGACGGGAGCTGGGCGATGTGCTGCTGCATATTGCCATGCATGCCACGATCGCCGAACAGCAGAAGGAGTTTACCCTCAAAGACGTCATCAGCGAGATAACCCAAAAGTTGATACGACGACATCCGCATGTGTTTGGGACACGCACAGCAGAAACTGCACACGAGGTCAAGCACCACTGGGAGCGATTGAAGATGAGGGAGGGGCGTGCATCCTTACTCGATGGCATCCCCAAACACCTTCCTGCTTTGCAGCGTGCGCTGCGAGTTCAGGAACGTGCATCCCGCGTCGGCTTCGATTGGCAACAGGAATGGAACGTGTGGGAAAAAGTGCAGGAGGAAGGGGAGGAGTTCCGGCGTGCCCTGCGGCGCAAGAAGCACGCAAAGAAGGAAGAAGAGTTCGGAGACTACCTCTTCGCGCTCGTGAACTATGCCCGGTTCGTCGGCATTGAGCCGGAGACTGCGCTGCGGCGGAGCGTTGAGAAGTTCATCAAACGGTTTCGCTTTATCGAACGCGAGTTAGAGAAGAGAGGGAAACGCGTCCACGATTCTTCCCTGAAAGAGATGGACGCCCTGTGGAACAGAGCAAAGGGAAAGAACATCCGCTAAGCGAGACGTCGTCCGCTACGTCGTCTTGCCATTCTGGTACTTGTCATACGCATCGATGATGTCCTTCACCAGGCGATGACGCACAACGTCGTTCCTGTCGAAGTACACGAAGGCAATCCCCTCTACCCCCTTCAACACGTCCTGGATCTGAACAAGACCGGAAGCGGACTTCGCCGGGAGATCGATCTGTGTCACGTCGCCGGTAACGATTGCGCGCGAATTGGGCCCGAGGCGTGTCAGGAACATCTTCATCTGCATAGCCGAGGCGTTCTGGGCTTCATCGAGAATCACGAAGGCATTGTTCAGCGTTCGGCCGCGCATGTACGCCAACGGAGCAATCTCGATCACGCGCTTCTCCAGATACGTGCGCAGTTTCTCTGCCGGAAGCATATCGTCCAGCGCGTCGTACAACGGGCGAAGGTACGGGTCGATTTTTTCCTTCAGATCGCCGGGCAAGAAGCCGAGACTCTCCCCTGCCTCAACGGCGGGTCGCGTCAGGACGATCTTCGTAATCTCGTTGTTCTTCAAGCTCGCTACGGCAAGGGCCACCGCCATGTACGTCTTTCCTGTCCCCGCAGGACCGACAGCAAAGACGATGTCGTTCTTCCTCATTGCCCTGAGGTATTCCCGCTGGCCCGGGGTCTTTGCCCGGATGATTTGATTTTTGGTGTAGAGGATAACGGTGTCGAGTTCATCGCGCGAGAGCGATGCCGCGACGGCTTTGGGAAGCGCCGGGTCGCCGTTGGCCGTCACCAAGTCGATGACCGTTTCCACGTCATTGGTGGTGAGGGTTCCGTTCTTGTTGAGGAGGAACATCAGCTCCTTGATCACTCGCTCGATTTGCTCCAACTCGGCCTGGCTGCCGCGCAGCGTCAGCGATCCCCCCCGAACAAAAATGTTGGCGTCGAACCGGTTTTCCAGGATTTGCAGATTCGCGTCATTCAACCCCAGCAGGGCGAATGTGTCGACACCATCCAGACGAATCTTCTTTTCTACCACCTTCCTCTTACTGCTCCGTCAGTTGTTCAAGTCAAGAAGTTTCTTGAGAAAAACGAAAACCCCCTTCCCCGCTTGCATGTCGGGAAGAGGGCTGTCGTGTATCCTCACGATAACGAATGGAAAACTGCTTCGCGTCAATTCTTCGAGTAATGGCGCCGTGCGGCTGCCTTCTCTTCGGCGGTCAATGCATTGCCCGAGGGCACTCTCAACTTCTGTCCGGGATAGATCAGGTCGGGATTCCGAATCTTATCCTTGTTTCCCATCCAGATCTTGGGCCACAGCCAGGCATTGTTGTAGATATCCTTCTTCTTTGCAATGTTCCAGAGACAGTCTCTGTCGCGCGCCCAGGTTCCCACAGTGTAGGTTTTTTCCGCGCCGCCAAGTGCTCGTAGCAAGCTCTCCACTTTCTGATCGAGTGCGTCGAGCCTCTCCGAGAACTCGGGCAGGAGCGAGAGCCTATTGTTCCGGAATCCTTTCGCCTTCGCGGCGAGGTCGTTCACCTCCGAGCTTCGTTGGAGCAACTCGGCGTCAGACAGGCGTAAGAGTTCGTTGGCCTTATTCTCTGCCGCCTCGATCTCCGCGGCGAAAGCAGCAGCCTCCTGCGCATTGGAGCCGACCATAGCGTACAGCTCATCCTTGCACCGCGTGTAGTCTGCATCCAGCTTGGTCGATTCGTTCTGCAGCGCTTCGATCTGCCGGTTCAACTCGGCCACCTTTACCTGCAAGTCAGTCTTCATTTGCGTGTAGCGATTTACTTCTCGTTGCCAGTCATCCTTTGTCATCTTCTCTTGCGCGGAACCGACTGCAAAGAGGAGCGATGAGATCGCGATGACCAGGAATACCTTGCGTTGCGTTTTCATCTTCGTTCTCCTTATGGGGAAATTTCTTTACAGAGTCGGTTACTTGCTCAGCCGTGACTGGACGACTTGTTTGTCGTCGTTACACTTCTTGATCTTCGCATTCTTTGCTGCAACCTCGCGCTCGAGCGCAGCCTTTTGTTCCTCTTTCTGAGAAACCTCGCGCTGTAGTGCAGCATGTTCTTGTTTCAACTCATCAAGCTGTCGCATCTGCTCTTCGCTCGGGCTTGACGAGCATCCGGCGAGGAGGAACGAGGCAGCAATGACGAAAGAAACGATCCCAATGCGTACCTGTCGTTTGTTCATTGCATAACCCTCCTAATGATATGTGGGGAGAAACATCTCAAAATCTTGGCGCCACCAGAGGCACATCAAGTATAACAAAAAACAGGGGTTATGTCAATTCAAAAACCGTCACATGCATAGCTACACAAGGCCTCGCTCTGCGAGGCTGGTGAACGACTCCCCGGCCACAATCAAGTGGTCGTGCAACGGTATTCCGACGACTTTCCCCGCATCAACGAGCTGTCGCGTAACGGAGATATCCTCGGCACTTGGCTCGGGATTGCCGCTGGGATGGTTGTGCGCCACGATCACCGATGCGGCCCGATGGTCAATGGCAAGCTTGAACACCTCGCGGGGGTGGACGAGACTGGCGTTCAACGTGCCGACGGTTAATTCTTGTTCATGCTTCAGTCCGTTCTTCGCATCGAGCAGAAGAACGATAAACACTTCGTGCGGCTTGTCGCGCAGCATCGGCACCACGCGCTGCGCAGCGTCCTCAGGCGACCGGATGATGACGGCCTCCTCCGGACTCGCGCCTTGCACACGCCGTCCGATTTCAAAAGCCGCAAGCAATTCTACAGCCTTCGCCTGTCCGATGCCTTTCAGTCGCATGAGTTCCTGTGCACTTTTCTTTGCTATCCCTAAAAGGCTCTTCTCTTGCGTGATGATCTTGCGCGCGAGGTCGAGCGCTGTCATTCTGCCTGTGCCAGTACGAACGAGGATGGCAAGGAGCTCGGCATCGCTCAGCGCGTGTGCACCGCGTTTCAGCAACTTCTCACGCGGCCGCTCGTCGGCTGGCCAGTCCTTGATCCTGGCGTGATGCGGGGAGGGTTCACGGAGCTTGTCGGCATCGGAGCTCATCGCATGCTCATGGTTGTTCGGTCGTCAGCTCGTCGACGCGCCGGAGCGCTCCATCCGAGTACTCAAGAATATACAGCCAGGGGTTGACGCGCCGCGCGCCGAAGGAGAGTTTGCCATGAAGCGTCTGTACGGTAGGCAGTGCCGCAAGCGCGTCGCGCAACTGCACACGACTGAGCGCGCCTTGGTCGAGAAGTGAGAAGACCACCGTTCCGACATCGTACCCAAACATAGCATTGCGGCCGGGCCGTTTTCCGAACCGCCTCGTGAACCGTCGCGCAAAGCCGACGTAGGCGGTGTCCGCTGCGTCGATATAGCTGTCCGCTTCAAACACGACGCCGTCACAATAACGGCGGTGAGCGTTTAACTCCCGTTCATTGTTCCACTCACCCGAGCCAAGGAGTTTCGTCTGGAGATTCGAAAACGCCACTTGCGAGGAGACGATCCCAATTTCATCCGGAGAGGAAATAGGGCAGTACAGTCCTTGAATGGCTGTGACGGGCCGCTCCAGGCTATCTACCCGCGGGTCGCCGACCCGATGCGGAATGCCTTCGGCGTCGAGCAACGTGCGCGCATGTTCGCCCAGGAGCCACGTCGCATTCACTACTGCTTTCACGGCCAACAGCGAATCGAGAAGCTTGGGAGAAACGCCAAGACGCGCCAGTCTCGTGATCTCTCTTCTGTTTACGGATGTGCCGAAAAACAGAAACGGCTGCGCGCCAATCTCATTTCCACTCTTGCGCAACCCCACCAACTGGTTCATCAGATTTGTGGCGCCGGGTTCATAGAACTCGGTTGCCACCACCGTGCCCCCCAAGCGCCGCACCTCTGCCGCAAAGGCCTCAGCCATCAGCTTACTATTCGTTTCGTTGGGAGAAAGGATAGCGAGACGGAGGAGATGTAGCTTCCGCACCGCGTACTGTGCCATTGCCCGCGCCCGCGCCTGAAAGTCGGGGTTTGCCTGAAACACATACGGCCCCGTAGCTGCGATGCCGTTTGCGTTCGCCGTCGGCGTCACCAAGGGAACTCCGTTGGTGTTCACGTGATAGGCGACGGCAAAGGCCGTGTTCGAAAACGGTGGACCAATGATACCAATGACGGCAGGATCGGCACAAAGCTCTTTCACCGCTGCCACGGCCACAGACGATTCACGCTCGCTGTCTTTCACCTCCAAACTCACCGCCCGCCCGACCCTGCCTCGCTGAAGGAACTCTTCATACGCAAGGTGAATCCCTTCATACAGCTCAACACCCACCTCACGCTCTTTCGCAGCCGGTGGTTCCGCACGTTTCATCAACGGAAGAAGCAGGCCGATCTTCAGCTCACGCGGTTCGAGGAGTTTCTTCTGCAGATTCCCGTGGCGTTCGGCCATGAGCGTGCGGGGATAGTTCTTCTTCAACGAATCCATGGTGGCGGCCGCAGCAGCAATATCCCCCGCTGCAATCTGCTTCTCCCCCAACTTCAACAGGAGCAATTCCTTCCCCTGGCCATCGGGGCTTTCCGCGATGAG
>CAZIKE010000033.1:0-30600 GCA_964539775.1 uncultured Chitinophagales bacterium
CCCCTTGCCTCTCGAAGACAACCGCAACACCGGTGGCGTCTGACGGATCCACGCTTCGGCGTTGCGGTTGTCTTCGAGAGGCAAGGGGAGATCGGGCAGCGCCGTCGGCGCATCCACCACGGCTGTGAGATACGGATGCGGAAGAGGTTCCCAGACGTTTTCGAATCGCTCCGTCACGCCGCCGCAGCATTTGGAGAACCGCGCATCGCATACCTTCCCCTCATACGTCAGCACAGTGCCGCGGGTCGCATCAACGGCTTGCTTCACCGCAGGCGTGTATGCCTTCGTGATGCCGTGATAGCGTTGGCAGTGGTCATCTGCACAGACGTCGAAAAGCTCGTGGTCCTCACGGTCGTACCAGCGGATGCGGCTCGTTGCGGTTTCATTACATGACGAAGGCTTTCCCCTACCCTTCTCCGATCTCGACAGCTCTACCTGCGCAAGGAGCCAGCTGCGCGAGGTGATTGCGTGTGCCCGCAACAAAGCCGGCGAGGCGTTCGCACTCATCTCCGATGAAATCACGCTCGTCAGGTAGTCCTCGATGCCAACAACATTCACAGCAACGATCGCATTTCCGGATCGAACGAGCTTCAAAGCGCCGACGAACTGTTGATCCTCCGTCTGCTGCCAGTGAAACTGGATGCCGATGACAACATCGCTCAGTGTGAACGATGCATGACGCTCAACGGGCGTAAAGAGCATTTCAGGCGCAGCGGCAAGGACAAGACCCTCATGTTCTACGGCAATCAGTTCATCCGAACACCGCGCATGGCATGCGCCGCTGAAGATACCGGGAATGGTGGAGAGGGCAAAGCTCCCATGAAGTGTGAACCGAAGTTCGGATCCCGAGCAAATGCCGACGGTGATGATGGGAATGTTCGCAGCGCTGTTCAAAACCGGATGAGCATAACAGAGTGACGAAAGGCTGATGTGGGAGGTTCGTCGGCAACTATGCGGTCACGAGTTCCGACGACCTCTGCGTTTGACATTGGAAACGAGTGTTCGCCCGGCGGTTCAGCGATCGTGCATATATGTGCTACGACGATGCGTCCGGCTGGAAGTTCTTTACCTCTTCCACGATCACGTCAACAATCTCGGATTCCTTTACCTTCCTGACGACTTCCCCCTTTCGATACAGAATGCCGACACCTTTCCCCGCTGCAATGCCGATATCGGCCTCGCTTGCTTCGCCAGGCCCGTTCACGACGCAGCCGAGGACAGCGATCTTTACCGGCTTTTTTACGCCTTCGAGCCGCTTCTCCAACTCGGCCATAATGCCGAAGAGATCCACCTCCAGTCTGCCACACGTGGGACAGGCAATTAGTTCGACGTTGCGCGATGCAAGTCCGAGCGAGCGAAGAATCTCTTTCCCGACTTCCACTTCCTTCACCGGGTCGTCCGTCAACGACACGCGAATCGTGTCGCCGATACCTTCGGCAAGGAGTGTTCCGATGCCGACGGCAGACTTGATGGTGCCAACCCGTGTTGTCCCTGCTTCCGTAACACCGAGGTGCAGGGGAAGGTCCGTACGTTGTGCCACAAGACGATACGCCTCGATCATCAATCGTACGTCGGTGGATTTGACGGAAACGATGACATCTCGGAATCCGAACTCATCGCAAATGCCGACGTGTCGCATGGCGCTCTCGTACAACGCTTCGGCGGTCGGATAGCCGTGCTTCTGCAGAATGTCTTCTTCCAACGACCCCGAGTTCACGCCAATGCGAATGGGAATGCCCTTGTCCTTGGCCGCGCTCAGCACGTCGTAAATGCGCTTCCTGGCACCGATGTTTCCGGGGTTGATCCGTACCTTTGCCACGCCGGCTTCGATTGCTTTCAGCGCAAAGATATGATTGAAGTGGATGTCGGCAACAATGGGGATGGGCGACTGTCGCACGATCTCGCGCATCGCCTCGGCGGCCTCCTTGTCGTTGACCGTCACACGGACGATATCGCATCCCGCCTCGGCGGCGTCGCGGATTTGCTTCAACGTTCCGGCAACGTCGCTTGTTTTCGTTTTCGTCATTGTTTGAACAGAGATTGGCGCGCCGCCGCCCACTTTGATGCCGCCAATCGAGACCTGTCGCGTGTGCCGCCGCATGCCGACCCGATACGTCGGATGCGGCACGACCGGCGGCTGATCCGCCATATGCAATACGGGAATTTCCATACCTTTTCTCAGTGAATCTTCCTACTTGCTTCGTTCAAAATTCTTTTCTCTTCATCGGTCAAGCTTTGGTAACCGCTGGTGTTGATCTTGTCAAGAATCGCGTCGATCACTTCCTGATCCACTTCATCCTCCCTGCGTTGGCCGGTCTTGATATCGAAGAATCTCGCATCATGGATTTCATCATCCATCAGTTTTCCTGTCCGTCGCCGAGGGAAGAAATCCGGCTCTCCTTGCATCTTCTTCCAAAGATCGGAAATCGAGTAGCCTTTCATCGTCATCATTGTCAGCACAAAGCCGACTGCCGCGCCGCCAAGATGGGCGAAGTGCGCAACGCCCGACTGCATCCCCCATACACCGTAGAACAACTCCAGCACAATGTACGCCGTGACAAAGTACTTTGCTCTAATGGGAAGCAGAAAATAGATGTAGATGGGACGATCAGGGAACAGCATGCCGAACGCGACCAGCACGCCGAACACGGCACCCGAAGCGCCCACGGTCGGCGCACCCGGTCCCAGCAGTGCCGGGACGATCACGTTGGCGACTCCAGCTCCAAGTCCGCAGACAAGATAGTACGTGAGAAAGCGTTTCGATCCCCACAAGTTCTCCAGCTCCATGCCGAACATCCAGAGTGCAAGCATGTTGAAGAAGAGGTGGCCGAACCCGCCGTGGAGGAACATGTACGTCGCCAACTGCCACGGCCAGAAGAGTCCCGATCCCCAAGGCCAGAGCGCGAAGAAATGCGTGGTCACACTGTTGATCGGCACGCCGTCAATGCTGAACGGAAAGAAATCCGTCAGCAGCCAGATGGCAGTGTTGCTGATCAGCAAAGTTTTGATAACGGGTGGAAAAAAGGAAAACCCGCCGAAGAAACTCGGCCGATAGTACCGACCGCCGCCGCCGTATGTTGAACGGGAAAATGACATAAGTTTCAAACAGAGCATCGTCGTGCCGTTAGTTGGAACAACGATGCACGAGTAATGGTTCGCCGTTATTGTTGATCGAGAGCAAGAATGCCGGGTAACTGCTTTCCCTCCAGAAACTCCAGTGACGCGCCACCGCCTGTCGAGACGTGAGAGATTGCCGTCTCAAATCCCATTTGAGCAACCGCTGCCGCTGAATCGCCCCCACCCACAATCGTCGTCGCACCATTGCGTGTTGCTTCCGCGAGCAGCTTCGCCACCTCTAACGTCCCGTTGGCAAAGTTGCTCATCTCAAACACCCCCATCGGTCCGTTCCACACAACCGTCTTCGCACTCTTGACAGCAAGGCCGATGAGTTGAATTGTCTCAGGACCAATGTCCAATCCACGCCAGCCCGCTGGAATCTTAGTCACCGGCACAGTCCTTCGCTGTGCGTTGTTGTCGAATTTGTCGGCCACGACGCAATCCACCGGCAGGATTACTCGACGGTTCGAGCTTTTGATCTCATCCAACAATCTCTTTGCAAGAGGAATCTTCTCCTCCTCCACGAGGGAGTCGCCCACCTCCATCTCCTGAGCGCGGAAAAACGTGAACGCCATACCGCCACCGATGACGAGCACGTCCACTTTGGGCAGGAGGTTCTGGATGACGTCGATTTTGCCGGAGATCTTTGCGCCACCGAGGATGGCCACATACGGCCTCCTGGGATTACCCACAGCTTGGGTAAGATACTCGATCTCTTTTTTCATCAAGTAGCCGGCGACACATGGCTTGATGAATTTCGTGACACCTTCCGTGGAGGCATGAGCGCGATGGGCTGTACCGAAGGCGTCGTTCACGTACACGTCGCCGTAGGAAGCAAGCTCCTTGGCAAACACCGGATCGTTCTTCTCTTCCTCGGGATGAAAACGCAGATTTTCCAACAACAGAATGTCGCCGGGCTTCAGGCTTGCAACCATTACGCGTGTTTCCTCGCCAACGCAATCGTCGGCAAACAACACGGTGGTGCTGAGAAGCGTGCCCAGATGGCGGGCAACAGGTCTCAGCGAAAACTCCGGGCTTGGCCCACCTTTGGGCCGGCCTAAGTGACTCATCAAAATCGGGATCCCTCCTGCATCCAGGATTTTTCTGATGGTAGGAAGGGATTCGACGATGCGCTTGTCGTCGGCGATCTTCAGGTCATCCGTCATCGGAACATTGAAATCGACGCGGACGAGGACTTTCTTCCCCTTGAGATCAACATCATCTATCGTTTTTGTTTGCATGCTCAGGATCTCCAGTCAACGAAAGAAAAGCCCGCATCGATGCGGGCATCTCCCGTCCAGACACAACACGGGATACGGATACAGGCACGAAGCGATCTCTATGCAATCTTCTTCAACAAATCAACGACACGGCATGAGAACCCCCACTCGTTATCGTACCAGCCGAACACTTTCACCGTATTCCCATACGCCATCGTCAGCTTTGCGTCCACAATGCAGGAATGCTCATTGCCGATGATATCAGCGGATACGATTTCATCCTCCGTGTACTGCATGATGCCCTTCATGGACGTCTCGCATGCATGCTTCAACGCTGCGTTGACTTCCTCTTTTGTGACGGGCTTCTTCAGTGTGCACACGAAGTCGGTGATGGATGCATCGGGAGTCGGTACACGAAGCGAGTGACCATCCAGTTTGCCTTTGAGTTCGGGAATGACTTTGCCGACGGTTCGCGCGGCACCGGTGGTTGTGGGAATGATGGAAAGCGCCGCCGCGCGGGCGCGTCGCAGATCCTTGTGCGGCAAATCCAGCAACCGCTGGTCGTTCGTGTACGAGTGAACCGTCGTCATGAAACCGCTCTCGACGCCGAAGCTCTTGTGAAGAACATGCACCATGGGTGCGAGGCAGTTCGTGGTACACGAGGCATTGGAAACGAATTGCTCTTTCCCGGTGAGGATGTGGTCGTTCACGCCGAGCACAACCGTTGCGTCAATCTCGTCCTTCGCCGGAGCCGTCAGCAGCACTTTCCTCGCACCTGCTTGAATGTGCAGGTTCAACTTCTCCCGGCTCGTGAAGATGCCTGTCCCCTCAATAACCACCTCGACGCCTAACTCTTTCCAAGGAAGTTTTGCCGGATCTTTTTCTGCGAGAACTCTGAACTTCTTCCCGTCAACAACAATACAATCGCCTTCCGCGCGTACATCGCCCTTATACTTGCCGTGGATAGAGTCGTACTTCAACAAGTAGGCGAGTGTTTGCGCATCTGTGATGTCGTTGATCGCTGCAACGTCAAACCCGCCGGTTTGCATCAAGCGGCGAAAGACGAGTCGTCCAATCCGTCCAAACCCATTGATACCGATTGTAACAGCCATGAACTACCTCCAGGAAACTGAACAAAGGGGAACCCTATCGTACCAGAAAGAAAAAAAACACAACATGCTATGAAAAACCCTCGTCAATCTACCAAGAAATGCTTTGAATTGCAAACAAACGTACACAGATTGAAGACAGCCTTACCCCTCTCCTTCCGGCGAGTATGATGCAAGCGCAAGAGAAGCCGCGAACACCTTCGCCGCCCCGCAGTGCTTGAGCACACGTGCGCATGCCTCAATGGTTGCGCCTGTCGTAATGACGTCGTCAACAAGAATGAACGACGCCTCCTCGACAACCGCACCACGCGCAAGCTCGAAGGCATCGTGCACATTGTCGAGACGCTCTGCACGATTGAGCTGCGTCTGCGATGCGGTGTTCTTCCTTCGCCGCAACAGGCGTGGATGGACAGGCAATCCGGTAACGGTATGCATCCCTTTTGCAATACACACGCTTTGATTATACCCGCGCTCGCGTTCCTTCGCTGGGTGGAGCGGGACCGGTACAATGCCTGCCTGCGGAAGCTTTCCCCACAAACCAGCCATCGCTCCTGCAAGGTGTTTGCCTAACTCCACGCCAATGATAGGCGTCTCATTGTACTTCAACTGATGAATGAGCGTTTGCAGTGTACCTTCCTTCTCGAAGTAGAAGGCCGAAGCGAGGTCGGCGATGAGACCCTGTGCAAGAAGGCGCTCCCGCATCTCGTTGTATAGCGCATCGCCGCGCTGGATTCTCCGGACCGCTCTCCAACAACCGGCACAAACGTGTGATGAGGAATCGGGAAGGAAACACTCGCAAGCGAGACACACGGGCGGGTACACAAACTCGATCAACGGGCGGACGACAGAACGGACGATATGAATCGCTTGCGGAAACAGAATGCACGCCTTCGTAAGTAGGGGTAGAGGTTGGTGAGAAACCGTGCAGCCGTGCGCTCAGGTTCGCCTTGTTTTTTTTGAGGGCACGGCCTCAAGCCGGGCAATCTCGTCACGAAGCTGGGCGGCTCTCTCGAACTCCAGGTCTTTCGCCGCCTTCATCATCTCAGCGCGCAACTCCTCAACCAGGTCCTTCCGCTGTTCAGCGGTCAGATAGCGGACGACGCTTTCGGCAACGACGGGCATTTTCTGCCGGTCGCGGCGTGCGTCACGCTCTGCTTTCACATCCGCAACAGCGGTGGCCGCAAGCACTTCGTGAACGGTTTTGTACACGGTCTTCGCCGTGATGCCGTGTTCTTTGTTGTAGAGAAGCTGCTTCTCGCGGCGCCGGGATGTTTCTTCCAGCATGCGCTGCATAGAGCCGGTAATCGTATCAGCGTAAAGAATGACACGCCCATTCACGTTGCGTGCCGTGCGACCTGCTGTTTGGATGAGGGATTTCTCCGAGCGCAGGAATCCCTCCTTGTCCGCATCGAGGATGGCAACAAGCGAAACCTCCGGCAAGTCCAGCCCCTCGCGCAGCAGGTTCACCCCCACCAACACGTCGAAGTCCCCTAAGCGCAAGTCCCGAAGAATCTCCACTCGTTCCAGTGCGTCGACCTCAGAGTGGATGTAGCGAACCTTCACGCCGATCTCCGTGAGATAGTCGGTCAGGTCCTCTGCCATGCGCTTGGTCAGCGTGGTAACGAGAACGCGTTCCTTTCGCTCTGCACGCGCCCGGATCTCCGCAATGAGATCGTCAATTTGATTCTTGACGGGACGAACCTCCACTTCGGGGTCAACAAGTCCGGTAGGGCGAATAAGTTGTTCAACCACTACACCTTTGCACTTTTGCAGCTCGTACTCGCCGGGTGTTGCACTCACAAAAATGACCTGATCCACCATCTGTTCCCACTCCTCAAACGTCAGGGGGCGATTGTCCAACGCCGAGGGGAGGCGGAAACCGTACTCCACCAGTGTCAGCTTGCGCGACCGGTCGCCGTGATACATGCCGGCAATTTGCGGTACGGTGACATGCGATTCATCAATCACCAGCAAGTAGTCGTCAGGGAAGTAGTCGAACAGACAGGCCGGACGTGACCCCGGCGGTCTGCCGGCAATGTGCCGCGAGTAGTTTTCGATACCTGAACAGTACCCCACCTCACGCATCATCTCCAGATCAAACCTTGTGCGCTGTTCAAGTCGCTGCGCTTCCACCAGTTTTCCCGCGGTACGAAGCTCAGCAAGCCTTTCTTCCAACTCCTCCTCGATCCCCCGGAACGCCCGTTCAAGCGTTTCCCTGGATGTGACAAACTGCTTCGCCGGATAGATCACTTCGTAGTCTGTTTCTGCGAGCACTTGCCCGTTGGTCTTGTTGATGTAGGAGATTCGCTCAATCACATCTCCGAAGAACTCCACCCGGACGGCTTCTTCGTTTTCATAGGCTGGAATCACCTCGACCACATCGCCGCGCACACGCATCGTTCCGCGGGCGAACTCGAAATCATTTCGTACATAAAAAATATTGAGGAGTTTGCGAAGAAACTCGTTCCGCTCCATCCTCTCGCCTTTCCGGATGACGACAATCTGGCTCGCCCACTCATCCGGCGCGCCGATGCCGTAGATGCAACTGACCGACGCGACCACAATCACGTTCCTGTCTCCACTCAGCAGCGCACTCGTTGCTCGCAGCCGGAGCCGGTCAATTTCGTCGTTGATGGAAGCATCCTTGGCAATGTAGGTGTCCGAGCTCGGAACGTATGCCTCCGGTTGATAGTAGTCGTAGTAGCTGATGAAGAACTCAACCCTATCGTGGGGGAAGAAACTCTTGAACTCGCCGTACAGCTGCGCCGCAAGCGTCTTGTTGTGCGACATGACAAGCACCGGCTTGTTCACGTTGGCAATGACGTTCGAAATGGTAAACGTCTTGCCGCTGCCGGTCACGCCCAGCAGCGTTTGGTACTTGTCGCCGCGCAGGACGCCCTCGGTCAATTGGCGGATCGCTTCGGGTTGATCGCCGCTCGGTGTGAAATCAGAGACCAGCGTGAAGATGCTTTCTGCACTCATCACTCAATACACCCATCGTTCCGTCATTCATACCTCAGCGCTTCTATCGGACTGAGCGCCGCCGCTTTCTTGGCAGGGTAAAATCCAAAAAAGACTCCAACAAAGCCCGAGAAGAAAAACGCCATCCCGACGGCTTCCGGCGAGATAAACACGGGCCACCCTGCAAACTTCGAGATGATGCCGGAACTTGCAACTCCGATTCCGATGCCGATGAGCCCGCCGATGATGCTGAGCATCAACGCCTCGATCAGGAATTGCTGGAGGATGTCCTGGCGCCGCGCTCCAACGGACATGCGGATGCCGATCTCCCTCGTCCGTTCTTGCACGGAGACAAGCATGATGTTCATGATGCCGATCCCTCCCACCACAAGCGAGAGGAACGCGATGCTGCCCAGCAGGATCGTCATGAAGCTCGATGTCGCGGTTGCAGCAGCAGCGATGTCGGACTGATTACGAATGGTGAAGTCGTTGTCTTGCCACTCGGCAAGGCGATGACGGATGCGCAGCAGTTCGGTGACCTGTTCTTGGGCTTCGGGGATCTGCATCTTCGTTACTGCGGACATTTGAATCGTGCCGACAAAATCCACGCCCTGCAGTTTTCTCTGTACGGTAGAAAACGGGGCGATGATGAGATCGTCCTGATCCATCCCCATCGCATTCTGTCCTTTCGGTGCAAGCACCCCGAGCACCTTAAACGGAAGCTTTTGAATGCGAAGCGTTGCACCCACCGGATCGCCGTCGGGGAAAAGCCTGTCGGCGACCGTCTTGCCGATTACACAGACTTTGGTTGCGGCGCGCACGTCCTGCTCAGTGAACGGCTCGCCCAGCTCGACGCGCCACTCGCGAATGCGGAAGAAATCCGTGTTCGCTCCTTGAATGGACGTACTCCAGTTGAGATTCCCGGCGATCACCTGGCGCGTGATGCGGTTCACCGGAGAGACAGCAGCGACCGCCGGGCATTGAGTCCGGATGGCTTCAACGTCTGCAAGCGTTAAGGTCTGGGCCGTGCCGGCTCCGAAACTTACACCACCCTGCGACGTCGCTCCGGGGAAAACGATAAGGACATTAGAGCCGAGACTGGCAATTTGCGCTTCGACGGCAGACTGCGCCCCCTGCCCCACGGCTACCATTGCGATAACTGCCCCGACACCAATGATGATGCCGAGCATCGTGAGCAGCGCTCGCATCTTATGCCGGAGCAGCGAGTCGATCGCTATGCTGATTGTTTCGAAAAATCTCATGAGCTTCAACCCTTCGGTTGACGTGCGTGATTTAGAACCCGCCTCGCCGTCCGCCGCCGCCCGGGAATCGCGGAGCGAATGGGTTGGTTTGTCCCGTTGCCGCCTGCGTTTGCGAACCGCCGGTCACACCGACAATCACATCATCTCCTTCTCTCACATCACCTCGCACAACCTCAACATGCGTTGCATTCTGGAGGCCGCGATGGATGAATCGTGGAAGAGGCCTCCCCTCCTTTAACACCCAAATGCGTGCCCGCTCCTCGGAGGAACGCATCATCCGCGGCCGAGCGCCCTCCTGCACGCCGTTCCCTTGTCTCCGCTGAGATGGGTGTCGTCGTTCTCCGCCCGTTGTATCAGCAGCAAGTGCCGCAAGCACGTCGGGTGGTGGAGTGAAGCGGACTGCTTGAACCGGAACGCGCAGCACGTCTTCTTTGCTCGCAACCTCGATGGATACCGTTGCGGTCATCCCCGGCATCAGTTTCAACTCGGCGTTGTCTACGTCAATGATGACGGTGTAGGTAACGACATTCTGCGTAATGACCGGAGCAAGGCGGATTTGACTGACGATGCCCTTGAAGGTCAACTCCGGATAAGCGTCAACGCGGAACGTGACCGTCTGACCCACCTGTACATTCCCGATGTCCGCCTCATCCACGCTTGCCTGCACCTGCATCTTGCGCAGGTCCTGCGCGATGGTGAAGAGCTTCGGCGCTTGCAAACTTGCCGCAACGGTCTGTCCCACATCCACATCACGCGAGATGACCACGCCACTGATCGGGGCTTTGATGGTTGCATAGCGTAGGTTCACGAGCGCACGATCGAGCGCCGCCTGTGCCTGAGCAAGACTCGCCTTGGCGGATTCGAGTGCGGTTGTTGCGGCATCCATGTCCGCTTGCGAGACAAGCGCCTTGGCAAAGAGATCCGATGTCCGGTTGAAGTTGCGCTGTGCTTCGTTGACCTGTGCCCTTGCTCGGTCCACGTTCGCGCGTTGTTCGTTCACGGTTGCCTGCAAAAACGTCGGATCGAGTTGCGCTAGCAGTTGTCCCTTCTTGACCCGCATGTTGAAATCCGCATACAGCTTGGCGATGGTGCCGGAGACTTGCGAGCCAACTTCCACGGTCGTTACTGCCTGCAACGTCCCGGTCGCACTGATCAGGACGGCAATGTCTCCGCGATCGGCCTTTGCCGTTCGATACGTGATCCTGTCACTGTTTCCATTGTTCAACAAGAGGAACCCGCCACCGAGGACAACGACCGCACCGACAGCGAGCCAAAGCCATTTTTTTTTCATGAGAACCTCAGCCAATGTCTAACCAACGTAAGACCTGCGCCGAACGTTCCGATTCGGGATTGGTCACAGATTGGACGATGTCGCCACTATCGTGGTTTAAGAAAAGAGTTTACAATTCCTTAATGCTTCGGCGGCCTGCATAGCCGTCATCGATTCTATGCCAATAGGCGATGTCGTTCTCCCCAACTTTCCAACACAGATAGACCTCTTCTCCATTCGAACGGATATGAGGAAAGTCGATAAGTCCTTGATCGAGCCCCTTCACGAGAATACCCCGTGCTTCGAGTCCCCGAACGATTTCAACCAATGTCTCCACCTCCTGCGGGAATGAGCCGTCACCATTGGGTCCCATCCCCCCAAAATACGAGTGGCGATAGACGTCCCAGCCCTTGGCATCGAGTTGACGTTTGAGTTCCACAATCTTGCTCGCAAGTGCGTGAACGCTGGTAAGCTCGCTACGGGCTTCCTCAAGTGTGAAATGTCGTTGATGGAGTCGCTCGGGCATCTTCTCCCCACAAAAAAAAGAACATCTTTGATTGATAAAGGTAAGAATTTTGAAGGACGGATGTAAGAGGTCGGGCCGACTTACGGAATCCTCACTTCCTCCACGACGAAAGAAGTGTCATGTCTGCTGAATACGATCAGGACAGTGCGCTGGCGAGGCGAGACGTTTGCATCGGAGCGGACCATCACCTGATAGTACCCCCAGATGCGCTCAGTCGCCGACGCAGATGAATCAACGACGCGGGGAGAGCCGAGCAGAAGCACAACATCCTGCATCGTCTTTCCCTTCAAAGATTGAATCTCGTGCAAGTGCTTCGGTTCCTGCTGTACGGTGCAAGAGGAGAGGAAAAGGAGAATGCACTGCATGCACGGAAGGATGATCCTCACGACGCACCTTTCCTTCGAACTCGCTTTCATGACGGTGCGTGAGATGACTTGACCGTGATGGTTTCCAATCCATGGCCGCCCGGACCGGTCTCACTGCGCCGCAAAAGAACGGAGAAGAGCAGTCCCAGAAAGCCGAGGAACGAAAACAGATACATGCCCAGAGCATAGCCACCGGGATGCTCGGCACTTGCCATCTGCGAGTCGTTGGCAGCACCGATGAGCCAATTGAAGGCAAAGAAACCGACTTGCTGAATCAGCGTCATCAACGCGTAGGCCGTGCCCAGGCGACGTTCATCAACAATGTAGGCAACCGAAGGCCACATCACCGCCGGAATGAGCGAGAAGGCAATCCCCATCATCACCGTCGGAAGCCAGAGTGTAATACCGGGGTTCAGCATCAGCAGGTAGACGGGAAACAGCAGTAGCGTGCCAAAGAGCATGAACAACGCGCGCTTGCCCACGCGATCCACCAGCAAACCGAAGAGCGGCGTTGCCACCATCGCCGAGAGCGGCAGCAGACTGTTGAAGAAGCCCGCCTCCTGCAATGATATTGCATGCGTGTGCTGGAAAAATTTGACCGCAAACGTCCGGAAGGGAAAGATGGCGGAGTAGAACGTAAAGCACAGACCGACGATGAACCAGTACGACTTGCTGTACTTGAACATGCCTGCGCCAATCTCCAGTTTGTCCACTGCACCTGCCTTGCCAAGTTGGTAGCGTTGCGTAGCAAAGCTCTCCATCCACCAGTATGTCGCAGCGCTGATGACGCAAACGAGTCCGGCACCAAACGCAAGCCACAGTGGGCCTTGCCACGATGGCGGTGCAGCAGGACCGTTGGGATAGAATGCAAAACTCGCCCACGTCGGCGAGTTGTCGGCTGCCACCGATGCAAGCCGGGCAATCAGCAGGTTGACGCCGAAGGCAAAACTCAATTCCTTCCCCTTGAACCACTTGGCAAGCGCAGTCGTCACCGCCACGATCAGCGACTCTGCACCCAGTCCCAACACCGTGCGACCGACAACAATCGTGACAAAGCTATCGCTGACGGCGCTCAGAAGCGCTGCGACAGCACAGATAGCAGAGAATAAGAGGATCGCCTTCTTCACCCCCAGGCGGTCAATGATGATGCCGCCCAGCAGAAGGGTAATCACGGCGGCAACGCTGTAGCTGGAATTCAGCCATCCTATTTGTGAATCTGAGAACCCTAATTGTTGCTGAAAGATGTCCGTCAGCGGATTGATGCTGTCATAGATGTAGTAGTTGCCGAACATCGGCAAGCTGATAATGAGGAGAACAAGCCACCGGTAGGCGCGCGGTGGCTCGGGACGAGAGTGATCGAGGGTGGGAACGAACGTCATTCGTCAGGCGATGTCTGTGAAAACAGGACCTCTCACGGAGCGACTATTTTCGTGGTTCTGTGATACGGAAACAAGTGCCGGTCTCAGTTGACATTCTTCAAGACCGCCAGCAAGAAATTCCAGAACTTCTCTACCGTGTCAATGTAAATTTTCTCGTCGGGTGAGTGCACGCCTTCGAGCGTGGGGCCGAAGGAGATCATGTCCATTCCCTTCATCTTCTCACCGATGATGCCGCATTCAAGGCCGGCATGAATGGCTTTGATCTCCGGCTCTTTGCCGTAGAGTTGCTTGTAGGTCTGCTTCGCGATCTGGAGAATCTCGGAATCAAGATTGGGCTTCCAGCCGGGATAGCCGTCGCCTGTTTTGACGGCGGCGCCGCCCAGCTCGGAAACCGCCGCAACGGATTGCTGAATCTCATCGAGTTCGCTCATCACGGAGCTGCGCTGGCTGGTGACGAGGACGACCTTGCTCCTTTCCGTACGGATGACGGCCACATTCGTGGAGGTCTCAACAAGTCCGGGAATATCCGCGCTCATCTTGATCACGCCGTGTGGAAGTCCAGCAATTGTCTTGAGAATCTGGTTCTGAAGTTTCGGCTTCAGCACCTTTCCTTTTTTCATCTGCGTTGGGGAGAGAGAAACGCTTAGGTCAGGATCAACGGTTGCAAGCTCTGCCCGCGCGGTGGCATTGAACTGTTCAATCATTGCGCCGGCAGCCTTCCATTTCCGTTTCGGGATAAAGACCACCGCTTCGGCTTCTCGCGGAATAGCGTTGTGTTTGTTGCCCCCTTCGATGGACGAGACACGTGTGCCGAGTCTTTCCAACTGCAACAAAGCGCGATTCAGGATCTTGATGGCATTACCGCGTCCTTTGTCGATCTCCAACCCCGAATGTCCGCCTTTGAGTCCTTTGACCGAAAGAGTCGCGGCCACCGTATCCCGTGGCGCATTGTCAACGGCGAGCTTCCACGTCGAGGTGGTGTCTCTCCCCCCGGCACAGCCGACGTAGATGGAGCCTTCCTCTTCGGAGTCGAGATTGAGCATAGTCTTGCTCTCAAGAAATCCCGGCGCGAGGTTACTGGCTCCCGTCAATCCTGTCTCCTCATCAACGGTGAAAAGGAACTCCAGGGGTCCGTGCTCCAACGATTTGTCCTCCATGATGGCAAGGTTGGTCGCCACGGCGATGCCGTTATCGGCCCCGAGGGTTGTACCGTTTGCCATCAGAACATTACCCTTGCGGACAAGTTCGATGGGATCCTTCATGAAGTCGTGCACTTTGTCCTTGTTCTTTTCCGTCACCATATCCAAATGACCTTGTAAGCAGATCATCCGTACGTGTTCGCGTCCGGGGGATGCCGGCTTTTTGACCACGACGTTGCCATACTTGTCCTTCTTCGCTTTGAGGCCAAGTTCCTGTGCTTTGCTCATGACGTAGGCCGTCATGCGTTCCTCATGCTTCGAGGGGCGGGGAATCGTGCAGATTTCCGCGAAGTATTTCCACACGAGTTCGGGTTTCAGTCCTTCAATGGCTGAGTTCATTCGGCACTCCTTTTATTGGTTAAGAGAGATCATGATTCCAACTCAATGAACTTGTCCTTCGCCAGCTTCGCCAGGAACTTTCCGATGCGCTCGTAAAGCGGCTCGACATCGATCTGGTCGGCTTTTGAAAGGTACAGTAAATCCTATAAGAGCCTTTTCTGACTTTCAAGGCCGAGTTTGCCGCGAACAAACCGCCGAATCTTCTTTGCCGCTTCAAATGCTTCGCGAGCTTCCTCTCTTGAAGACGGTTGACCAGGATAGCGAACATCAATAGCGTATGGATCAAGCACTTCGAGTAATTCCAACAGTGCATCAAAATCGCGATCCACTGCCGAGCAAAGCGGCAGTAGTCTCTTCGAAAGGTCGTGGGTCTTGGAAAAAGCGACCTTCGACTCGACAAGAAACGCTTTAAGGTATTTCTCGGCACATTGTTGAGCAGCGAAGCAAATGAGGTGCGCTGTTTTCCGTGAACGGCTTCGGAGCATTATACGACAACCGTCGAAATCTCCTTCTGCCATTTCCACCCAGTCAGCTGTTTCGTCGCTCATAGAGGACTCGCCCTTGCTCAAAGACCTCCTGGACAAACCAATCGCGCCCTGCGAGCGACCTTCGCACCTGCGCAGGAGATCGCACAACGACATCTAGCGACAAACCTGAGGCTGAAATGGCCCTTCGGACTCTACGAACTTTCTCAGCCCATGAGACCCGCCAATTGGAAACGATGAAGAGATCAAGATCGCTGTCTTCCGTCGGATTGCCGCGTGCATATGAGCCGAACAGAATCACCTTCAGCGGCTTGCACTTCTTGACAATATCATCAACGATACTCTGTATGATTTCTTCCGAGATCATGATTCCAGTTGAACGAACTTGTCCTTCGCCAGCTTCGCCAGGAACTGCCCGATGCGCTCGTACAGCTCTTCCAACGGCTCACCAAACGTCTCCGCCATTTCGTGACCGATCTGTTCCACCGACGTCCGGCCATCACACCTGCTCCACACGAAACTTCCCAGCGCGTCCAGTTTCACCTTGATGTTCGGTTTGGCCAGCAGGGGCACAAACCACCTCACAAGATACTTGTTCTTGAACTTTGGCACAATCAGCGTGACGCGCCCGTTCTCGCCCGTCTCCCAGCGGAGATTCCGCTGCGGTCTGAGTTCGAGCAGATTCAACGATGCGCGCTGTTCCATGAATAGAGAAGTTGACCTCCTACATCACCGCGCTCGGCGGCGCCGGTTCATCGGGCCTGCCTGCATTCTTGATCGGGATCTGTATCAGAATCCAGGCGATCACCACAAACACCACCAGGCTGACCGTGAACGGAAGCGGCAGCGCGCTGATCAGCGAGGGGAAGAAGCCTTGATACGGAACCTCAAAGAAGGCAAGCCCCGCAAAGAGCAAACCGATGAGGGCTTCGCCGGCAATCAGGCCTGCAGCCAACAGCACGCCGGTGTTCTCCACCCTTGCTTTCTGCGCATCGTTGTGCTGTCGGCTTACATTGACACGCTCGACGATACCCTTGATCAATCCTCCAATGAAAATGGCAAATGTTGTTTCCAACGGAAGGTACATACCAACGCACACTAACATGGGGCTTCTGACCTGCATGAGGATGAACCCGAAGCCCATCAACATGCCGACGATGATGAGCGGCCAGGCCATCTTCCCACCTACAATTCCTTGCGAGAGAAGTGCCATCAAACTTGCTTGCGGTGCCGGCAGGTTGCGCCCACCAAAGCCGGTACCGCCGGTGTTGATATCGCCTTGATGCAGGACGACCAGCGGCAGAAACATGACGACCGCGGCCAGAGCAATACCGAACAAATCGCCCACCTGCATCTTCCACGGCGTGCCGCCGAGGATGTGCCCGACTTTGAGATCCTGAAGCATCTCTCCGGCAACCGCGGCGGCAACACACACAACGGCTGCAACACCGAGAACGGCAGCAACGCCCGGCGCGCCTTTCATTCCCAGGGCAACCATGAGAAGGGCCGCAACCAGCAGCGTCGAAAGCGTGAGTCCGCTGATGGGATTGTTGCTCGATCCGATGATGCCGACGAGGTATCCCGACACGGCTGCGAAGAAAAATCCTGCAATGACCATGACCACCGTTGCCACAAGGGCAGCAGCAATGTCTTGCGCAAAGTAGTTGTAGATGAAGAAGGTGGCGATGGCTGCTGCGCCCACGCCCGTCATCACCCATTTGAAATTCAAATCTTGTTCTGTGCGAATCTCGACGTGGCCACCGGCTGCTGCCTTCTTCACGTCGCTGATCGAGCGCGCCAGGCCGGCGGCAAGACTCTTGCGCATCCGGAACAGCGTGAAGCCTGCGCTCATCAACATCCCTCCGATCGCAATCGGACGCACGATGTAGCGCCACACGTTATTGGCAAGACCCACCCACGTCTCCTCGCCGTGCGGGGCGCCTTCAGGAATCAGGGACGGTCCGATGAAGTAGGTAATGATGGGAACGAACAGCCCCCATGCAAGCAAACCACCGCTGAAGTTGAGCGAGGCAAGCTTCGGTCCGATGATGTACCCGACGCCGATGTACGCGGGACTGACACCGGGAGAGCTGAGCAACATGCCGCTCTGTGCCGTCACCTCGCCGCTGGAACGAAGACCGATGACCGATTTGCCGAAGGCAACAAACTTCTCCCACGAGGTTGCAAAGAAACGGAACTGACCGAGCGCCTGAATGAACGCCCCCGCCCCCATCGCACTAAAAAGGAACTTTGCCCCCGTTCCTCCGGTTCGCCCCGCTTTGTGAATCTCCGAAGCAGCAACAGATTCCGGGAATGGAAGCTCGACATCCTCCACCATCACGCGTCGCAGCAACGCAACGAACATAATGCCGAGCACACCACCTGCCAGCATGATCGCCGTGGACTCGAGGTAATGCTGCGTGGTAGCAAACTCGGGCCAGATCCCCGCGATGAAGAATGCGGGAAGCGTAAAGATCGCACCTGCCGCGACGGACTCACCGATCGAGCCTACGGTACGCGCAAAATTCTCCTCCAGAATCGAGCCTTTCATCACCCGCAAAAGTGCCATGCCGATCACCGCAGCAGGATAGGTTGCGGCTATTGTCATCCCTGCCTTCAACCCCAGATAGGCATTGGCAGCTCCTAACACAACCGACATGATAAGCCCGATCACCAATGCACGAACTGTGAACTCGTGCATATCGGTTTCGGCTGGAACGTACGGCTTGTACCGCACTTGGTGTTGGGTTGTTCCTACTTCAGCCATGGTGTCTCCTTATGTGTGAGTAGACGATAGAAGTGACGTTGATCGTGATGCAAGACTCAAGGTGCCTAAGCCGTTGCCCCTGAACCCAACCGAATTGTCTATTCCGCACGAAAACTGCCCGCGCCACGTAGCCGGCAATCTCCGGATTCTCCTTGAAACGCCGCATCGAATATGCGTACCAGCTTTCGCCGAAGGGTACGTAGAGACGTACTTTGTGGCCCTCGCTCACCAGCGACTTCCGCAGTTCGGGGCGGACGCCGAGCAGCATCTGAAACTCGTACTGATTCTTCTGCAGTCCGAACTCTGTGATCATGGCTTTTGCACCATCCACCAGCACGCTATCATGCGTTGCGATGCCCACGTAACACCCCTTCTCAAACATCAAGCGGAGGACTTTCAAGAAATTTTGTTGCACTTCCCCACGTCCTTGAAACGCAATCGCAGCAGGCTCCTTGTAGATGCCCTTGCATAGACGGAAGTTCTTCATGCCGCCTTCGATGAACTCCCTCGCATCCTTCTCCGTGCGGAAAAGATAGGCCTGAAGAACGATGCCGATGTTGCGAAAGTCCCTATAAAGCGTTCGAAAAATGTCGATCGTGTCGGAGGTGCAGGAGGAATCCTCCATGTCGAAGCGAACGAAAATATTCTCCTCTGCTGCGGCCTTGAGAATCTCACGAACGTTCTCCGCACAGAACTCTTTGCTGAGTTTGAGGCCGAGTGAGGTCAGTTTGATGGAAAGATTGGCATCGATCTTCTCTTTCGTAATGGTACGAAGGACCTCGATGGATTGCGTGCGTGATGCGATCGCCTCTTCCGGTCTGAGGACATCCTCGCCTAACACATCGAGTGTGGCGCAGGCTCCTTCGCTGTTGATCTGTCGAACACACGAGATTGCCTCGTCGAGTGTCTCCCCTGCAATGTAGCGGCTGGCAAACGTACGCACAAGGGATCTGGGAACGAGCGGCAAGCTCTTGACGACGAGCTTATTGAAAAGAGACATACTGCCTCATGTGCATGCCATGGATGCCCGGTATGTGCACAACGGACAACAAGATGCTGTAGTGAGAACCGGAAGGATATCGTGGTGACATGGAAATAAACTGCAAAAAGATAGTCACGCCTCAGGAGAATTGCAAGGAGAATTTGGCGCGCAAGGCGCTGACTCACGGCAACCCGCACCCATGCGAAGGTCCGTGTGAACAGCACGATGGGTTACTCCTGCCACGCATCATGTTCGTTCTGACACCTTCGTGTTGATGTGCATCTGCTCCTTCCACCGTCAAGCCAAGAGCCTGCCAGCGCGTTGACTTTCCATGACCATTTGCGTAAGTTGTGTGTGCTTCAAGACTGTTGTTTGATAATCACAAGAAGGTTGCTCTTCCGTTGCAAACTCTGCCTTCTTCCTCCTGCCTTGTTTACGTTTGACATCCATGAGACCTGAGAAAGCATGTGGTTGCCGGTCGGGCATGCCGGTAAGGGTAGGGTTATGACCTCAGCCGACTGCGTCTTCTGCAAGATTGCAGAGCATCAACTTCCTGCGGAGATTCTGTACGAGAATGAGAACGTCATCGCCATTCTCGACATTAACCCCATCCACTACGGCCACGCGTTGGTGATCCCGAAGCGTCACTGCCCAGATTTTCTTCATGTGCAGGAGTCGGAATTGCATGACGTGCTTCGCGCGACGCAGATCGTTGCCCGCGCCATTGTCAGGAGCCTGAAGCTGGATGGGTTCAACATCTTTTCAAACAACGGCAGGATAGCAGGGCAGTCCGTGTTTCATTTTCATATGCACGTCACACCACGGTATGCCGATGATGACATCAAGTTCGTTCTTCAATTGAAGAAATATACCGGCACCGCCATGGCGGAGTATGCCGAAAAGATCAGAGCCTGTATCGAACAATAATCCGCCGCACCCGTGTGCGGCGCGGAGAATAAGAGGAGAAATGCACTATGGCACCATTCAAGAAACTCACTCCTCCCCGCGAAGGGGAGAAAATCTCACTCGTGAACGGGACGCTCCGCGTTCCCGATCATCCTATTGTTCCTTTCATCGAAGGGGATGGAACCGGCCCGGACATTTGGCGGGCAGCGCAGCGCGTATTAGACGCAGCCGTTGCCAAAGCCTACGGAGGGAAGCGTAAGATTGTGTGGTTTGAGGTGTATGCAGGCGAAAAATCCAACCGCGTGTATGGCGAAAACACGTGGCTCCCCGATGATACGCTCGAAGCAATCAAAGAATACATCGTCGGCATAAAAGGCCCGTTGACAACGCCCGTGGGCGGAGGTATTCGCTCCATCAACGTCGCCCTGCGGCAGATGCTGGACTTGTACGTTTGTCTTCGCCCTGTCCGCTATTTTGGAGGAGTCCCATCGCCGGTCAAGCACCCGGAACAAATCGACATGGTGATTTTCCGCGAGAATACGGAGGACATCTACGCCGGTATCGAATGGAAAGCCGGCACCCCCGAGGCCCAGAAGGTGATCCGCTGGTTGCAAACGGAAATGGGCGTGAAGAAGATTCGGTTCCCTGAAACATCCAGTATCGGCATCAAGCCCGTGTCGCGGGAAGGTACCGAGCGCCTCGTGCGCGCTGCCATCAACTATGCACTCCTGCACAATCGCAAGTCGGTGACGCTTGTTCACAAGGGGAACATCATGAAGTTTACCGAAGGGGCATTTCGCGACTGGGGGTATGAACTTGCCAAGCGCGAGTTTTCCGGTAGGACCGTGACGTGGGAGGAATGCGGTGGCAACCCTCCTGCGGGAAAAATCCTCATCAAGGATGTCATCGCGGACGCCTTTCTGCAGCAGATCCTGACGCGACCGGCGGAGTACGACGTGATCGCTACGCTCAATCTTAACGGCGACTACATCTCCGATGCACTTGCAGCGCAGGTCGGCGGCATCGGTATCGCCCCGGGCGGCAATATCAACTACGAGACCGGGCACGCCGTCTTCGAAGCGACACACGGCACAGCGCCGAAGTACGCCGGACAGGACAAGGTGAACCCCGGCTCAGTCATCCTCAGCGGTGAAATGATGCTGCGCTACTTCGGTTGGAAGGAAGCAGCGGACATGCTCGTTTCTGCGCTCGAAAAAACCATCCGATCCAAGATTGTCACCTACGACTTTGCCCGCCTGATGGACGGAGCGACGGAAGTCCGATGCTCGCAGTTCGGCGAGGCAATCATCGCAAACATGTGATACATCGTTAAAGCCGGGAGGGTCGTCCCTCCCGGTGCTCGATCTTCACGTTCTTCCTTCCTCCTCTCTCTCCCGGCAGTATTCAAGCATTCACCGATGCGCTTTCATGCGTCTTTGTCCGGAACATGAAAGAGCCAACAACCGAAGCGACGCGTGGAAGCTTCTACAAAGCAGCGACACCTTTACAACACTTCTTCGTCTGATGATGGATTATCAAAGGAAAAACCTCTTGACGAGTGCTGGCACGTGGTTTGGTCATCAAGACAGCCAAGAAACGGACGTGCAACACTTAACCATCATCCAACATCAAGAAAGGATTCCAGCATGAAGAAGTTCTCCTTTGTGGTTGCGATCGTCGTATCGGCGTTGGTCCTCGGCTGCCAGGACAGCAACATGACCAACCCGATCGGCAACGATCTTTCGGGAAGCAGCCTGCCCACGTTCTCTCGTCCGAACGGCACGCTGCCCGATGGCTCCTATGACTTCAAAGTGCAACTCAGCGCACACCCGGCTGAAGCGGCCAGCGGTGAGTACGAGGTCGCTGGGAGCGTCCAGTACATCCTCGTGCAGTCTGGCGATGAAACATACGAACTTGCTCTCGTCGCAAGCGGCACGGCCAACCATCTTCAGAACGGCAATTCCGGAAGCTTTTACGGTGAGTCCATCGACTATGTGTCCTTCTCTGGAAAAGGATTTGCCAAGGTGGACAAGTCCTATCCGATTGAGGGGCTCGATGAGCCGCTCAAGCTTCAAATCACCTACCTTGTGACGCAGACTGAGGTCACCGTGGAGAAGATTTGGCTGTCGGAGGATGTGAGTTCAGGAAAGTTGAGCCGGAACTAAATCAGTTCCCTCGAAGGGTCGTACCAAACGTCCCGTCTCGACAAGAGGCGGGACGTTGTATTTTTGCAGCAACGCCCTGTCACGATGTTCGGAACGTCGGGACCTGCTTCGGCAGGATGATTGCCATAATGATGTAAGCAAGCAGGACAATCCCACCCGACGCCAACGCGGCGATGATGAAGACTATCCTCACAATGGCCGGATCGACATTGAAGTACTCGGCCAGTCCGCCGCACACCCCAAAGAGTTTTCGCCCGTGAATGGACCGATGAAGCCTTCGGACCTCCGGTGGCGGTGCCGGTGCACTCTGGCCGGACGATGTTTCGGATGCCGGCCTGTCGGCAGGTGCGGGAGTTGCTGCCAATGAGTTGCGTCCGCCCCACAGAAATGCAACGCCCGCAAGGATCAACAGAATCGGGAGCAGGATATCGGCATTGAACCACCACCACGGTTTCCAGAACGTCCACCCGATGTTGTCGAAGAAGAGAAACAACCCGACAACAATCAGAAGAATCCCCCAGAAGAAACTATTCTTCTTTGCTGAGGACGATTGCCCCGGTTGGGGCGGTTGCCCATGCTGAGGGCCAGGATAGGGTTCCTTCGGCATGATGATCATAGCGGCAATGTAGAGGATAATTCCTGAACCACCCAGCAGCGTGAGAATCACCCATGCGATGCGCACGAGTGTCGGGTCGAGATCGAAGTACTGTGCTATGCCTCCGCATACACCATCGATCATGCGCTCTGTGCGCGACTTGTACAGACGTCGTGTGTCGGTCGTTTGCGACATGGTGCCCTCATGTGTGATGTGTGTGGCTTCGAACTCCACCTCGTAGTACGACGTGTGGACTCCTGATGTTACGCAACCAAAAACGAAAGCCGGCACGGGCCGGCTTCGATGCAGCGGGATCGGTGTTCAGACCTCCATGATTTCCTTTTCCTTGTGCGCAAGAAGCGTATCAATCTCCTTGACAGACTTGTCGGTGAGTTTCTGTATTTCCGCTTCTCCTCGCTTACGATCATCCTCTGAGAGATGCTCGGCCTTTTCGGCTTTTTTCAGATGCTCGATGGCATCACGACGGATGTTACGAATGGCGATCTTGCCATCCTCACCGAACTTCTTCGCCAATTTCACCAACTCGCGTCTGCGCTCTTCGTTGAGGGGCGGTATGGGAATGCGGACCAGCTCGGCGTCCTTCACCGGGTTCAGTCCTAAGTTTGCCGTCTGAATGGCTTTGACGATTGCATCGAGCATGCTCTTGTCCCACGGCGTGACGGTCAGCGTATGGATATCTGCAACGCTGACATTTCCCACCTGATTGAGGGGCGTTTGTGTTCCGTAGTAGTCCACGCGAATCCCGTCGAGGAGTGTCGTGGTTGCCTTGCCGGTGCGGAGTTTCACGAGTTCCTGGCGAACGACGTCAATCGCCTTATGCATGCGCGCGTCGGTGTCTTTCAAGATGTCTTTGATCATGCAGACTCCTCGCTGATGTTCGTCCTATACTGAGGAAGTTTCAACGACTCTCGTTCCGACCGCTTCTCCCAGAATCAACCGTTTCAGGTTCCCCGGCTTGTTCATGTTGAACACAAGGATGGGCAGCTTGTTTTCGCGGCAGAGGGTTATTGCGGTCATATCCATGACGCCAAGATTCTTGCGCAGGACGTCGAGATACGAGATCTCGGGAAACTTGATGGCGTTGGGATTTTTTTCCGGATCGGAATCGTACACGCCGTCGACGCGCGTACCTTTGAGAATCGCATCGGCTTCGATTTCGACCGCGCGCAATGCTGCGGCGGTATCCGTCGTGAAGTAGGGGTTGCCTGTGCCGGCGCCAAAGATCACGATGCGGTCCTTTTCGAGATGGCGGACTGCCCGTCGCCGGATGAACGGCTCGGCTATGACTTCCATGCGGATTGCAGAGACCAGGCGCGTGATGAGTCCCTCATGTTCGAGGGCACTCTGCAGCGCCAGTGCGTTGATCAGCGTCGCAAGCATTCCCATATGGTCGCCCGTCACCTTGTCGATGTTATCCGAGGAGTTGGAAACGCCGCGGTAGATGTTTCCACCGCCAATCACGATACCGATTTGCACGCCCAATTCGTGAACCGCCTTGATCTCGATGGAGTATCGCTTGAGCACCCCGGGGTCGATACCGAACTGCTGATCGCCCATCAGCGCTTCGCCACTCAATTTCAAGAGAATGCGGCGGTATTGCGGTTTACTCATTGTTCGAGGACCTTGTCGTGATGCAAAAAAAATGTCCCGCAGCGGGGACATTCGCCTTACTTTGTTTCCTCACCGAGATGGTAGCGCTGGAAACGCCTGATTATAACCTGCTGTCCCGTGGCCTTTCCGGCTTCTACCAGATAGTCCTTGATTGTCTTCCCGGAATCTTTGATGAACGTCTGCTCGAGAAGAACAACTTCCTGATAGTACTTCTCCAGCCGTCCCGCAGCAATCTTTTCGGCGATGGCTGCCGCCTTTCCTTCGTTGGCGGCCTGGGTACGATAAATATCCAGCTCGCGTTCAATCAACGTCTTGTCAAGCTGATCCCGCGAGACGACCAACGGATTCATCGCAGCGACTTGCATCGCGACATCACGGGCTACGCCCGCTTCGGTCGCTTCCGGCCCTATCCCGGTCATCTCCACCAGCACACCAATTCTGTTACCAAGGTGAGTGTAGCCACTCACAACGCCGTCGTTCGATTCGAAAATGACAAACCGCCGGACTTCTACCTTCTCACCAACTTTCGCGAGCAGATCGTTGTGCAGCTCGGACAGCTTCCTGCCGTTTATCGTTGCAGCCATCAACGCGTCGACGTTGGCCGGGCGATGGACCGCAACGGCTTCCGCAACCGTTCGGGCAAACGCAGCGAAGTCCTCGCTCCGTCCAACGAAATCGGTCTCGCAGTTCACTTCCACCAGGACGCCGCTCTTCCGATCGGCGGTCAGGCGGGTAACGATCATGCCCTCCTTTGCCGAGCGGCCGGCCCGTTTCGCCCCGGCAGCGGCTCCTTTCTTCCGGAGATACTCGATCGCTGCATTGATGTCCCCTTGCGACGCTTCAAGTGCGCGCTTGCAGTCCATCATGCCTGCGCCGGTTCTCTCCCGGAGATCTTTGATCATTGCACTGGTAATTTCCATAACGTCCACTTCAACTTCTTTCTTCTTATTGAAACACCTTCCCGTTAACTGAGCGCAGTCTTCTCTTCGACTGCCTCCTTTGACTTTGCTTCACTCTCCACGGCCATTTCCATTTGTCGAGCAGCGGCCCGTTCCTTTCCTTCCAGCACAGCATCCGCAATCGCCTTGGTAATAATCTGGATCGACTTCATTGCATCATCATTTGCGGGGATGATGTAATCAATCCCTTCCGGATTGCAGTTCGTATCGACGATGGCAAACACCGGGATGCCGAGACGATTTGCCTCTTTCACGGCTATCGCCTCTTTCTTCACATCCACCACGTACAGCGCACCGGGGAGGCGTGTCATCTCCACAACACCCGAAAGGACGCTGCTGAGCTTTTCTCGTTCGCGCGTGAGAAAGAGGGCTTCCTTCTTCGTGATCTTGTCGAAGGTTCCGTCGGTCTCCATTTTCTCGATGTTCGTCAGGCGCTTCACACTCTTGCGGATCGTCGTGAAGTTCGTCAAGCATCCGCCAAGCCACCGCTGGTCGACATAAAACTGCCCACACCGGAGAGCCTCGGTCTTGATAATCTCGCTGGCTTGTTTCTTCGTCCCAACGAACAACACCCTTTTCCCTTCGGCAACAAGGTTTGCGATGGCGTTACAGGCTTCATCGAGCAGATCGCGGGTCTTCATCAGGTCAATAATGTGAATCCCGTTCCGTTCCATGAAAATGTACGGCTTCATCTTGGGATTCCATCGGCGGGTGAGGTGCCCGAAGTGACACCCTGCTGCCAGTAACTCGGCAACTTCTACGCGTGGCATGATACGTCTTCCTTCAATTGTTGAGTTATTCGTCTACCTTCTTCATCTTCCGCCGGAATCCCGCCACGAGGGAAGGACACTCCCGCCGGAATCCAAAGGTATGTTTCGTTAAGCTCCGATAGGGCAAGCGCCAAAACTTCGATGACCTTCAAACACCAATCTCCCAGTCGGAACGTCAAGTTCTGTTTGGAGCTGGGAACTTTGAGATTGGGGACTTGCTCCTGTTATCGTTTCGAGAACTGGAATCTCTTACGCGCTTTCTTCTGACCGTACTTCTTGCGCTCCACCATACGAGGATCGCGCGTCAGCAAGCCCTCTTTCCGGAGTGCAGAACGGAACTCTTCGTTCATTTCTACCAGTGCACGCGCAATGGCAAGTTTGATGGCTCCGGCCTGTCCGGTTGTGCCGCCACCTTCAACGCTGATGTACGCATCGTACTTTCCAGTGGTCTGCGTGATATCGAACGGCTTCATCACTTCCTGTCGCAACGTCTCGAGCGGAAAGTACGTCTCCAGCGGCCGCTTGTTGACCGTGAGAGTACCCGTGCCCGGAATCAGAACTGCTCGGGCAACAGAGGTTTTGCGCCGGCCTACGGTTATCGTTCGTTGAGTATGTTGCATAAGAACCTGTGTTCCGGTTTGTTAGTTAAGTGTGAATACCTCTGGCTTTTGTGCCGCATGGGGATGCTCGGCACCTGCATACACTTTCAGCTTCTTGAAGATCTTCCGCCCAAGTCGATTGTGTGGAAGCATGCCCCTGACGGCGTGTTCGAACACACGCTGGGGATTTTTCCTCAGCACATCTTGAAACTTCTCGAACGTCGCTCCGCCCGGATAGCCCGTGTAATGGAAATACTCCTTCAGCTCAGCTCGTTTGCCTGTCAGCTTCACGTTGGCAGCGTTGATCACGACGACGAAGTCGCCCAGATCGGCGTTGGGAGTAAACTGCGGCTTGTGTTTACCCCGCAAGAGCTTGGCTACCTGCGAAGCAACCCTGCCCAGCGTCTGTCCTCCGGCATCCACCACATGCCACTTCTGTGTCGTGTCGGAGGTCTTGAAATACCTGGTTACTTTGTTCACGTATCTTTCTCCTGTGTGAAAGAGAGTGAAAATCCTCGGTTCAAAAGTTAGAGAATTTAGCCAAAAGGGGCTAAACAATCAACGCATCGGCCGATTAAGACTGCTTAATGCTGCGTGCTGCTCTGCACGGTACGAGCTTCGTACTAGGGGTCCCGACTCCACCTGGAGAAAGCCCATAGTTACTCCTTCTCTCTTATACATCTCAAACTCGTGGAGCGCTACAAACCGATCGACAGGCAGATGATTCGGCGTCGGTTGGAGATACTGCCCGATCGTCATGATGTCACAGCCGGCAGAGCGTAGGTCCCTCATCACGTGTAGTACTTCGTCCGGCCTCTCTCCCAATCCCACCATAATGCCGCTCTTGGTTACCATGCCAGCCTCCTTCGACCATCGAATCACCTGAAGCGAACGCTCATACTTTGCCTGCGGTCGGACGGCACGATAGAGACGGGGAACCGTTTCCGTGTTGTGGTTGAGAATGTCGGGACGCTCCTTCAACACGATGTCGAGTGCCCACTTCTCTCCCTGAAAATCCGGGATGAGAACTTCGACAGTCACCGCTGGATTCAGCTCGCGTGTCCGACGAATGGTCTCCGCAAACATCCCCGCACCTCCATCAGGCAGCTCATCACGATTGACGGAGGTAATCACCGCATGGCGAACACCCATCGTACGCACAGCTTCGGCAACGCGACGCGGCTCGTCAGGATCGAGCCAGGTGGGCCGCCCTGTCTTCACGTTGCAAAAACCGCACGACCGCGTGCAGACATCCCCCAGAATCATGAACGTCGCGGTGCCCGCGTTCCAGCATTCCGCTATGTTGGGACAACGCGCTTCTTCACACACAGTGTGGAGTTGTTGTGCGCGCATCAGTCGCTTCAGGCGTGCAAACTCCTCACCCGCCGGGATGCTGATCTTCAGCCAGTCCGGCTTGGCCGGACGACGAACGGACTCAGCCTCAATTTCTTGAATAACGAATGCCATGCTCAGAACGTCATGCTGGTGTCGAAGTTCTCAAGTTCCTTCACAATCTCTTCGAGGAACATTCCGCCGAGTGCACCATCCACGATGCGATGATCGAACGACAAGGTGAAGAATGCCATCGAACGGATCGCAATCATATCATCTACCACCACCACTCGCTTCTTGATGGCGCCGGTTCCGAGGATTGCCACTTGAGGCTGGTTGATGATGGGCGTGCCAATCAGCGTTCCGAACACACCGTAATTGGAGATGGTGAACGTCCCGCCCTGGATGTCATCGGGAGTCAGTTTCTTGGTACGTGTACGAACCGCGAGGTCGTTGACCGCCCGCGCAAGCCCCAAGAAGTTCTTCTCTTCTGCATTCTTGATAACCGGAACAATCAAGCCGTTTTCCGACGCGACGGCGATACCGAGGTTGATGTAGTTCTTCTTGATGATTTTGTCGCCTTCAATGGACGTATTGATCAGCGGATACTTCTTGATGGCATGAACCACCGCCTGCACGATGTACGGCGTGTATGTCAGCTTGAATCCCTCTTTCGCTTCGAAGGCCGCAGCATGTGCTGCGCGATGCTGCACGATGCGTGTCATGTCCACTTCGTGCACGGCAGCAACATGTGGCGATGTATGCACGCTCTTCACCATGTGCTCGGCCATCTTCTGCAGCACGTTGCTCATCTGGATAACCTCGTGCTGTGGCGCGGGATACTTTGCGCGCAGCTCGGGCACCTCAACGACCTTACCGGCCTGGAGAATCGAAGGGGGCGGCGCAACCTTCGGCGCCGGTGGGGCAGGCGCACCAGTGGGTGCAGGCTTCGGCGCAGCCACTGCACCCGCCTTCTTCGCCGCAACATAGGCGAGGATGTCCTTCTTCGACACCCGCCCGCCCTCTCCCGTCCCCGGAATCGTCTCTAACTCCTGCATGCTGATGCCCTCTTCACGCGCGATGCTCAGCACTAACGGCGAGTAGAACCGTCCCGTCGCAGGCGCAGCGAGCGGCTGGACACTCGGAGCAGACGGCATGGGCGCGGGCTGTTGTTCGACCGTGACTGCTTTCGGCTGCTCAGGCGGAGAAGCAGGCGCCGGCGATTCCAGCGCAACTGCTGCCTCGGTCTCTAAGTAAGCAATCACCGTCCGCACGGGAACAGTTTGCTGTTCCTGCACCACGATTTCGGCAAGCCTTCCAGAAGCAGGCGATGGAATTTCGGAGTCCACCTTGTCGGTGCTGATCTCTAACAGTGTCTCGTCCTTTTTCACCATGTCGCCGACCTTCTTGTGCCACTTGATGATGGTGCCTTCGGCGATACTCTCGCCCATTTGGGGCATGACGACTTCTACTCGTGCCATAATTTCTTCCGTTGTTTATGAAAAAACACAGAGACAACAAGTCCACCGCCTGTGTTGAACCCCTGTGGGGTTCCACGTTCTGTTTCTCTTTGTTTGTCCACCGATTGCATCGGTGGGAGACGTGGACGAAAACTGCACTCTCGGATGAATCTGAGTCGAGAAACGGAGTTTGTTTTGGCAGAACCTACTTTTCGTCCACCTCTCTAGAATGCAGCGAGTGCTCGCAGCGCCTTTACCACTTTCTGAGTATTCGGCAAAACAAAATCCTCCAGCGTCGGTGCAAAGGGAATCGGAACATCCAACGCGCCGACACGTTTGATGGGCGCGTCGAGAAACGGAAAAGCCTTGTCGGCTATCAGCGCTGCGACCTCGGCTCCAACGCCCCCGGTGACGTTGTCCTCGTGTACAATCAAAACCTTACCGGTTGATTGCACTGCGGTGAGGATGGCTTGCTTGTCCAACGGAGTTAGCGTTCGCAAATCCAACACAAGCGTCTCAACGCCGTCCTCTTTTGCCAGCACCTCCGCCGCCTCCAGCGCAAGGTGCACGGTCGAGCCGTAGGTGATCAACGCAATGTCGCTGCCGTTGCGCTTCACATCCGCCTTGCCGATCTCAACGAGATGGTCGCCCTCGGGCACTTCTCCTTTCACGCGGCGATAGAGATACTTCGATTCGAAGTACAGCACAGGATTGTTGTCACGCACTGCCGATTTGATCAAGCCTTTTGCATCGGCAGGCGTTGATGGGGCGACCAGCTTTAGTCCCGGCACATGAAAGAACCAGGCCTCCGTGCTGGAGGAATGATACGGTCCGCCTCGAATGTATCCGCCGTTGGGTAAGCGAATCACCATCGGCGCTGGGAGATTCCAGCGGTAATGGATCTTCGCGCAATTCGTCACGATCTGATTGAAAGCACAGGAAACGAAATCCGCGAACTGTATCTCGACAATCGGCCGCATCCCCACCACAGCAGCACCCGCCGCCGCACCAACGATCGCGGCTTCAGAGAGCACCGAGTCAATCACCCGCTCCTCTCCGAAGTGCTGAAGGAAACCCTTCGTTGCCTTGAACGCACCTCCGTACACGCCAATGTCCTCGCCAATGAGAAACACCGACGGGTCACGTTCCATCTCCTCCCACATGCCGCGGGAGATCGCTTCTATGTAGCTTAGTGTCGGCA
>CAZIKE010000034.1:0-22298 GCA_964539775.1 uncultured Chitinophagales bacterium
AGTTGAAAAAACACGGTGGTTGTTGTACATTAGCACTTGAAGCGTGCATCCACGACGCCTGCAAAAGACGCTATGCTGCTGCTCCGTGCACATAGCTCCACAACGGTTGAGGACATGAACTTCACATTCTGCCCTCATGGGTTAGAACAATCACATCCCAGACGCGGACCACCGTGTTTGGGATTCTTGTTTTGGAGAAACGACGTGCACAACTACTGCTGGCGCGCAATGATCATTCACAGAGACAACGTCTCAAGAAAGGAGAAACAGCCATGATACTCAAACGGCTTATGGACTTCCTCGATCAAAATGGTGTCCGGTATGTTGTGATCCACCATTCTCAGGCATTTACCGCGCGCGAGGTAGCGGTCTCAGCGCATATTCCCGGCAAGGAAGTGGCGAAGACGGTGATTGTGAAAGTGAACGGCAAACCGATGATGGCTGTGTTGCCCGCGTCGCAGATGATCGACCTTGGGCAGCTTCGTCATGCCCTCGGTGCCGACTCGGTGATCCTCGCAACCGAGAACGAGTTCAACACGCTGTTCCCGGATTGCGAGATCGGAGCGATGCCGCCCTTCGGGAATCTGTTCGACATGGATGTGGTCGTTGCCGATTCCCTCACGCAAGACGAGCAGATTGCCTTCAACGGTGGGACGCACAGAGAGCTTGTACGCATGGCGTACAGCGACTTCGAACGCCTCGTGAAGCCGAAAGTCCTGAAGTTCACCGTCGAGCGAAAAATCCGGGCTGATCTGTACGATCAGGGGATAAGCTGATGAGCCTCAGTGCCCGCGCAGCATTCGGGCTGGAAGATGGAAGAGCACGCGGATGAACTCCCACAACGCATCAACCGTGATGCCGACGAGCCGGAACGGCAGCATCAGCAGCCACACTACCGGATACAGCACAAGAGCGGCGATCGCCAACGGCCAGCACATGAGCAGAAGGATGAGCCAGAGAAGGAATCTTGTCATGTGATTGTCTTTGATTTCCTCTGCTCATGATACGAATACCACGGCTCGAAGTTGCTGCCCGACTGACGTCGACACGGCAAGAGAGGTGAGTACGGTTTTTCGAGGAATCTTCTTACATTGGTTCCGTTCAATTCAGGAAACCTTCTTGCCTGACCGACAGAGGAATACTGCATGGTTTCAACCGTCTGCATCTTTGAAGATCCACAATACGCAAATCTTTTGCCCCTTACCTACACCCGTCCGGTGTACGACTTGCGATGCGGCATCCTGACACTGCGGGAGAAGATTCAGAGAGCTTATCCCCAAGCTGGCATCGTGCTCCTGTGCAGGCCCAACCTTGCAGATGTCGTCAAGGAGCAGAATCCGGGCATTCTGGTCAACGAACTCGATTCTCCAGGTTCGCTGTTTATCAACGGAAGAGTCCTTGCCGATGAGAGCTTTGCACAGACCATTCCCCTTCGGGGGGATGATGCCGTGTATCTTTCGGGTAATACGGTTGTCGCTGTGCGCGTAGGGAGCGGAAAGAAGCCGCCCGCTACACACGATTTCTCTGAAGCGATAGATGCGGAACATTTCGGCGAGCTTCCGCGGATACAGGTGGAGGTTCCTCTGATCGAGTATCCCTGGCATCTTGTGAACCACAACGGTGAGGAGATTACGCGGGACGTTCACCGATTCCTGAGGAGAAAGCGTCGCACCATGAGCGGCAAGCTCCATACAGGGGTTCATCTTCTCAACAAAAAAGAAATCCTTGTTGCCCAGGGTGCAGTTGTCAAACCCGGCGTTGTCTTGGACGCAGAAGACGGTCCTCTTTTCATCGACAAGAATGCCGTGATCATGCCGAACGCGGTGATTGAAGGGCCGGCGTTTATCGGTGCAGAAACGCTGATCAAAGTTGGGGCAAAGATCTATGGGAACACAAGCATCGGCGAGCGATGCAAGGTGGGGGGAGAGGTGGAGGCAAGTATCATCCATTCATTCTCTAACAAGCAGCACGATGGTTTCCTCGGGCATTCGTACATCGGCATGTGGTGCAACCTTGGCGCCGGTACCAACACGAGTGACTTGAAGAATAACTACGGCACCGTGCGTGTGTTCATTAACGGAAGGGAAGTGGACAGCGGGTCGCAGTTTGTCGGACTGACGATGGGGGATCACGCCAAGAGCGGGATTAACACAATGTTCAACACCGGAACGGTCGTCGGCGTTGCGTCAAATGTGTTTGGTGCAGGGTTCCCGCCGAAGTTTGTTCCGTCGTTCGCCTGGGGAGGCGCGGGAGGGCTGGAGACGTATGACCTGGAAAAAAGTCTTGAAGTCGCGCGGCGAGTGATGGAGCGAAGGAACGTTCCAATGCGTGGAGTGGATGAACAGCTTTTGCGGAAGGTGTTCGATCTGACCCGGAAGGAGCGAGCACGCATGCGTACTGAACAGGAGACGATTCTCATTCCTCCCCCCTTTTCAGGAAAGAAAACATAAGGCGATGACCATTCTTGCTCTTTCTGACATCCACGGTGCGTACGACAGGATGATGGAGGTTGTGCATGCCAACCCTGCTGCCGACATCATCGTCGTTGCAGGAGACCTTACCACACACGGTACTGTGCAGGAGGCAGAGGCCGCAATCAAGCAACTGCAGAGAGCGGCAAGGCCCGTTTTTGTTGTGGCGGGAAACATGGATCCGCCCGAGCTGGACGATGTGTTCACACACCTTGGCGTCTCTCTTAACGGACGCGGTGTGATTGTTGACGACGTGGGGTTCTTCGGGGTTTCAGCAGCACCGGTTTCGCTTCTCATGACCCCGAACGAGATTCCGGAAGAAGAGATTACCCGTCGAGCTGAGGCGGGATGGAAGAACATCGCAGGGGCACGCTGGAAGGTTTTTGTACCGCATGCACCGCCCCACAACACACGTGTGGATGTCGTCCGTTCGGGGAGGCATGTGGGCAGCACGGCCGTTCGTGCGTTCATCGAGCGCTTTCATCCCGACGCAGTTGTATGCGGGCATATTCACGAAGCGCGCGGCGTGGACACTCTAGGATCAACTCGGGTCATCAACTGCGGGCCTGCCGGTCAAGGCATGTACGGAGTAATTCGTGTCGATGAACAAGTCGAAGTGGCCGCGCGGCCGTGAGTATGGTGTGCAGGGCCAAAAACACAACGCCCTCCCACATGCACGATGGGGAGGGCGTTGATGGACTGTGTCAGTCGTTGTTGGATCAGCTATCTGTCTTCAAGTAAAAAGGTAATTGCTGACGCATACGCTCGCGTTTCGCTCGGTATGCCATCTCCTTTTTCTTGCAGCTTGGGCAACGGTAGGCACCCACTTGGCCCCTGAACTCGTTCCCGCAGTCCCGACAAATAGTGGAACCACGTTTCTTCATTCTTGCATCGCCTTTGTAGTTCATAAGCTTTTTCTCCTCGGCTAATATAACGATTTCTCAGGAAAGTTGGTTCAGAAATTTTTTCCTCTTCACACATCCCCACAAAATTGACTTGCTTTCGGCAATTTTTCAGCATTAAATTTTTTTAGGGAATTGCGATGAAGCACCATAACAGTAAAGGGGCGAACAAGTTACAACGTAGCCTTCCAACGTATGCCAACAAGGCAAAGGTGAATGCCTATGCGCCATACTCAGGCCTTCGGGTCGGGGCGGCGTTGCTAACCCTCGATGGCTCCATTTTCACAGGCTGTAACGTGGAAAACAGCTCTTATTCCCTGACAATTTGTGCTGAACGAAATGCAGTGTTTAGGGCGGTATGCGAAGGACAGACCCGGTACAAAGCAATTGCGATCACGACGGACAGCAACGACTACATCCCACCGTGCGGTGCTTGTCGGCAGGTGCTCTCGGAATTCTCTCCCAATCTGACAGTTATCCTGGCCAATGCTGTTGGCAAAACACGTACGATGTCGCTTGCCAAACTCCTGCCAATGCCGGCCGACCTGAAGCGCTTGCGCAAGGATGAACGACATAAACACGGCACATGAACGCAATCCCCAAGGACGGCTCACGTTATCTTAGAATCTGGAAAACAGTCGCCCGCATTCCTCGTGGGAAAGTCGCAACCTACGGACAGATTGCCCGACTCAGCGGACTTGCTGGTCAGGCGAGGTTGGTGGGCTATGCCTTGCACAGCCTCCCTTCGGGGATTGACATTCCGTGGCAACGTGTCGTAAATGCACAGGGGTACATCTCGTTTCCCGCGGGCTCGACAGCGTACTTCAGACAGAAGGAATTGCTGGAGATAGAGGGGATTGTTTTTGTGAAGGAGAGAATCGATCTCAAAACCTACGGCTGGAGGCCAAAGCGCAAATGAACACAGCGAACGAACGCCCCCGGTGCCCCTGGTGCACAAACGATCCGCTGTATATTGACTATCACGACAACGAATGGGGGAAGCCTGTCCACGACGACCGGAAATTGTTTGAGATGCTCATCCTGGAAGGGGCGCAGGCCGGACTAAGCTGGATGACCATCCTCCGGAAGCGAGAGAATTACCGGAAGGCGTTCGACAACTTCGATCCGCAGAAGATCGCCCGTTATGATCGGAAGAAGGTTCGTACCTTGTTGAAGGACGCGAGGATTGTGCGGAACAGGTTGAAAGTTGAGGCAGCAATCGTGAACGCGAAAGCATTTCTTGCCGTGCAACAGGAGTGCGGAAGCTTCGACCGCTACATCTGGCAGTTTGTTGGCGGGAAACCGAAGCGCAATGCATGGAGAACCTTGAAGGCCGTCCCAGCACGCACCGCCGAGTCTGACGCGATGAGCAAAGACCTGAAGAAGCGAGGGTTCAAGTTTGTCGGCTCGACGATCTGCTATGCCTTCATGCAAGCAGTGGGGATGGTGAACGATCACACCGTCGATTGCTGGTGGCGTCATCGCTAAGAGATGTTGTCTCACGCTGGCGGAGGAAAATGTCGCTCGCGTTTGGATTCACCGGACGAAACACGTATTTTGGAAAGCCGTAATCCACGAATGGCTGCAGAACCTTCAATCTCTCCATCCATTCTTATCCATTATCATAAGGAATACACCAGATGAAATACATGGCGAGTGTGGCGTTGAGCGTTGTGCTTCTTGCATGCGAAAGCAACACACAAAACAAGGCCGATCTGAAAACCACGCAGGACAGCGTCAGCTACATCATCGGGACCAGCATCGGCAAGAACCTCAAAGCGCAGAAGGTCGCAGTGAGCGTGGATCAGCTTGCGCGCGGCATCCGGGATGTTGTGGACAGCAACAAGTTGCTCATCACTGATGAACAAGCGGAGTCGATCATGAGCGCATTCCAGCAACGAATGGTTGCACGCCAGGAAGAAGAAGCTCATGCCGCCGGCGAGATTCATCGCAAAGAGGGTGAAACGTTTCTGGCGGAGAATAAGTCCAAATCGGGAGTAAAGGTGACTGCCAGTGGCTTGCAGTACAAGGTCATCAAGATGGGAACAGGACCCAAGCCCCGAGCCGACCAAACAGTTACGGTACACTATAGCGGCAGAACGATCGACGGGAAGGAGTTCGATAGTTCGTACAAACGCGGTGAGCCGACAACCTTCGGTGTGAGTCAGGTAATCAAGGGGTGGACGGAAGCGCTGCAGTTAATGCCGGTCGGTTCGAAGTGGGAGTTGTATATCCCCGCGGACCTGGCGTACGGCGATCGTGGTGCGGGTCAGGCTATTCCTCCGGGTGCGACGCTGATTTTCGAAGTTGAGCTGCTCAGTGTGAAGTAGCACATCGTGAGGCATCGAAGCCGCAGTGCCCGTAAGAGGTTCTGCGGCCTGAGCCTTTCTTGATGCTCCTCAGAGAATCGTCCCGCTGATGACATGGAGCTGTCGGAGTGAACCCCATAGCAGAGCAATACGTCAAACTGGTGCTTGCCGTCGGGCAGCACGATCGCGACTACGTTGACGCATATCATGGTCCGAGGCAGTGGCTGGAAGAAGCAAAGGCACAAAGGCTGCCGCTTGGTGACATCCTGCAGTCGGCACGCGCCACGCTGGAAGCCCTGCGCGTGGTGAAGCCCGATGGGTGGGATGAACTCACTGCGTTACGCTTCCTCTATCTCCGACGTCAGCTCGAATCGCTCGTGGCGCGCGTGGAGATCCTGCAAGGAAAGCGGCTGACATTCGATGAGGAATCCCGGGCGCTGTACGATGCCGTTGCGCCGGCGTATTCCGAACATCATTTCCAGAACATTCTCAAACAGCTCGATGCGCTCATGCCGGGCAAGGGAAGTGTGCAACAGCGGTATGCGGAGTTCAAGGATCGGTTTGTCGTTCCGAAAGAAAAACTCGATGTGGTCTTCAAGGCTGCGATTGAGGAATGCCGCAGTCGGACGAGAATGCACATTGCGCTGCCTCCCGATGAGAGTTTTGTTCTCGACTATGTCACCAACAAGCCGTGGAGCGGCTACAACTGGTACAAGGGGAACAACGCGAGCCTGATTCACATCAATACCGACCTTCCAATCTATATCGACCGCGCGGTCGATCTCGGTGCCCACGAAGGCTATCCGGGACATCACGTGTATAACGCACTGCTCGAGCAGAACCTCTTGAAGAAGAAAGGCTGGATGGAGTTCAGTGTGTACGCACTGTTCAGTCCGCAATCACTGATTGCAGAAGGGACGGCAAATTTCGGCATCGAAGTCGTCTTCACGCCAGAGGAGCGAGTAGGCTTCGAACGGGACGTTCTCTTTCCGCTTGCCGGCCTGGATACAGCACGGGTGGAGTTATACTACAGAATCCATCAGGAGTATATGAAGCTCGCCTACGCCGGGAACGAGGCAGCGCGCGGCTACCTGGACGGCATCATGACGAAAGAGCAAGCGATCGAGTGGCTGATGCAATTCGCCCTCTACTCGCGCGAGCGCGCAGTGCAGCGCCTCGCCTTCTTCGAAACGTATCGCAGCTACGCGATCAACTACAATCTGGGACAGGATATGGTGAGGAAGTACATTGAAGCGCGAGGCGGCACGCCGGACAATCCCGCACGGCGATGGGAGGAGTTTGCAGCGCTGCTCTCTTCGCCGCGCCTTCCCTCCGGTCTGGCCGTCGAGGAGTGAGGGAAGCGCCCGGGCTGCGCTTTCTAATCTCCCGCTCCTGCGTCACACTCGCAAATCACTTTGCCGCATTTGGGGCAAGGCTCCAGCTGCTTGGCGGCACATTCTTCGCAGAATTCCTCCTCAGGCTCGATTTCCTTACCGCATTCTGCACAGTGGTTTACGACTTCGGGCATGGTCGGCTCCTGCGTTCGGGTTGGCGTTCCGACGCAATCTACGTTCGATTGTCCTGAAACGCAAGAGGATGCTCCATCTGCGGAAAACGGCCTCTTGACATCACCGGATTTTCGGTTTACTATTGAGATGAAAAGAGAGAAAGGAAGGAAGGCGATGGCAATGCCAGAAACGCAAGCTCCGCAAACGTTGCATGACCTGCTCGCCACTCACGTCAAAGAAGGCGAGCTGTACGAGAAGATGCCCAACAACTGGGTCCGTTGCTTTGCCTGCGGCCATCGATGCAAGATTGCACCCGACCGCGACGGCATTTGCAAGGTGCGCTTCAATAAGGGCGGGGTACTCTACGTGCCGCACGGTTACGTTGCCGGCTTGCAGATCGACCCGATTGAAAAGAAACCGTTCTTCCATGCGTTGCCGGGTGCACAGGCGCTCAGCTTCGGCATGCTCGGGTGCGACTATCATTGTGCGTATTGCCAGAACTGGATCACCTCGCAGGCAATCCGCGACCCCATCGCCGGGACGCAGCCGAACTATATCACTGCCGAGAAAATTGTCGGCATCGCGCTCGAACACAATATTCCTGTCCTTACGAGTACCTACAATGAGCCGCTCATCACCAGTGAATGGGCGGTGGAGATTTTCAAGCTGGCACGCACATACAACATTCGTTGCTCCTACGTTTCCAACGGCAACGGCACACCCGAGGTTCTGGACTACATCAAGCCGTATGTTCAACTTTATAAGATCGACTTGAAGAGCTTTCGCCAGAAGAACTACCAACAGCTTGGCGGCAAGCTCGATGCTGTTCTGGATACGATCCGGCGCTTGAAGGAGCTGGGCATCTGGGTCGAGATTGTCACGCTCGTTGTGCCGGGCTTCAACGACTCCGATGAGGAACTGACAGACATTGCCAACTTCCTCGTCTCTGTTTCCGCCGATATTCCCTGGCACGTGACGGCATTCCACCAAGACTATAAGATGACTGAGCCGGACAACACACCCGTCGAAACGCTCATACGCGCGGCGGAGATCGGCTATGCGCGTGGACTCCATTTTGTGTACGCCGGCAACATCCCCGGCAGAGTGGGGCGATACGAAAACACGTACTGCCCGTCCTGCAACGAACTTCTCATCGAGCGCTACGGCTTCATGGTGCGCGCAAACAGGTTGGTTGATGGCTGCTGCCCGCGGTGCAAGCGCCAGATTCCCGGCGTGTGGAGCTGATCGACGAACGAACTTCCGTGTCGCCTCCGTCGCCACAACTTTCTCTCGTCATCGCCGTGTACAATAAGGCGGAGATTCTTCGCCTTGTGCTCGCCGCGTGTGCGCGGCAGTCTTTCCCGGACTTTGAGGCGATCGTTGCCGACGACGGCTCTGGCCCGGAAGTGAAGAACGTCGTGACCGAGGCGCAACGTCTGTATAGCTTTCCCATCGTGCACCTCTGGCATGAAGATGCCGGCTGGCGCAAGAACGTGATGCTGAACAACGCGATCCGCGCTTCAACAACCGACTACCTTGTGTTCATCGATGGTGACTGCATCCCCTCCAGACATTTTTTGTTCGATCACTGGCGTGAGCGGGAGGAGAACAGGGTGCTCCTCGGGCGACGTGTGGAAACCAGCCGGCGCTGGTCAGAAGAGTTGACGGTAGAGAAAGTCCGCAGCGGCGAATTCGAGCGATACGGTTGGAGGGAATGGATGGATGGATTGCGCGGCGATTCCCTTCGTGTCGAGGACGGCATCAGAATCCCGAGCGCGGTGCTGCGGAGAGTGTTGCTACGCAGTGCCGGCGGCATGTTGGGCAGCAACTTCTCGGTCGCGAAAAAGCATCTCGTTGCCATCAACGGTTTTGATGAAATGTACGATGGCCCGGGTTGTGGCGAAGATTCCGACGTGCAGTACCGCCTGTCGCTTCTCGGCGTTACAGGAAAATCGTTGCGCAACCTTGCCGTGCAGTATCATGTATGGCATCCGCGCACGCCAACGTCGCAGGCAAGCTGGGAAAGATTCGAGGCCGTGAAGAAGACCGGCAGGCCGCGTTGTGCATTCGGACTTGTGAAGGAATAGGCCCTCTTCCCCGTGATCCAGCAGCGCGACCGAATAACCCATCGTCTTGAAGTCCCCGTAGCTCTTGTCGAAGAAGTGGCGCACAGGCACGATGTCGTTCCCAGCGCGAAGAATCCTCACGGACATGAATTCTCGTGAGGATTCTTTCGATAACTGATCCGGCGCAGGGGATTACTCTTCCTGCATTTTCTGCATGGCATCCTCCAGCTCGCTCTTCACCTTCTTGTAGCCTGAGGGAACCTCGAACTCGCTTGCGGGTGTGGCACGGCGTTCCAGCTTTGTCACCGTCGTGACGACGCCGGCCGCCTCGGTCTGAATGGGGAAACCATCGATCTGCTTGCTCGCTTCCGACAGTCCTTTCCCGAAGCGTTGTGCCAGCCGCGCCATGCGATTGGAGAACGCTTTCCAATCCTCCGCCAGCTCATTGAACCCCCTCACCTCCTTCGTCACCCAGAGCGTCGAAAGCGTCTGGTCGCCCTGCTGCACAACATACTTCGTGCAGGCAAACCCGCTGATCGTTTTCTTGTCGCCGGTGGTGTTCACTCGAATAGGCCCATTACTCTCCGCCGACATGCCGGGCATCTTCCCTCCCATCATCTTCTCTACCATCTTCCGCTGTTCCTCCGGCATGTTGCGCATCTTTTCACGCATCTTTGCCATGGCTGCGTCCATCTTTCCTTCTGCCTTCTGCGCCATCTCTTCCATCTGTGCAAAGGTCGTCTCCGAGTACTCTTTCTTTGCGGGATCGATCTTCCAGACGACCTCGCGATCGAGCCGCACGATGATGATCGATCCATCCCCACCTTGGTGCACGACCTTCATCTTCTTCGGCACGAGGAACGTCTCCGAAGAAAACTCACCTACTGTGCCCGTCGTCTTGCTCTGCCAGTACAGTCCCTGGCCAAACGCCGTGACGGTCAAGCATGCGACGAGCAGTGCCAATGATACCTGTTTCATAGAAGCTCCGTGTATGTAAGTGTTGTAGTGGATTATGCGATTGGGTCAAGGGGCCGGGCGATCATGATGCCTGTGCGCGACGGTTCCTGACCGAGATAGTCAACGAGCGATCGTTTACTGATTTGCACGGTTCCGCTCGACAGCGGTGCGTGCAGGAAGCGAAGGAGTCCCGTGGAGCGATAGGCAAATCCTGTATGGCTCACGTCTAGGCCTTCGACCGAGGTTGTTATGCCGACGATGTCACCGTCCTGAATCTCATCGCTCACCGATGTGATCCGATCTTTGGGGAGATAGAAATGCGTGCGCCTATTCAGCTCGTGCTCCGTCTTCACAATGGCTTGGTACACGGACGTGTTCTTCATCTGTCTGTACGCCGACCGATGCGTTGACATGTAGTTGACGGTTTTCTCGAGCGGGATACCCTTGAGCGCCGGAGCAAGGTTTCTGACAACGCGTTTTGCTTCGTTGTCGTCGATCCAATCACAGAAGTAATGGAGTCGGCTCGGGTATCCGTCGATCACGCCATTGCGATAGCGGATGAGTTGGAGTTGCTTCGTGAACGCTTCGTAGGTTGTGGTTCCGAGTTTCACGCATCGGGCGATGGCCAGGACGCTCTCGACAAACGTCACGCAATCAAACTCGTTCAGATTCACGATGAGCCGCTCTTCCCCCGGTACTTCAAGGGTATACGCCTTGTAGGGGGCTTCAAGAAATGAAACGCCGATGGCGGCTACGACTTCGCCGATAGGTTTCGCGCGCAGCAGTTCGGACTCCGCCAGATCGAACTTCTTCTTGAGCATTGCACGGTGAACCTCCTCTTCGTTTCCGGCAACGAGCCGCAGAGACGGCAGCATGCTCGTCCCGACTGCAAGCAAGGAGTATTTCAAAAATCTCCGTCGTGATGCATGCATCTCTTTGTGTGGTTTAGAACGGTGCATCGTCATCAAGCAGAGGCGGCATCGTAGCTTCAAAACCTTCGGGTGCGGGATTCTCGAAGCGTGCATAGCGATGAACGAACGTCAGCTTCACATCGCCGACCGGCCCATTGCGATGCTTGCCGACGATGATTTCCGAGCGACCGACAACCTCGGCATAGTCGCTGGAATCGGGATCGGCATACATCTCCGGGCGATGCACGAAGCACACGAGATCTGCATCCTGCTCGATGGCTCCGCTTTCACGTAAGTCCGAGAGGATCGGCCGCTTGTCCGTGCGGCTCTCGATCGCCCGGCTGAGCTGCGAGAGAGCAATGACCGGAATGCTCAGTTCCTTTGCAAGGGATTTGAGTGAGCGCGAGATGGCAGAGATTTCCTTCTCGCGGTTCTCGGCGTTCTTCGGTCCTTGCATCAACTGCAGGTAGTCGATCACGATAAGGCCGATGTTACGTTCGGCTTTCAGGCGCCGCGCTTTGGCGCGTAACTCCAGAATGCCCAGTCCCGGCGTGTCATCGATGAAGATGTTCGCTTTGGCAAGCCGGCCGGCGGCAAAGCCGACACGTTTCCATTCATTTTCGGGGAGACGGCCCGTCCGTACGAGGTGCGCGTCAACCTTTGCCTCAGCACAGAGAAGACGCATCACCATCTGTTGCGTTGACATTTCCAGCGAGAAGATGCCGACTCCCGTAGGCTTCTCGCTATGCAACGCCGCGTTGCGGGCAAGGGACAGCGCGAACGCCGTCTTGCCGGAGCTGGGTCTGCCCGCGATGATGATCAGGTCGGAATTCTGCAGACCGCCGGTCAGCGAATCGAGATCGCGAAAGCCGGTCGGTACGCCGGTAATGCCGCTGTGCTTGCCGTGCAATGCCTGCAGGGCCTCGAGGGTGTCGTGCACGGCCTTGTGCATTTGCGTGAAGGTTTTCTTCAGCCGCTTCTCGGAGATTTGGAAAATCATTTGCTCGGCTTCATCCAGCAGCTCGAACGCGTCCTCGGAAGGGTTGTAACCGCGTGCTGCAATGATCGAGGCAGCAGTGATAAGGCTCCGCTGGAGATATTTTTCGAGAATGATTTTGGCGTGATACTCGGCGTTGGCGGGTGAGGAGACTTTCATCGTCAGCTCGGCGAGGTAGGCTTCTCCGCCGATCACCTCAAGTTCTCCCCGACGCCGCAACTCCTCCGCCAGTGTAATGATGTCCACCGGCTCGCTCCGGTCGAACATGGCTAGAATTGCCTTGAAGATTTTGCGATGATACTCGGCATGGAACGCGTCCTCGTCCAGGACCTCAATCACGCGCGGGATTGCTTCTCTCTCCAACAACATCGCGCCGAGCACCTGCGCTTCGATGTCCACCGCGTGCGGTGGAACGCGACCCTCGGGTAACGGGACCGCAACTACACTCCGAAGAGGTTCAGCCATAGGATGCCTGGTACCTGTAAGAATCGAACGTGAACAGAATCAGGAGGTTTTCAGCGGAAAGCTACGGAGAAAGGGTATGGATAACAAGAGGCAAAAGACGAATGTGCGAAGGTTGTGAATAGCCCGTATCGCTTCAACTCCTTCTCCAGAAGGAGAAGCTCAACGTTATCGCTGGGAAGGGGAATGTGCTCGGCGACGGGAGCGCGTTGCCCACACGCGGAGCCGAGCAGTTATCCACACGATGTGGATAGTCGGAACGACGAAGGAATGCATCCGATACCGTTAGCCCTTGACGAGATCGTCATGGAGCTTTCTCACCGCCTGCACATCTTCCCACGTGGGGCGCTTCCAGTTCGGATTTCTCAGCAGCGCCGCAGGATGGTATGTGACCATCACCGGAATTCCCTCATACTGCAACACGCGCCCACGCAAGCGGCCCATGGACTCGTGTGTGCCGAGAAGATTCTCTGCGGCTGTCAAGCCCAGGCAGAGAATCACCTTTGGCTTGACCAGCTCGATTTGCTTCTTCAAGTACGGCTTGCACGTTTCGGACTCTTCCGGTGTCGGCTTGCGGTTGTTGGGGGGCCGGCACTTGAGGATGTTGCAAATGTACACGTCCGAGCGCTTGAAGTTGATCGCCTCAAGAATTTTGGTGAGGAGCTGTCCTGCGCGTCCGACAAACGGCTGCCCTTGTACATCTTCGTCTGCGCCCGGCGCCTCGCCAATGAGCATGAGTGTTGCATGAGGGTTCCCGACACCGAAAACGAAGTTGGTGCGGGTGAAACCGAGAGGGCATTTCGTGCATGTGCAGATCATTGCGTTGAGTTCGTCGAGCGTCTGCGCGTGTCCCCATGCTTCGGTGGTCAACGGTGGAATGGCGGGTTTGGGGAGGTCGAACAGCAGCGGCTCCTCAACGGCGGGATGCGTCGTGCTGCGAACAGCAGGTGGCGGCACGTGTTCAGTCTGCATCGGCGGTTCGACATTCTCAGGCGATCTCGCGGTGCGCTCATACAGTAGCGTCTCGCCGAAAAGCTGTCGCTCATACTCGAGAATGCTCTTGAGTTGATCGAGAAGGCGCAGAGCGTTTTGGGAGAATTCTTCTTCCATGGAGTTGTTCGGGTAGAAAGGGTTTACTGGGAGCGTAAACTGCTCAGCCGATCGAGAAGACGAAGAGCAACGTCGAACTTCGACATCAGCGGAAGCTCCTCCACCTTCCCGTCCGCACGAATGAACGTTACCCTGTTCGTCTCGGTGTTGAATCCCGCGCCATCCTCCGCCGGATTGTTCAGCACAATCATATCGAGCTGCTTTCGCTTCAGTTTCGCTTGCGCGTTTTCCATCCCATGCTCCGTCTCCAAAGCAAATCCTACAAGGAGCTGCTTGGTTTTCTTCTGGGCAAGAGATTGCAAGATGTCCGGGTTCTTTGTCAGCGTCAGAGTCATTGGTTCGCTGGAGAGGCGTTCGCGCTTGATCTTCTGCGCCGCCGGATGTTCGACGGCGAAATCTGCGACGGCCGCTGCCATGATAACGACATCGGCGTTGTCGAATTCCTGATGGACGGCGGTGTACATCTCGCGCGCTGTGCACACATCGATGCGACGAACGTTGCGCGGCGTGCGGAGTTGGACGGGTCCGGCAATCAGGGTGACGTCGGCCCCGCGCAACGCGCCAGCGTTGGCGATGGCGAAGCCCATCTTTCCCGAGGAATAATTGCCGATGAACCGTACCGGATCGATCGGCTCGTAGGTGGGTCCGGCAGTAACGAGGATGCGTTTGCCGCGCAGGTCCTGATGGACGCGCGCGAGGATGTCGTCAACGGCCTTAACCAGCGTCTCGATCTCGGGCAGTCGGCCGGCACCGGAAAGACCGCTCGCGAGTTCTCCTTCTTCCGGATCGATGATGAAACAACCGGACTCGCGGAGGATCGCAATGTTCTCCTGCGTTGTCTTGTTGCGGTACATGTCAACATCCATCGCAGGAGCGATGACAAGCGGGCAGCGGAGGGCGAGAACGAGCGTTGTCAGGAAGTCGTCTGCAAACCCGTGGGCAATCTTCGCAATCGTGTGTGCGGTTGCTGGAGCGATCAGCATCAGGTCTGCCCACAGCGCCAGGTCGATGTGCTGCGTCCAGTGACGGGCGGTTGTTTCCGCGCGGTCGGAGAACATGTCGGTGATGACCTCGCGACGGGAGAGGGTAGCGAGGGTCAGAGGCGTCACGAACTGGTGGGCTGCACGGCTCATCACAACCTGAGTCTCTGCCCCTGCCTTGATCAGCTCGCGCACCAACAGCGGTGCCTTGTACGCCGCGATACCGCCGGTAACGCCGAGGATGATCTTCTTACCGTCAAGCATGTGCATGCCCCGGAAAGGGTGAACTTCTGGTGTGCGATGTTCCCCCAGGGTCGAGATGAGAACGAGATTTACTCTTCGTCCGACTCCTTGGGTTCTTGCTTCTCCGCTTTCAAGACTTCTTCCGGCTCCTTGTAGCGCCATTCGAGTTTCTCAGCCAGAAGCTCTTCGAGCGCGATGTCGGTCGGCTTCGGGCGCTTCTCGAACTCAATGCTCACACGCAGCTGGTCGGGGTTGACATCGTTCTCTTCATTTTCCGACTCCGTCTTCTGGACGAACATCGCTATGCGCTGATTGAACTCGATCTTCGTCTCTTCGTTAATCTGACGTGCGCGCTTCGACATCGCCACGATCGCCTCGTAGGCATTCTTCGCTTTCGACGTCAGCTCTTCGATATCGACGGGTTTGATCGGCATGGTACCTCTCCTCATGATTGTAAATGGTGTTCCACAATTCTTTGCACTTCCTCAATCGCCGTGCTCAGCACGTCGTTGATCACCTGATGGTCGAATTGTTTGCCAAGCTCCAGTTCCATCGGCACACGCTGCAGGCGCTGCGCAATCGTCTGGCTGTCCTCGGTCTTGCGTCCGGCGAGGCGCTGCTGGAGCACCTCGATGCTCGGCGGCCGCACAAAAATGAGGCACGCCTCCGGGTACTGCTTCTTGATGGCCAGCCCGCCTTTGACATCGACATCGAACAGCACGTGCTGACCCGAACGAAGCAACCGCTCGATCTCCGCTTTCAGCGTCCCGTACAGCTTCCCGGGATACACCTCCTCCCACTCGACAAACTCGCCCGCTTCCACGCGATGCCGGAATTCCTGTTCCGTAAGAAAGTAGTAATCCTTTCCCTCGACCTCGCCGTCGCGCTTTGGCCGTGTCGTTGCCGAGACCGAAAAGCCCAGGGAAGGATTCCGCTTCATGATTTCGCGGGCGATCGTCGTCTTGCCCGAACCGCTTGGCGCCGATATGACGATGAGTTTACCGCGTGGCATTGCACAGGTCTCCCATGCACGCGTGTGCTCTCATTCGATGTTCTGCAACTGCTCACGGATTCGTTCCAGCTCCTCTTTGATTCCCACAACAAGATGAGCAATCTCCGCGGAGCTGCTCTTCGAGCCGATGGTATTCGCTTCGCGGTTCATTTCCTGAATCAGGAAGTTCAGCTTGCGCCCGGCAGCTTCGTGATTTGTCAGGGCTTCGAGAAAGAACTTGTTATGGCTGCGAAACCGGACACACTCCTCGGTCACATCCAGCCGGTCTGCCAGCAGCGCAAGTTCCATCTCTAACCTTCCTTCGTCGATCGTCTCCTGGTCGAGGAGTTGCTTGATGCGCTCGCGCAGCCGCATGCGCTCTGCGGGAATCTGTTCTGCCGAGATCTTCTCGATCTGGGCGATCCGCTCTTCCAGCAGGCCGATCCGGTAGCGGAAATCGTTTTCCAGTTCCTTGCCTTCGCTCCGCTTCATCGTCAGGAGGTTTTCGATGGCATCATCGAGCGCGCGTTGAAGCAAGCCCCATTCCTTCTCGTCGGTATTTTCTAACTCAACCGGCTCCAGTACTTCCGAGAACTGGAGAAGATGTTCCAACTTTACCGTCTGCTTGAGCTTCACACTCTTCCGCAGTTCATTCAAGAGCTTGTAGTACCCTTTTGCGGCGGATGTGTTGATGCGGACGGGAATCTCGCCGTCGTTAGCGTGCTCAACGACGGCAAGCATGTTGATTTTGCCCCGTGAAATCTTCCTTCGGATAATCTCCTTGATCTCGTTCTCGCGCGTGGAGAGAGACCGCGGAAGCCGTGTGGTTACTTCGAGAAACCGGCTATTCACACTCCTCAACTCCACCGCAATGGCAATCCCTTTGGCGCTGGCCTCTCCCCTCCCATAACCGGTCATGCTGGCTACCATGTCAAGCTCGCTTTCAGATGATTCCGGAGTACCAAGGTACGGAAAACCCGCTTTGCCTGCAATGGGTGGTTGTGGTTATGGAATGTCGTTGAGGCGGGTGGGGTGAACTCCGGCTCAACGATGTACTTTTGGCGCAGGTGGACTTTACGTAGTCCTGCGACGGCTCAGCTTTCCACTACTGCTTGGGGGGAGGAATCGGCTCGGGCACGGGATTATGAATCGGCGGTAGAGACTGCAGGTATGCAAACATCGCTTTGAGATCTTCATCCTTCATTTTGCGGATCTCCTGCCAGGGCATCGGCGGTAGGATGTCGCGCCCCTCGCCCATATGCTTGCCCGTCCTCAGCGCCTTGAGAAACATCTCCTCCGTCCAGCTTCCGATGCCCGTTTCCACGTCGGGTGTAAGATTGCGCGCAAAGCTGATGCCCCACGGTCCTGCCCACGTGGTGAGGTCATTGGATGCAACCGCGCCCCACTTGTCGTGCCCCAGTACCGACGCGGGGAATTCAGGAATTGTATTGGTCGCCGGCGCTCCTGAAAGGAAACGCGTCAGATCCAGCTCAGGACCGTTTGGCCCGAACACTTTGGGCGAGTGGCAATCGGCACACAGGCCGGATTGGACGAGGTATCTTCCCTTCTCGATGACAGCCTTCGATGTGTGTGCGTTATGATGCTCGTCGGCAGGGCGGGTGCCCAGGAACGCAACCATGCATACGAAGCCGAGCAAAGCTCCACCGCTGAGAATACTTCTTTTCATATCACAACCCTCCGTTGTTGGTGAACTCCCTTGCAGGGATTTTGTTTGCCTCGCTTTACGCAGAGGAGAATCAACAGTTCCCTACATCTTTGGGTGGTGGGACGAGGGGGGAGGGGAAAGAGGGGCGTTACGCCCCTCGTTTTTCATACTTCCAGTTCCGCGACTTTCCTTCGGTCAGCCACTCGATCGTTGTGGCGACACGTTTTTGTCGCGTCTCAGGCTTTTTCGCCTCGGTAATCCATTCGATGTACTCACGCTTGTGAGATGGAGGGAGATGCTCAAATGTCTCCCGGGCTTTCGTGTGCTTCTTCAGTGCCGCAGAAAGGTCGGAAGGTACGCGTACAGGTTTCTTCGCGACCGGCGTTGTGCGTTCCACCTTCACGCCTTCATCATTGAGCCTTGCCGCTTCCTTGATGTACGCGATCATGATCTTGTCGGAAGGAAGACCCTTCAGGCTCGTAATCCTGCCAAGGTGGCCCATTGCTTCATCGGCAGAGAGTATTCTGTGCGGGTCCTTCATCAACGAAGCTTTCCAGAAGCCGAACGTGCAGTGGTGCTTGAAGGAGGCCATGCTGCACATCATTCCCTTGTAATCGAAATGCGGAACGCTCCACTTCATCGTCTCCTGCACACCGGGACACGCCGTGTGCACGAGGGAGCGGATGTGCTCGAGAATCGGTTTCGCAAAGTCGGCCGACTTTGCAATGTAGGCATCAACACGAGGGTCTTTCGTTCCCATAGGCTCACACCGGTTGGTTGAACATGGAAAAGGTTTACGGTGCTCTCGCAACTCCTTTCGGGGGAATGTGCATGAACAGGTTGTACCGAAAGCGCTGAGGAGTCTAAGCATTCCAGAGGACAAACTCAACCGGCTCGCGGCACCGAATGGGGGGAGGAGCCATCGCCGACCAGTGCCCTCAGCACATTCAGGTTTTCCACATCCTCATGCATGTCCTCGCTCTTTGGTGTTTCGAGGATCTTCGGGACGCAAGCGAGGCGCTGATCATTCATCAGCATCCTGAACGCCGTCAGGCCAATCTTCCCTTTGCCGATGTGCTCGTGGCGATCGACGCGCGCGCCAAGCTCGCGCTTGGAATCGTTCACGTGCACGGCAACAAGGCGTTCGAGTCCCACAATCTCACCGAACAATCGCAGCGTGTGGTTCCATCCTTCCTCGCTGCTGATGTCGTACCCGGCAGCAAACAGGTGGCACGTGTCGAGGCAAACCGCCATGCGCTCAGGTTCCTCTATCAGATCAAGTATTCGGCGCAGATGTTCGAAACGGTAGCCGATGGCGGTTCCTTGTCCCGCGGTGCCCTCGAGTGCAGTCAGCACGTGCATGCCCCGCGTATGTTCGTGCACGAGATTGATGGACTCCGCGATCTTCTTGATGCCATCCTCTTCACCAACGCCAAGGTGTGCGCCGGGATGAACGATCAGCGCCTTGATGCCGAATGCGTCGCATCTCCTCAGTTCATCGGCCAGGGCATGGCGTGATCTCTTGAGAGTATTCCGGTCTCGAGCACAGAGGTTGATGAGATACGCTGCGTGTGCGACTACGGGGGCTATCGCGGTTTTCGCTTGTTCAGTTTTGTAGAGACGAACGTCCTCTGGCATTTGTGGTTTGGCCTTCCACTGGTTGTTGTTCTTGACGAACACCTGAATTGTCGTACAGCCGATGTGCGCGCCCCGTTGAAACGCCGTGTGCACACCGCCGGCGATAGACACATGTGCGCCAAGGAGGGTCTGGCTTTTCTGCATGAGCACTCAGTTGACGTGAACCGCGCATCAAGATATGCAAAGCAGGGATAAGTTTCGGCGGGAGATGTGACGGGTTGCCGGTGGTTCCTGCACTCGCAACGCACTTTCCGGCAGATCCCGCCGGTTGTTCGCCACGTATGCGCTTGCGTTTTGCCCTGGCATGCAACGTGACAGAGCAATGAGCGGCAAGGATACCGGTGTTGTGCATCTTATGCACGTCTTTTGTATGTTGGACGTGCTCAATCCACGGACACGAACCTGCACCATCAACATATTCCACCACAATTCGTAAGGAGATTCCTATGAAACCTGCAAGACGTGTCCTCAGCGCGTTGACCTTGTGTCTGCTGCTGGTCCCTCGTCTGGGTGCCCAGCAGGGTGCCGAGGAGGATTCCACCGGCTTGCCCGGCGACAATTTCAGTCTGGAAGGAGCACTCGAGATGTTCAAGAACGCAGGCTCGCCCGAGGAGTTCGAGAAGCTCATCAACACATCCGATAACCACGTGAACAACCTCGATCTCAACGGCGACGGTCAGGTGGACTACGTCCGTGTGGTAGCGAAGATGGAGAAGGACGCGCACGCGTTCGTGCTGCAAGTTCCGGTATCGGAGACAGAAAACCAGGACATTGCGGTGATCGAGTTGGAGAAAACCGGAAACGAATCGGCAGTGATCCAAATTGTGGGTGATGAGGACATCTACGGCGAGCAAAAGATTGTCGAGCCGAAGGGTGAGGGGGAAGAAGACATGGAGGAAGATCAAGGCGAGGGAGGTCCTTCGGCAGGAAGCTGGCGGGAAGCGTACACACCCATGCCGATTGTTGTAGTGAATGTGTGGGGATGGCCGTGCGTGCGCTATGTGTACGCACCCACCTATCGCGTATGGATTTCGCCGTGGCGATGGGCGGTGTATCCGGCGTGGTGGCGACCATGGCGACCGTTTGCCTGGCGCGTGTGGCATCCGTTCCGCGTGCGGCATCATGTCGGTTTTGCCGTCGTGCGCACACATCGCGTGGTGCATGCGCATCGCATCTATGCGCCGCATCGGACCGTGTCCGTCACTGTCCACAAACGCCATGGTGGTGCAGTGACCCACTACCGCACGACGCGCACCGTCACCAAAACCAAGGGCGGCGCCGTGAAAGTGAAAACCACCCGCACCAAAACGACGGTGAGAAAGAAACGATGAAGGAAATTGTCTGAACCATGATTTGCAAGATTCAAGGATTACCACGATAAGACAATTCTCGCACCCTTACAATCCTGCAAATCGTGGTTCAGACACTTTTGTACTCCTTCTTGTGAAGGCGTTTGAATTCCAAACCCTTCGCGCCAAAGAAGGCATGAAAGAGAACGATGCATGTGCATGCCCATCCGCAGTGTCCTCCAGCGGCAGGTGTTCATCGAATTTTCTCCGATCTGTTCATATATTTGTGGAGGAAGACATTCTCATCCCCGCTCACTTCTACCACAACGCACATGCGACAGTTCTTTGCGTTGGACAAGAGCGAAACGAATCTTGCGCGCGAAGGCCTTGCAGGCCTCACGACGTTTGTAACGATGGCGTACATCATTATTGTGAATCCCGCCATTCTTGAGGCCGCAGGTATTCCGCGTGCGGCAACCGCTACCGCTACCATTCTTGCGGCGGCGGTGGGAACGTTGATGATGGGCCTGTATGCAAAGCGTCCGTTTGCTGTCGCCCCGTTGATGGGGGAGAACGCGTTTATCGCGTTCACCGTCGTAGGCGTGCTCGGCTACTCGTGGCAGGCGGCCCTTGCAGCGGTGTTCATCAGCGGCGTGCTGTTTGCCATTCTCACACTTGTCGGCGTTCGTCAGTATTTGGCCGAAGCGTTGCCTGCGTCGTTGAAGCAGAGCTTCGCTGTGGGTATCGGGTTGTTCCTCGCATTCATCGGGCTTCATGAAACCGGCATTGTCACGCATGGTGTTGCGGGCGCACCGGTGAAGATGGGCGACTTCCGCAGTCCCAGCGTGCTTCTTGCTATCGCTGGTTTCTTGGTGACGGCTTGGTTGATGATGCGGAAGGTACGCGCAGCGATCATCCTGAGCATTCTTGCGATCACAATGTTGTCGATGATCGTGGGCATTACACCGCTCCCCGAAAAGCTTATCAGCATGCCCGCGAGTATCGGTGATATTGCACTGCACCTCGACTTCGGCGGCGCGTTGCAGTGGGGCATGCTGCCCGTTATCCTCACTGTGTTCGTGATGGTGTTCGTGGATACACTCGCAACGCTGTACGGACTTTCCGTGCGGGCCAACCTGTTGGACGAACACGGCAATCTTCCCGAAATCGAAAAACCGATGCTGACCGACGCCGTGGCCACGTCTATTGCTGCAATATTAGGAACGACAACCACCGGCGCGTACATCGAATCGGCGGCGGGTATCGAGAGCGGGGGGCGGACCGGCTTGACTTCCGTGGTTGTTGCGCTGCTCTTTCTGCTTGCGCTGTTCTTCACGCCGCTGTTCGTCATTGTGCCGGCTCATGCGTACGGTCCCGCGCTCATCATCGTCGGCTTGTTGATGGTAGAGCCGATCAGAAACATCCCGTTCAACGACTACACGGAGTTCGTCCCTGCCTTCGTCACCATTGTGCTGATGGTCTTCACGTTCAACATCGGTGTCGGGATGACGGCAGGGTTTGTGACCTATCCGTTGTTCAAGCTGCTGACGGGAAGAGCGCGGGAAGTCCGTGCCGGCATGTGGGTGTTGGCCGCGTTGTCGTTGCTGTTCTTTGCGGTGGCGCCGCTGGAGCACTAAGAATCAAGCTCGTCACTTTTCGTGGGGTGACGTTCTCGTTCCGACGGCGCAATTGCAGGCCCGCCTCATCGCCATCATACTTGAGCCTGAGTCCCAATGGGGATTGACGAAGTATGACCAGTTCGCTTATCTGCGAAACGAGAAAATCTATCCCATCAGGC
>CAZIKE010000034.1:22398-23735 GCA_964539775.1 uncultured Chitinophagales bacterium
TGTTGGATAAGTCTCGCACTTTTCTTTTCACCTCAACTCCTCTTTCACCAAAGTTGATCAGAAGTCCCACGTCTTTTCGTGTCGCCGTTAAGTAATTGACTAACTGCACCTCATGAGCTTTGACAACCTATTGGACAGACTTCAACTCCACAATGACCTCATCTTCTACAATTACAGCGGCAACAAAATCACCAACGATTTCCTCTCCGTAGTACACCCTTATTGGATGTTGTATCTCGGCTCTCAGTCCCGCCCGCTTCAATTCGATCAGAAGAGACTTTTCGTGCACTGACTCAAGAAAACCAAAGCCCATGGTGTTGTACACTTTGTACGCACAGCCGATGATCTTCTCCGTAATCTCCGCATGTTTCATTGTGGTATCTCCGGGTAGGATTTCTATTCAAGGTATCGTTTTCGCAGAACTTTTGACAGGATGAACAGGATTGACATGATACAGTCTTGAGAATTCAGCTTTGACGTACACGGAGTGGAGGCCATAGCCAGATTGCGTTCAGCGTTGTTTTTCCTTCAAATTTTCCTAAATTGAATTTGTTGTGCAGCCGAGCATTCACCCCCAACCACTTCCGTGACGCATGATCCTGACCGATAAGCGAATTCTCGAAGAGATGGCCAAAGGCACCATCGTCATCTCTCCGTTCGACAGGAAACATCTCGGCTCCAACTCATACGACGTGCATCTGGGCAAATGGCTTGCGACGTACAAGAGCGACATTCTCGACGCGAAGGTGCACAACGAAGTGGAGTATTTCGAGATTCCGGAGGAAGGATTGATTCTGCTGCCGCACCGTCTCTATCTCGGCGTAACGGAGGAGTACACCGAAACGCACGCTCACGTTCCGTTTCTCGAAGGCAAGAGCAGTATCGGGCGGTTGGGCATTGATATTCACGCTACGGCAGGCAAGGGCGATATCGGCTTCTGCAACACGTGGACATTGGAAATTTCTGTGAAGCAACCGGTGCGCATCTACCGCGGCATGCCTATCGGTCAGCTTATCTACTTTGAGGTTGATGGAGAAGTGCTAACCACCTACAGAGATAAAACCTCCGCCAAGTACGTTGAACGCACGGACAAACCGGTGGAGTCCATGATGTGGAGGAATTTTTTGAAGTGAATACCGATAGAGGAGCCATCAAGGTGCAGGCCGATACAGGGTTACTCTGGTGTGTGAATGTCGGGATGGTCATGTCGTTCCTTCTTCCGACCGGATGCGCGAGCACGCACGGGGCCAGCACGAGGATAGCAGCCAACTCCCCGGACATGCAGGTGGTGAAACGAGAGGATTGGGGTTGGAGGGGTTCCGACAGCCTTCCCCTTC
>CAZIKE010000034.1:23835-29863 GCA_964539775.1 uncultured Chitinophagales bacterium
GTTGGAGGGGTTCCGACAGCCTTCCCCTTCCCCACACGATCAACAGAATTACTGTCCACCATAGCGGCGAAGATTTTTCCGATACTCTCGATCCCATTCAGTATCTGCGGCGGTTTCAGGAGTGGTGTCGTGTCGAGAAACACTGGATTGACATCCCCTATCATTTTCTCCTTGATCTTCAAGGAAGAATCTATGAAGGCCGGCCTGTTGACCTCCCGGGCGATACGAACACCGATTACGACGTTCGCGGGCACGCGCTGATCTGTGTGTTAGGGAACTACGAACACCAGGTGGTCAGCCCGCAACAGCTCGAGTCCCTTGTCCGGCTTATCGCATTTCTCATGCGGCGCTTCAATATAACACCCGACGGGGTAAAGACACACAGGGACTACACGGAAACGCTCTGCCCGGGCGCAGACCTTTACCGGTACTTCAAGGATGGAACTGTATTCGAAATGCTGAATCGTCAACTCCGCTTACAATACGAGTGAACTATGAAAAGACGTTTCTGTTATGCTTTCCTGGCTACCTTGAGCCTTGTGGCCATCCTCGCGTCGGCGTCCGCCCAGACGCGCCGTCCGTTGGAGGTTGGAGATCTGTTTGCTATTCAACGGATTTCCGAACCCGCGGTGTCTCCCGACGGCAAGTGGGTAGTGTACACGCTGACCACTCCCAACGTCGAGGAGAACAAGAACCTCACTGACCTATGGATTGTCTCCACAGCCGGAGGAGCCCCTCGCCAGATGACAACAGATGCCGCGGCCGATCGCCGCGCAACATGGTCGCCGGACGGGAAATGGATCGCCTTCGAATCCACACGATCGGGCACTTCCCAGGTTTGGATTGTCAGTCCCGATGGCGGTGAAGCAAAGCAATTCACCCGCATTGCCACCGGCGCATCGCAGGCCGTCTGGTCGCCCGACGGCAAATGGATTGCGTTCGTCTCGGAGGTGTTTCCGGAGTTCTCCGATCTGCCGTTCGAGCAAGCCGATTCGCTGAACCGCAAGAAGCTCGACGAGATGCACAACAGCAAAGTGAAGGCACGGGTCATCACGCGCCTGTTGTACCGACACTGGGATAGCTGGGTGGATGGAAAGCGCAAACATATTTTTGTACAGCCGTTCGCCGGTCCTGATACGCCGACAACACCGCGCGATCTCACCCCCGGCGATCGCGACGCCGTGCCGACATCGTCAACGTTCTCGGCAGGAATTGATTTTGCGTTCTCGCCAGACAGTAAAGAGATTGCGTACACGGCTACGCCCGTGCCCCCACACGAGGAAGCGTGGAGAACGAATCACGACATCTACATCGTATCCGTCTCCGGCGGAACGCCAAGACAGGTAACGACGAACCCGGCGGCCGATGGCTACCCGCGCTATTCACCCGACGGCAAGTATATTCTCTATCGCGCCCAGCGAACTCCGGATTTTGAAGCAGACCGCTGGGAGCTGATGCTGTACGATCGCGCCACGGAAAAGACCCGCAGCCTGACAGAGAGCTTCGATGCCAGTGTCGGTGCGCCGGTATGGCTCCTCGACAGCAAGCGCATCGTGTTTGAGTCGGAAGAACAGGGACGCGAACCGATCTTCATTGTCTCGCTTGCCGGCAACGATGTGAAGAAAGTGTTCGATGTCGGCGTGAATCGCTCCCTCAACGTCATGCCCGACCGCAAGCGGCTCTTGTTTGCACATGAGCGTGCCACGCGTCCGGTCGAGCTTGCGACAGTGAATCTCGACGGCAGCGGCTTCACGCAAATCACGCATGTGAACGACGAACTGTTTGCGGCTCTGGATATTCCCGAACCTGAAAGCATCTGGTTTGAAGGAGAAGGTGGAACAAAGGTTCAGGCATGGCTTCACAAGCCACCCAGAATGGAAGAAGGAAAGAAATATCCGTTAGTGTATCTTGTGCACGGTGGCCCGCAAGGCGCGTGGCTCGATGCGTGGCATTACCGCTGGAATCCCGCAGTGTGGGCAGCACAAGGGTACGTCGTGATGGCGCCGAATCCGCGAGGCAGCACGGGCTTCGGCCAGAAGTTCGTCAACGAAATCAGCCGCGACTGGGGCGGGAAGGTGTTCGTGGATTTGATGAAGGGGTTGGATTACGCGTGCACGCTGCCGTATGTGGACAGCACGCGCAAGGCAGCCGCCGGCGCATCCTATGGCGGATACATGATGAACTGGTTCCTTGGCCACACGGGTACTCGCTTCAACACCATCATCACGCATGCGGGCGTGTACAACTTCGAAAGCATGTACGGCACAACGGAAGAGGTCTGGTTTGATGAATGGGAACACGGCATCCCGTGGGAGAACCGAGAGGACTTCATCAAGCACTCACCACATCTGTACGCGAAAAACTTCCGCGCGCCGACTCTGATCCTTCACGGCGAGGGGGATTACCGCGTGCCGATCTCCGAAGCGATGCAACTCTTCACGGCTCTCCAGCGACAGGGCGTCCCCTCGAAGTTCATCTGGTTCCCAGACGAGGCACACGGTATCCTCAAACCTGCCAATAGCAAGTTCTGGCACCAAACCGTGTTCGAGTGGCTGAAGGAGTATTTGAAGGACGGGGAATCTACCCAATAGGTCAGCCGAGCAAAGCGTTGGGTCATGGTGTCACGAAGCGCATGTGTATCCGTTGAGGCCGTGATTCCAAGGACGACGGAAGAGAGGCGTCGCTGTTCCGTCGCACCTTCTTTCTCCTTCGATCCCTCGTAACGATTGCAGCAGCAATGCGGCACAAGCCGCTATAAACCGATGCCTTTCTTACGGCTGGAGCCGCAACAATGCCGGGTCGTGAACACAACTGCTGAGCGACGACTACAACTCATATCAATGACGGAACGCCGCTGTTGCCGTACCGGGATCGAAGTGACGTCCCGGGAAGGAAGAGTCTGCTAAGACTGCTATTTGGAGACCTTCTTCTTACGAGCCGAGTACTTCGCTCGTATATCGCTAACGGCGAGTTTAGGTTGGGGCTCGTGGGCAGGATAGATGAACTCAAGGGTGGCCGTAGAAAACATATCAGAGTTTTCTTTTCGCAGACGATCTTCAGCCATCTTGCAGTACTCGGAATCAATTTCTATTCCGATGCTATTGCGCCCTGCTTTCATAGCTGCAACCATCGTCGTCCCCGATCCACAGAAGGGATCGACCACCGTATCACCAACAAATGAGAACATTCGGATCAGTCTGTATGCGAGTTCCTCCGGGAAAGGAGCTGGGTGTTTCTTAGTAGAAGCACCGCTCAAAGTCCACAACTGCTGGAACCACTTATTGTATTCCGCCTTGGAAATCATGCTGAGTTTGCGTTGTCGGTCAGTTGGCTGGCGGTAGCCTCCGGGCTTGCGTTGCATCAGAATGAATTCGATGTCGTTTTTGACTATGGCATTTGGTTCGTACGGCTTGCCCAGAAACTTCGAGCCATTGTCCATCTCGTAGTTGGCATTGGCTATCTTGTACCATATGATGGGGTTGAGATTGTCAAAGCCGATCCTACGGCACGATACCGCTATGTCAGAATGCAGCGGAAAGACAACGTGGCGACCGAATGCTCGACGGGAAAGACAAACATCGCCAACGACGCATACAAGGCGACCGCCGGGGACCAAGATGCGATACATTTCCTTCCACACTTTTGTCAACTCTACGATGAATTGTTCATAGTCGGCGATGTGTCCGAGTTGGTTGGGGTTCTCGTTGTATCTCTTCAGCGTCCAGTAGGGAGGAGAGGTGACAATGAGATGGACAGACTCATCTTTGAGGAAAGAGACTTGTCGAGCATCTCCCTGCACAAGCCGATGCGTTGTAGGCTCGCAGTGTCCGTTCTCTTTGGGCATCATTGTTTCTTGGCTACTCCGAAGGCTATTACTTGAGAGACAAGCGATCGAGCAAAGATGTCGAAAGTGAGATCATTAGCAGGTTCAGTGAAACGTCCCTTGAGACCAGTGGTCTTGTGCGACATCAGGAAGGCTGCAACATTGTAGTAGCGTTCTCGAACGAGCTTTCGACAGAATAGTTCATATCGCTTGGCGTACGAAGCATGCACGAACTCTGGAAACACTTTGAAATGTGGCTGTTTGACTTTAACAGGACTGCGGGACTGTGGGCAATCCTCGAGCAGAAAAACGTAGCCCAGCCACGGCTTGACGGTCTTGTTGTAAGCTCCCTCTCGATACGCGGTCCATAAGTCAAGCGCGCTGCCCATCGCTTCCTCGGTTCGATTGTTGAAATTGTTCCCAAACGATGGTCCGACCTGAGATTTTGCCTCCAACGCAAGAATGAGTTGACTGTCTTTGACCAGAAGGAGGTCCCATTCCTTCGTTGGTCGAAAAAAACCAGGTAGTTCCAGGTTCCTGTGGTAGAAGACATTAGATGGATTCGCCCCTGCTTCAATAATGAGATCGCTGATCAGGCTCATGAATCCGTCCATTTGCGCACCCCCAGTTACCGCGCTTCTTGCGCCCTGATCTGTTCGGCCTGACTTGGTCTGCTTCAGAGACTGCGCTTGACGGGTTCGCCAGTAATGTGCGATTGCGTGGGATACGTGCTTACCAAGCTCGTCGATCTTGCTCACTTCACTCCTCACTCCATCTTATTTGCTTCAAGATACCGAAAGGAAGGTCGATAATCCATTCTCGGCAGAATAACCCAATCCCACGTGCCGTCACTCACGGAACATTGTGTCTGACGAGAAGGGGCATGCGCCGCCACGCAGTGAACGCGAGCATCACGCCCGCGGCAACGATGATGCCGAGCGACATGACCTGTCCCACCGAGAACACTCCGACGAATCCTCTGCTCACATCTCCCCTAAAAAACTCTATCGCAAACCTCGCAGCACCAAACATCATCCAGTACAGAGCGAAAAGAACCCCCGCTGGCAGTCTTCGCTTCCAGAGCATGGTGCATACACCAAACAACACAAGCCCTTTGAGCGAGAGGTACATCTGCACGGGATGAATGGGGAGAGAAAGCTCGGCTAACGGATCGAGCAACCCTGCCTGTACCTGCGCAGCAAACGGGTAGCTGCCGTGGGGAAAAGACACTGCCCACGGTACAGTGGCAAGTGTTCCGTAATCATCCCCGTTGAGGAAGCATGCCCAGCGCGCGATGAAGGGTCCAAGCCCGAGGCATGAAGCGAGAACATCGAGAAAGCGTAGCACGGACTGGCGGCTACGGCGGAGGTAGAGGACGAACGCAAACGTGCCGCCAACATACGCTCCCCACGAAACGGTACCGCCGTTGAGATCGAATATTATGGCAGGGCGACTAAGGAGAAGATCGAAGTGTTGTGTGAGAAAGAACAGACGCGCCCCAATCAATCCGCCGACGATTGCCCAGATAGCGGCTCCCAGTGCGTGAACACGCGCAAGACCCTCCGTTGCCGTTCGACGGACAAATACCACACCGACAACGGTAATCGCAAGCGCGTACACGAATGCAGGGTCCGGCACAATCCAGCCGAACAGCTCTGTGCCGAACCATGCATGGAGAGCTTCGACAATACGCGGACGCATCGGCTCAGGCTGCGCGCTTCAGGGCGCGGCGCCAGAGGATTGCACCGACGAGAGGAACCAACGTCACGAGTGCGACGCCTTTGGAAGACGTTTGCGCAGATGCAGAGCAGGCGCATTCGCATTCACCGCTCTCGTTGATGAACGCTTTTGCCACAGGCACGTTGGTCAAAAAGCCGTTGCCGGGATTGCCGCTCGTGCGCACGTTGCCGCCGTTGTTATCCGTTGTTGTGACGCGGTAGAAGATCTGATTCTGGGCTTTGAGCGTGTTCCAGTTTGCCTGTGGCAGCGTCCACGTCGCGCGTCCGCCGTCGGCGGCAACTACGCCACCAAGTGAACCGCTGGAGACGAGGTTGACGGTGAACGCTTCGTCGTTTGCAACTTCCACCGTAAAGCGCGTGTTGAACGGCTGATTGCCTGTATTTGCGCTACCGTTGGCGTTGAAGGTATAGTCGCGTCCTGTCCAAACCGTGAACGTAGGCCCGTTCACGTCGTTGCGATTCAGGT
>CAZIKE010000035.1:0-28655 GCA_964539775.1 uncultured Chitinophagales bacterium
CTAACCAATCACCCACGTTTCGTCTCCATCCAGCAACGCCTGCAAATCTCCTTCTCCCTTCTTCGCCTTCATGCGCGCGATCTGGTCTTCGAGCAGGGTCTCGTACGTCGGGCGCTCTTGGGCGAGGAACACGCCCATCGCCCGCGGAAGCGATGCATCGTGAATCATGTTGGCAAGGATGAATGCCAGCGTCGAGTCCTTCTCGTTGTGCACAAGCAGGTCGTTGATGGAGTACGTTCCTTCGGTGATGTTGACGGCTTCGGGGGTGAAGCCGTTGAGACGGATGCCCTTCTCTTTCTGCTTGCCAAACACAAGCGGCTTGCCGTGCTCGAGGTACACCACGTTCTCGTCCCGCGTCTCCTTCTCAGTGAATCGGAAGAACGCTCCGTCGTTGAACACGTTGCAGTTCTGATAAATCTCGACGAAGGCAGAACCCTGGTGCTGCTCGGCTCGCCGCACCATCTCCTGCAAGTGCTTCGGGTCGCGGTCCATCGTACGCGCAACGAACGTTGCGCTTGCCCCCAACGCGAGGGAAACGGGTACGAACGGGTAGTCAATCACACCGTAGGGAGTGGATTTGGTAATCTGCCCAAGCTCTGATGTCGGTGAGTACTGTCCCTTCGTCAGTCCATAAATCTGGTTGTTGAAGAGCAGGACTTTGATGTTGAGATTGCGGCGCAGCATGTGAATCATGTGGTTGCCGCCGATGCTGAGGCCGTCGCCGTCGCCCGTGGCGACCCACACATCGAGTTTGGGATTGGCCATCTTGATGCCCGAAGCAATCGCTGTTGCACGCCCATGAATGCCATGCAGTCCGTAGACGTTCATGTAGTAGGGAAAGCGGCTCGAACATCCAATGCCTGAGACAGCAACAAAGTTTTCTTTTGCATGCGTGAACTCTGGGAACACACGCTGCACCTGCGCGAGTATCGAGTAGTCGCCGCAGCCGGGGCACCAACGGACATCCTGATCGGATTGGAAATCCTTGATCGTGAGTTTGACGGGTGCCGTTTGCTGTTGTGTGATTGTTTCAGCCATGGGTTACTCCTAGTGTCTCGTAAATCTTCTGTTCAATTTCTTCTGATTTGAGCGGTAGTCCTTTGATTTGATTGAAGCCGATCGCCGGCACAAGGTACTTCGAGCGGATCAATTTGATCAACTGGCCGTTGTTGATTTCCGGAATCAACACCAGTTTGAACTTGTAAAGGATCTCACCCAGATTCTTGGGGAAGGGGTTGAGGTAGCGGAGATGAACGTGCGATACGGCATACCCCTTGGCTCTCGCTTCGGTAACCGCCGCCTTGATGGAACCGTACGTGCTTCCCCAGCCAACGACCAACAGGTCACCCTCCTGATCGCCCTCGATCGTTTGCAGTGGAATGTCATCGGCGATGCGCTCGATCTTTGCTGCACGCATCTTGACCATGAAGTCGTGATTGTCCGGGTTGTAGCTGATGTTGCCGGTGATGTGTTCTTTCTCCAGTCCACCGATACGATGCTCCAGACCGGGTGTGCCGGGAATAGCCCAGGGTCGGGCAAGCGTCTTCTCATCACGGGCATACGGATGGAAGGTTGATGGGTCGGAGGCAAACTTTACCGGGATGTCGGGCAGGTCCTCGACGTTCGGAATGAGCCACGGCTCGGCACCGTTCGCAACGTACCCATCGGTCAGGCAGATCACGGGGGTCATGAACTTGACGGCGATGCGTGCAGCCTCGTACACCGTGCCGAAGCAATCTGCCGGTGTTGAAGCGGCAAGGACGCACAGCGGCGCCTCGCTGTTGCGGCCGTGCACTGCTTGCAAGAGATCGGCTTGTTCCGTCTTCGTGGGAAGTCCCGTGCTCGGCCCGCCGCGCTGCACATCCACCACCACAAGCGGAAGCTCCAGCATGATGGCTAAGCCTAACGCCTCGGTTTTCAATGCCATCCCCGGGCCGCTCGTGGTGGTTGCACCGAGTGCGCCTGCGTACGAGGCACCGATAGCAGAGCAGATCGCCGCAATCTCGTCCTCCGCCTGAAAGGTCTTCACGTTGTAGTTCTTCAAGCGGGAAAGCTCGTGCAGAATGTCGCTGGCAGGGGTAATGGGATAACTGCCGAGGAAGAGTTGCAGACCCGCTTTGCGCGCGGCAGCAACAAGCCCGAGAGCCGTTGCAACGTTGCCCATGATGTTGCGGTACTTGCCGGGGGGAAGTTTGGCGGGCTTCACTTCATAGCGCGTGGTGAAAATTTCCACGGTGTCCCCATAGTTGTACCCCGCCTGCAGCACGCGCAGGTTCGCTTCAGCAATCTGGGGATCCTTCTCCCCAAATTTCTCTTGAATGAACTTTGCGGAAAAGTCGAGCGGGCGATTGTACATCCAGTACATCAAGCCGAGGGCAAAGAAGTTCTTCGTCTTGTCAACGAACTTCGGGGAGAGATTCATGTCGGCAATTGCATTGGCCGTCATCTTGCTGATGGGCACGCGGTACACCTGGAACTTCTTGAGGGAGCCGTCTTCCAGCGGATTGCTGCTGATGCCGGCCATCTTGAAATTCTTTTCGGTGAATGCGTCTTCATTCACGATCACGGTGCCGTTTTCCCGCAGCAGCCGGATGTTCGTGATGAGCGCGGCGGGATTCATGGCCACAAGCACGTCGCACGAGTCGCCCGGCGTGAGAATGTCGCGGCTGCCGAAGCGAATCTGAAAGCCGCTCACGCCGTAGGTGGTGCCCGCCGGCGCCCGGATTTCGGCGGGATAATCAGGAAGCGTACTCAAATCGTTGCCGAGCCAGGCCGCGGTGTTGGTAAACTGTGTTCCGGTCAATTGCATGCCGTCTCCCGAGTCTCCGGCAAACCGGATTGTTACATCCTCCAGTGTCTTGATGGGTTTTTCCATTCTTCTCTTCACACATGATGAATAAAAAAGACCGACCCGTTGCACCAAGTCGATCTTATGTTGTTGTCCAGAAATGCAACAGTTGCTGATTCAAAATAGGATGATTGGGGGGGAAAATCAAGGCGCCGGCAGCGATCACGAGCGGGACGTGCCTGCGCCGGAGCCCGAAGAAAGGCAATGCCCCGCGCCTGGCAAGACGCGGGGCATGCAGAGCATGCGAGGGAGGCATCACTCCCGAACGACCCAGACTTTCACCTTTGCCGATACGTTCTGGTGGAGTTTGACGTTCACATTGTAGATCCCGAGTGCCTTGATCGGCTCTTCGAGGTCGATGATGCGCTTGTCGATGGTAAAGCCCTTTTCCTTTAGGGCATCGGCAATCATCTGTGAAGTGACGGAACCGAAGAGTTTATCGTCCTCGCCCACGTTCATTTGAATGGTGATGGAGACTTTCTCCAGCTCGGCGGCAAGTCGCTCCGCAGCTTTCAGTTCTTTGTTCTTGCGAAGAGCCGCCTGCTTTTTCTCCTCCTCCAGCGCTGCCATGGCGCTCTTCGTTGCCGGATAGGCAATGTTGCGCGGAATCAGATAGTTGCGGGCGTATCCGTCTTTCACTTCCACAATATCGCCGATGGTGCCCAGCTTCTCGTGTTCTTTTCGTAGGATGACTTTCATCGTGCGTTCTCCTTCCTATCGGACGGCGTCGGAAACGAACGGAAGCAGCGCAAGGTGCCGTGCGCGCTTGATGGCGGTAACGAGCTGACGTTGATGCTTGGCGCACGTGCCCGTAATGCGCTTCGGGATGATCTTGCCCTGCTCCGTGATGAACCGCTGCAACTTCTTCTCGTCCTTGTAGTCAATGTAGATTTCTTTGGCGTCGCAGAATTTGCAGGTGCGCTTCTTGCGCGGCATCTGGCCTTCTTTATCGCGACGGGATTTACGTTGTGGTATCACAGTCTGCTCCTTTTCTGACAATCGAACGTCGTGTTATTGAGTTTCTGCCGGCTCGCTGAACAGCGGCTCGCGTTTGGGTACTTCGGGTGTCTCTGCGGGCGGTGCTGCCGTTGCAGCCTTCCGCGCCTCGATCGCTTTGCGATCGAGGGCGATGGTAAGATAGCGCAGAACCATTTCGTCGAGCTGGTACGAGCGCTCCAGTGCGGCGATAAGGGGTGGCGGCGCGGTAAACTCGAGGTTCACATAGAACCCGTTGGTTTTCTTGTTGATGGGATAGGCAAGACGTTTCCGTCCCCACTTGTTCAGCGCCGTAATCGTTCCACCATTTTTCACAATGGTGTCCGATATGCGCGCAATGACCGCCTCTACCTGCGCATCATCTAACGATGCGTTGATGATCACGGTCGATTCGTACGTGCGTTGCTTGTCCATGTGTTTCCTCCCTTTGGACTTCTCAGTGAAGTTTGAGTGTGACCCTTCAAGACTCACCCGGCGGTGAACTGAAGAGTAGGGGGCTTCGAAGAGCGTCCCTGTGGTTTATGGTATTGTGTTAAAGATATTCATCGTCCGCTCAATGCCCGAACGAACAAACTCCTCGACGGCGTCCGCGGCTGTGTCGATCATCTTCTCCACCTTTTCTTTTTCCTCCTGTTCGAAAGGGGAAAGAACAAACACGGCCATCTTGTCCTTCGGCGGCATATGCTCTGTTCTGATGCCGCACCGGATGCGTGCAAACTCTTCGGTCCCCAGATGTTCGATGACCGACCGCAGGCCGTTATGCCCACCGTCGCTCCCTTTTGCCCTCACGCGGATGGTGCCCAGGTTCAGCCAGAAGTCATCCACGACCACAAGCAGATGAGTCAGGGGGATGCTGTATCGTTCCAGCACGTCGCGCACCGCCGCGCCGCTGTTGTTCATGAACGTCAGCGGTTTCACCAACATCACTTCGGGATCCAGCGCGTGCGAACGGGCGAGGAGGTAGTCCTCCTCTTCTCGTTGCCACATCCATCGATGGCGAGCGCTCACTTCATCAACGACCATGAAGCCGATGTTGTGTCGCGTATCCTCGTACTCGAATCCGGGGTTGCCTAACCCCACCACAGCGATCGGCTGACGGTTGGAATCGTTCACGCGCGAAGACGCCGCTCTCAGGCGGGCTTCTTCTTTTCTTCCTTTGTACCACCTTCGGGTTTGGCCTCGCCTTCGGTGCCCTCTTCTGCTTTCTTACCCTTGCCCACGACCTCGGGTTCCTTCGGAGCTTCCGCTTCCGCTTCAGCGACCGGTGCTGCCTCCTTCTGAACCGTCGGCGGCACAACCGCCACGACGGAATCTTCCGGCGCTTCGAGGATCGTCACGTTGGGAATGCTCAACTCCCGCACGTGGATGGATTTGTTGATGCCAAGTTGCGACACGTTCACCTCGATCCTCCCGGGAATATCCTTAGGCAAGCACGAGACCTTGACCTTGTGCATGATGTGTTGGAGCAGGCCGCCTTCCCGTACCCCTATGGGCGTTCCACCGGTCAGCACCACGGGGACTTCGAGTGTTACGACTTCGTCTTCACGCAAGCCTTGCAGATCGAAGTGGATGGGGCGGTCGGTCACCGGGTCGAATTGCACGTCACGCAGGATGGCCTTCTTCGTCCCGTCCTTCAGCCGCAGTTCGATGACATGCGTCTCGGAGGTGTAGATAAGCGGATCAAGACTCAGCTTCGGTACTTGCAACGGAATGTTCTGCTCGCCGCGAGCATAGTACACGCCGGGAATTTTCCCTTCCGCGCGCACGCGTTTGGCTGCCTTTCCCGTTGCCTCGCGGATTTCTGCTTCTAAAACGATTTCGGACATGCTTTTCCTCATCCATCAATGATTGCGTCTGTTGATTCCCAATCTTCTATCCCTTGTCGATATCGAACAGCGAGCTGATCGACTGGTGTTTGTACGAACGCTTGATCGCCTCGGCGAACAACTGGGCGATCGACTCGATCTCAAGTTTTGGCGATTCCACCTTCAACGGCAATGTGTCCGTGACGACGATTTTTTCGAGGTTCGATGTGTTGATCCTCTCGATGGCACTTCCCGACAACACCGGATGTGTTGCTGCGGCATAGACTTTTTTGGCGCCCGCATTCTGCAGGGCCTTAACGGCGTTGACCAGGGTGCCCGCCGTGTCCACCAGGTCATCAACGATCAGGATGTTCCTCCCGGCCACATCACCGATGATATTCATGACTTCGGCTTCGTTTTGTTTGGGGCGTCGTTTGTCAATCACCACCAAGTCTGCTTCGAGGCGCTTTGCGTACGCGCGCGCCATTTTGATTCCTCCCACATCGGGCGATGCCACCGCGAGGTTCGGAATCGGATCGTCCTTGAAATGCTTCACCAGCACGGCCGACGAGTACAGATGGTCCAGCGGAATGTCGAAGAACCCCTGAATCTGTGGCGCGTGCAAGTCCATGGTGATGACGCGCTCGGCACCCGCCACGGTGATCAGATTGGCCACGAGCTTTGCGGTGATGGAAACGCGTGGCTGATCTTTGCGGTCTTGCCGCGCATAGCCGAAGTACGGGATCACGGCAACGACTTTCCGCGCCGATGCACGCCGCGCCGCATCGATCATGATCAGCAGTTCCAGGAGATTCTCTGCCGGCGGGTTTGTGGACTGGACAATGTACACGTCGCAGCCGCGAATGTTCTCGCTGTACTTCACCCACATCTCGCCGTCGGTAAAATCCTTGATCTCGCACGAGCCCAACGGCTTGCCCAGCGCTGCTGCGATTTTCTCAGCAAGAGGACGATTGGAGCGTCCTGAGAAGACCTTGAGTTCGCTGCTACTCATTCAAACAGTTTCTATGCGCATGACGACTTCGGGATTTGCAGCAGGGAAGGCACTACCCGACGGCAGAACCGAACTTTTGAGCCTGAAAAAGATACGGAAAAGGGGAGAGTGGTGCAACAGGGAGGCCCGCCCGTGTGTGCACGAACGCTCCCTGTTGTCTCGCATGGAAGCAACTCACTTCATCAACAGAAGCTTTCGCGTGGCAGTGAAGTTCTGCGTCGCTCCGCGTGCCTGCAGGCGATAAAAGTACACGCCGCTCGATAACCCAAGCAGCGCTCTTCCGGCTTGGTATGAATGCCTGCCTGCTTCCAACTCCCCGTTGACAATGGTGGCGACTTCCTGCCCGATGAGATTGAACACCTTCAGCGTCACAAACGCGTGTACCGGCAAGTCGAATCTGATATTCGTTTCCGCAGTTCCGCCGAAGGCGCCCGTCTGCCGGACGGGCAGGGATCCGCCTGTAACGGAGAACGGGTTCGGATAGTTTTGATACAGAGCGAACGCCTCCGGCACACCCGCCATCCCGGTGACGGACGTTGTTCCTCGCACGCGGAGCGTCGCGGGGAGAAGAATCGTCGGGCTGGACGGATCATTGCTCACGACGAAAAGCATCGCGCTGTACGTCGTATCGGTTTGAAGCCCGGTGGAGCGCATACGAACCGAGATCAGTGTCGTCAGTCCCGAATCAACCGTGCCGGCGAGTGGTGAGATGGACAGCCACGGTGTCCGCGCCGTATCAAGGATGAGAAAGTTCAATGGCGCCGCACCAAGGTTTGCCACCGTGAGCGTGTGTGTAGCACTGTCGCCCACAACCAGCGTGTCCCGCAGAGCGCCCGGCGAAACTCTGATGGAAGGAAGCGGGGCGGCCGATACGTTCATGGTAATCGGGATGCTTACCGGCGTTCTTCCACTCGAGTGGAGGAAGATGTTTGCACGAGAGGTTCCTGCGGACGTTGCTGCAAGTCCGGTGACGCGCACAAACGTCGACTCACTGCTTGCAAGCGTCACGCTCGCACGGTTTTCGCTGAGCCAGGAGACACCCGTTTCCCCGCCAACATTTCCGTGTCCGATTGCGGGGGCGAAGTCGGGGAAGGGATTGCTGTTCGGGCTGAGATGGGCTGCCACGAACCCGACGTTCATTTTCCGGTCTGGGTCGCTCAGCGTGTTGGCGTTGATGCCGCCTGTTGCTGTTTCGGTGCTGATGGTCAGGACGCTATCGCGCGTTATACTCAAAAGAAACGGCAAGCCGACGAACGTGAGCGTATCATTTTCCGTACTCAGCACGATGCCGGCGGGAATTCTGCCCAACCCAATGAGCGAATCCACGATGATGCCGCTTGCGTCAATCAGCACTTCGCGCTCCGAGCCGATGTCGCGTGATGTCGGGCCGACGCCGAGAGGTGTGGGGAAGCGACCCGTGCCGAAATCCTGATCGGTGTCGATGGAGAGAATGATCACCACATTGGTGTCGGCAAGCGGTCCCATGATGATCCTGAAATCATGGAAGTTGCCGAGGATGGAGGGTCGATACTGATACTGCACACGATAGATATCTGCTGCGGCGAGGCCCATTTCGCCGCGTTCGTCGATAAGGATCGTCGTGTATGCATTGGGGGCGTCTGTGGGTTCGCTGCTGCCTTGCAGTGATGCACGCGTGATGTTCGTTTGTCGGAAGGCAGGCCGTAATCGTTGTATCAATTCCTTCACATGTAAAGAACCGCCGGCGCGTACGTTCTCCAGCCTCATGCCGGATGATGCAAGGGATTCGGCCAGCGTTATCGAAACGGATGATCCGGTCATGTTCTTGATTTTCATTGAATCGACAAAGATCCGCCCGGTTGCCCCGGCGAAGGTGAACGAAGACGGCTGAACGACGATGCCGGTATCGGGCGGGGGAGCCGAGGTCGTGTAGCCGTAGAGCCGAATGTCATCAACATAGAATCCGTCCCGCTGGTCTCCCGCATCCGCTGCCATCCTGAATCTCAGCTTGATCTGCCTGTTCACGTACGCGGTGAGATCAACCGATTGCTCCAGCCACGTTCCACCCGGCGTGTAGCTGTCGAACCCCCAGGAGCCGGCAGGCTGCGCGCTTGCGCTTCGCGCCGAACCAGGGTGCGAAAGCTCCGTTCGGAGCGCAGTCCACGTCGAGCCGTTGTTCGTCGAAATCTCGACGGTGCCGAAATCCCACGTCGGTTCAATTGCCCACTTTGTCCAGAACTTCAACTGCGCATAATCGTAGTTCGTGAGATTGATCTGGGAGACCATTGTCAGCGCGTTGTTGGCGTTCGCGGGATAGTTTCCCGTCGGGCTATCGGTGAATGCGTACGGAGGCGTGTGTGCGTTGGCTGTAAGGCCCCAGCCGCTGCCCGTTGTCCAGTTCGACGTCCCGGAGCTTGCGCTGTCTGCAAACAGAAGAGAAGGTGTACCGAGAAATGTCCGCAGCGTGTCGATTCTCTGATATCCTTGCGCGTCGGTGAGAGTGATGTAGAAGTGAAGGGGGAGGCCTTCCGTTGCATTGGGGGCAACCGTCCCACTCAGTTGTACCAGCAGTTCCTGCTGCACGCCGGGGTTGATGACGATGGGAGTTGCGGACATCTGTACTGAAGGAAGATTGCTTGTCGCAAGCACAGAAACGGCGTTGCCCGGTGTGCGTCCTTTGTTCTTCACGCGCACGGCCAGCACAAAACTCTCGCCGCGATTCAGAAAGCCGTTTCCACCTGCGTCCTGAACCGCGTATGCCACAACTGTTGTGAACTGCCCCGCAACATACGCGAGGTGCTTGTTCATAGGCAGTGTTTTGATAGCGAGAGGGAGAATCATCGTGGGCGGCGGCCAGAAGCCACCCTCGTCGTTCGTTCCCACTTCCGGTGTCATTGTGTAGGTGATCGGCTTGGTCGTGTCGCCGAACATGTAATCATCCGAATTACCGCGTGTGGAGTACGCGACCGTTTGCTGATCTGTTCCATTGGTGAAACGATTCACTGCCGTCATATCGTACGCCCAATCACGATAGATGAGCGAATCCCCATTCTCCCGCGAAAGATATCCCCACGGATAGATCAGATAGTTGCCATACGTATGGTAATTGAGACATGACTTGATGTTGTGTGCACGCATGAAGCTGTCGATGGCTTGCGTCTCAGGCTCCGAGAACTGTGCAGGCCCCCGGTAGGTCTCACTGCTGGGTGACGTGCTGGAGCCGCCGTTCGGTGCGTTCCACATGTGATACGGACCGTAGTTCCGGTTAAGGTCAACGCCGTAAATACCTCCGCCGTTATCGCGTCTGTTCTTGCGCCACATGCCCCCACCGTTAGGGTTCGTCGTGCGATTGTGTTCGTAGCCGTCGGGGTTCACGACAGGGATGAACCATTGCTGCCGGTTGTTGACCAGGTATGCCGCCTCAGGATTCGTCGCGTAGTTTTCCAATAACCACCACATGTAGTACATCACCGACATCATGCCTTGCGGTTCGCGTGCATGATGAAGCGCCGTGTACAGCACCTCGGGCTTTCCTGCACTCTGGCTGCTTCCGATCTTAACCGCCCAGATTGCTCGCCCTTGCTGCGAACGACCAATCGAATCACGTGCTGAAATAAGATGAGGGTAGAGCAGGCGCATCGAGTCCAGTTGCAACAGAACCTCTTGCAGCGTATAGTGTCCACCCATGCTGCCCAGCCCGAAGCCGAGGGCATTGACTGGAGCGCGCGGCATCTGCTGTTCATAGTGTTTTGCGAGATCGTCGATCACGACCTCGTACGGAATCCCTGCACGAGCAAGCTCGCTCAACTCAAACTCACCGGCGACAAACTCCATTATGCCGCCAACTTTCCCTGTCGCTCCTTCATGGTCAATGCCTGTTGCCCAGACTTGGTCGAGGGTTGCTTGGTTAGGAACGAAGATTCTAATCTGCTTGTACTTCTCAACGGAACCGGCGTTCAGAGAGACGAATGCAAAGATGACAGCGATGGTTATTGCAAGGCGTTTCATGAGAGGTATCCCCGTGTGGCAAGGAAGGGTAACTATGTCCGACGTAAGATAATTAATGCGAAAGCAATTAACAACCTGTCGTTGACTCTCTCTCTCCGAATGAGTATTTTCTCGACACATGATTCCCACACATCAACACATGGGAGACCTTTGATGCTTCACGAAGCAGTTCTGACGAAGCGCTTTCCGCTTGTCCACAATGCAGTGCTCTCACAGACTCTTTGGGTGATCCTCTTTGCTGCGGCGACCGTCGTTGGTGCGCGTTTGGAGATTCCGCATGAGCCGGTTCCGTACACGCTGCAAACCTTTGTCGTCCTTCTTGCAGGAGCATTCCTCGGTGCACGCAACGGGGCAATGAGTCAGTTGCTGTACCTTGGCGTTGGCGTGCTGGGCGCACCGGTGTTTGCACTCGGCGGCTCCGGCCTGATGAAACTTGTCGGACCTACCGGCGGCTATCTGCTGGCCTTTCCGTTTGCGGCCGCGCTCGTCGGCTCTCTGACGCAACGATGGAGAAGCTTCAGTGGTGTGTGGTTTTCGATGCTTGCGGGTCTGTTGCTGATCTTCACGTCGGGCACGTTCCATCTCTATGCATTCTACCTGCACCATATGTCGGCAGCGTTCGCGTCCGGCTTTCTCGTCTTTTCGTGGTGGGATGTTCTTAAGCTGACTGCTGCAGCAGGAATCTATCATGAAGTGGCGAAGCGGCTGAGCGTTGCTCAGCGATGACGGTGAGGTGAGTGATCGGCTCGCCTCCTCTTCTCGTGCTGCTGACCATTCCGTGCTCGGTTGTTTCCGAGGTTTTCCCTCCTTTGGAAATCACTTCGTTTTTTGGTTAATTGTAGCCAGGTCCGTGCACGAAAGTTTTGTTCCCCCCATCAATGGATGCATTCTGGCTCGAAGTCTTCGGCGTCGTGGTGCTGGTTTCTCTCGTCGGATTTTTTTCGGCGAGTGAAGTGGCGGTGCTTGCCACACGCAAAAGCCGCATGCAGGAGTTGGCCGAAGGCGGGAATCGGCGGGCCTCCCTCGTCCTCAGCTTCCAGTCCAACCCTGAGCGCTTCTTGGCGACGATTCACGCCGGCGTCATCTTTTCCATCACGCTTGCATCGGGCATCGGCGGGATCATGGGATTTCAGCATCTGGCGCCGGCATTTGCTGCGAGCCAAACGCGATGGATTCGTGAGGGGGCAAACTGGATCGCACTGGGCATTATCGCAACGAGCATCTCGTTTTTGTTGGTGGTGTTCGGGGAGCTGGTTCCCAAATCACTCGCGCTGCGGTTTCCCGAGGCGGTTGCTTTGCGCGTTGCACGGCCGATCCAGTTCCTTGCCACGATCTTTCGGTTCCCCATTCACATTCTTACCGGCGCCAGCAATCTGTTCCTGAAGCCGTTCAAGGATCAGACGTCGTTCACCGAGTCGCGCATCTCCGAAGAAGAATTCAAGCTCATGTTAGAGGAGGGAACGAAGACCGGCGTCATCGACAAGACGGAACACGAACTGATCGAGAGCATCTTTGAGTTCACGGACACAACGGCAAAGGAAGTGATGATTCCTCGTCCCGATGTCGTCGCGCTCAACATCACCATGGCGCGGGAAGACGCGGTGCGCAAGGTGTTAGAGGAAGGATACTCCCGCATGCCCGTGTACAAGGATACCATTGACAATATCGTCGGGATTGTGTACGCCAAGGACGTTGTAGGTCTGATCGAACACAAGAATCTCATCATCATTCACGATATTCTTCGCCCCGTGTATTTTGTGCCCGAGACAAAGAAGATCAGCCAACTGATGCGCGAAATGCAGCAGCGCAAGCTTCACATGGCTGTCGTGATCGATGAGTTCGGCGGCACGGCCGGCATTATCACGATGGAAGATATTCTGGAGGAGATTGTCGGGGAGATTCACGATGAATACGACGAGGAAGTAAAGGATGTCGAGTCGGTTGCCGACGGGTCGTTCCTGATCAATGCACGCCTCGCGGTACACGATTTCAACGAACGGTTCAATGCCCAGTTGCCCTTGGGCGACGAGTATGATACCCTGAGCGGCTTCCTGCAAAAACTCACCGGGCGCATCCCTGAGCTGAACGAAGAAGTTCGCTACGAGAATCTCTGCTTCACGGTCGTAAAGAAGAGCCAGCGCAGGATCCGACTGGTGAAGGTGAAGAAGATCGAACAGCCCGTACCTGCTCCGACCGAAAGTCCCACATGAAGCCGTACAAACGGTACGGTCCGGCCGAGCGAGTTGCTGCATTCGAAGCATTGGGCCAGTTAGGCGGATCGGACAACCTGGAAGATGATATTGCGCTCTGCTCGCTGCAGACCATCGAGCCGTACTTCAGGAAGTACCTGCCGCGCGATGAGAAAATTCTGGAGGCCGGATGCGGGAGAGGGCGATGGGTGTTCTATCTGCGACGCCTGGGTTATGATGTGATTGGGATTGACGTCGCCTCAAGCGACATTGAGTACGCCAGGAGATTCGATCCGACAATTCCCATTACGTACGATGACGTCCTCCACACATCATTCCCTGATGCGTTGTTTGGTGCCATCATTTCTCTGGGAGTTGTCGAACATTTCGAGGAGGGACCACACCAAGCCTTTACCGAAGTCAAGCGTCTCTTGAAGCCGGGCGGGCTCTTTCTAGTCACCGTTCCAACACAGAACTTTGTGCGTGCTGCCATTGTCAACCGACTGAAAGACCTTCAGTCGCTGTACCGAAAGCTGGTAAACATTCACGTCATGTTCGAAGAGTATCGCTATTCGCGTAAACACTTCTCGCTTCTGCTGCGGGAAGCAGGTTTCGAAATCCTCGAAATGGCGCCGGATGATTTCCTTCCACCGAAGAATATGGGCCTGCACACTGACTTCCGATTGTTCAGACACAGAACAGGGCGATGGGAACTTAATATTCCCGGCAAGATGGTGAATGCCGTCCTCAGCTCCATTTCGCCCTGGCTGCACTGCAGCGGCACCCTCTGGATTGCACGAAAGTCTCGCTGAATGCACGTCGTTTGGTTTTCACCTATCCGCTACGAATATCTCCACCAACGGCCGCAGAAGCTTGCCGAACAGTTTCTGGCGCTGGGCGTTGCGGTGACGTTTGTGCAGCCGACCGGACTGCGCGACCTTCGTTCGGAAAACCATCCGATTCGGTTCCTCTTCAAGAGCCTTTGGTATCACGTGCTCGCTTTCCTTTCCCTTGTTGTGCCTTTCATGTGGAGGGATGGAAAACCAAAGGCGAAGGATCGACAGTTCGCAATCGTTTCGCAGCCTGTGACTCTCCCGATCAACCGGTTCAATTCGAAATTGCTTGAAGGGTTGAATGCGTCGGTGCTTTGGCTCTTTGTTCGTCGGGAGATTGTGGGTGAAGAAAGAACTGGAGCGATTGCCGTGTTCGAGAATCCGTTCTGGGGGAAGGTGATCGAAGGCCCGGAGTTTGACAAAGTGTGCTACGACTGTTTGGATGACCTCTCCATCTACGCCGGGCACGCGTCGTTGGAGCGCTTCAATGCATACGAGGCCATGTTGCTCGAGAGGTCGGACGTTGTGGTGACGACAGCGGCGAAGCTTGAAGCGCGCTTGCGTGCGAAGACCTCGAAGCCCGTTCATCGCATCCCGAACGGCGTGGACGATGAGTGGTTCCGCACGCGCGCAGAGGTATGCATGCGCCCGGCCGATCTTGCATCCATCTCTCGTCCTATCGTTGGTTACGTCGGCAACATTGCGGGTTGGCTGGACTACGACCTGATTGTTGCGGTCGCACAACTCATGCCCGACGTGTCGTTCATCTTTATCGGTCCGGCCGAGCATGAGGGTAGAATACAGCAACTCCAGCGCGCGCGCAACATCCTCTGGTTGGGGAGAAAGCCGTACGACGACGTTCCGGCCTACATTAAGGCATTCGACGTATGTTCGATCCCGTTTCGTCGAGGAGAGATTGCGGAGACGACAAACCCCGTGAAAGTTTTCGAGTACTTTGCTCTCGGTAAGGCGGTAGTTTCCACGCCGCTCTCCGAGCTGCACGAATATGAGAAAACGGGACTCGTGCTGTTCGGTGATTCGCCAACCTCCTTCGCCGAGGCACTCAAATGGGCACTTGCGGAGCGAGGCGATGAACGTGCGAAGCAACGGATTCAGATAGCAGCCGCACATTCCTGGCGCAATCATGCGCGTGCGTTCCTGGATGCGCTTGGGGTGGGCGAGAAGGTGCGTGTATGATGTTCCAACGAATCATCGCGATGCTCAGACGCGGCGCGCGTTCGGAGACAATCGAGAACACACTATGGCTCGGCGGTTCGTCCGTCATGAACGGCATCCTTGGCGCCGTTGTTGCCGCGCTGCTTGCGCGTACCCTCGGCGTTGCCGAGTACGGCATTTACACGCTTGTCATCTCGCTCATCGTGCTGCTCACCGATGTTGCGGATTTCGGTTTCAATAGTTCGGTTATCCGCTTTGGTTCCGAAAGCATCGCGGCGGGAGATCGGGAAAAGTTGAAAGCAGTCGTCGCCATCGTGACCCGGTGGAAGCTGATAGCCGGAGCCGCGGTCCTGTTGGTTGCAGCTCTTTTTCTCAACACGATTGTTGAGTACGTCTTCCATCACGTTGACGAGCGCATTGCTGCGTACTTTCGTCTGTCGCTCATTGCCGTCGCGCTCGGCATTCTTGCCGGCGTCTTTGTTCCCATCTATCACGCGCACAAAAGCTTCCGTTCCTACGCACTGGTATTCTCCGTGCGCGGCCTGATGAAACTCGTCCTGATTCTTGCCGCCGTGCTTGCCCTGGCGCAGCTTTCCATTTCTCTGCTGATATGGATTGAGATCGTCTCGATCCTGGCGTATCTGATTCTTCTCTATGGCGTTGCCCCGTTCAAGGAACTTGCCCTCGCCACACGTGAGCCTGCACTCGAACGCCAGATGCTGGGCTTCAACAAATGGATCTCGCTCTATCAAGCCCTTGCATTGATCGGGGCGAGGCTCGATCTTGCATTCGTGGGCGGGTTGTCCGACGCACACGCGCTTGGGCTGTACGGTGCGGCGTCGAAGGTGTCGGGATTGATGACTGTCGCCGCCAGCTCCTACATGACCGTCTTGTTGCCGGACATGTCGTCCTCACCGTCATCGGAACATCTCAGCAGAAAACGTCGCAATGCTTTTGTCGTTGTGGGGATGATGGGAGTCGGGGTTCTGGTCGTCATGCTCGTTGCCGATCCCCTCGTGCGGATTCTGTTCGGCGCGGGGTTTGCCGATGCTGCTTCGGTCTTGCGCATCCTGTGTGTTGGACTCCTCTTGACGGTGGCGGCATATCCTCTCAATGCAAGTCTCTTTGCCATGAACAAATCCGCCGTCTTTCCGCTCATGTCGGCAGTGTCCGTGCCCGCGTTCGTTGCAGGGAACCTGCTGCTGGTGCCGCGCTTTGGCGCCGACGGAGCGGCGATGGCCTACGCGTTGAGCGCGGGCGTTGGATTGCTTGTGCCGGCAACCTATTACTTCTTTGCACGCACGTCATTGCATGTGGAGTGAACAACGGATAGATTGAAGCCGATGATCCTCAAGTATTTTCGCAATCCCGTCCAACTCGAACAAGAGTCAATTACCCGAGCCATGCACGGTGCAGCACAGCATGCCGGCGGCACGCTGCTCGACATCGGCTGCGGCTCGAAACCATACGTGAAGTTCTTCGCCGGACGGGTCCGAACATACATCGGCACCGACATTGACACCGGCAACCAAAAGAGGGTTGATGTCTGTGCAGATGCACTGCAACTTCCGTTTCGTGCATCCTCGTTCGAGACGGTTGTCTCGAATCAAACGATCGAACATGTCCAACGCCCGGAGCTCTTGATCGCCGAGGCAAGTCGTGTGTTGAAGCCGGGCGGCGTCATCATCCTCACCGCGCCGCAGCTCTGGTGTCTCCATGAGAAGCCGCACGATTACTATCGCTTCACCCGGTACGCGCTTGAGTTGATGTGTGCGCAGAATGACCTTGATGTGATGGTCCTGGAGGAACGCTATGGCGCGTTTGCAGCAATCGGACAGATGGCCGCGCTCATGGTGTATCTTCCCAATTCCACGAACAGGTTGCGAACACACGCGGCGCGCCTGCTGTTCGGTCCTGCTCAACTCCTGGGCAAATTGCTTGACCGTCTCTTCTACAATCCGGATCTGACGTTGGGGTATACTCTGATTGCGCGGAAGCGCCCCGCGAAGAATTCCTCACCAGCACTACACAGCGTTCGTTGATGGAATTCGTTCCCTGTCCCATCTGCGGCCAAGACAACGCACGTCCCCTCTGGACGAAGCAAGGCGCGGCCTACGTGCGGTGCAACGTCTGCTCGCTGGTATATGAAAACCCGCGACTGAGTGAGCAGGAACTAGTCGAGTTCTATTCCGCCAGATCGTACTTCATCAACGAATCGCACCAAGCAGAGTCGAGCGGCTATGAGGATTACTTTGCACAATGTACCCGGAGCTTACAAGAAGAGTACTTTGCCGTCATTCAACGATATGCGAAGGTGCAACGGGGGAACCTCTGCGATGTCGGTTGCGGGCCCGGCGGTGTCCTGAAGATTGCACAGGAGAAAGGTTGGGAGGCAACAGGCGTGGAGATTTCTGCGTGGGCAGTACAAGAAGGAAGAAAGGGGGGAGTGAAAATCCACGAAGGGTCTTTGCTCGATGCTGGGTTTCCCGACAATCACTTCGATGCCGTTTCGATGTTCGACGTGCTCGAGCATCTCACGACGCCGCGTGCCTACCTCCGGGAGATTCATCGTATTGTGAAGCCGGGTGGCGTGCTTGTCATCGAGACACCCAACGTTGACGGCTTCTTTGCCCGATATGTGTATCGGGAGAGGGCCGATCTTGTGAAGCCACGTGCACACATCTGCCTGTACGGGCCGCAAAGCGCGAGGCGGCTGCTTGCACCGGTCGGGTTCACGAGGGTGAAGCTGATGACGTTTCCCTATTGTAGGAGGATTACGCCGGGATACCTCAAGAGTGTAGTGGCTTCGCGCCTGCTTCCCGGCCGGGCGCCCGTGCAGCTTACGTTCAACGATTCGCTTCGCATAGTCTGCTGGAAATAGGAGTGACGTGAGCACGACTGTGCCCTTCGGGCGTAAAATACGACTCCTCATCGTGACACAGAACCTCGATTACGGCGGTCTCGAGGAAGTAATTCTGATGTACGCAAGGTTCCTCGACAGGTCTCGCTACGACGTGGCAGTCGCATGTCGCGTGCAGGGGGTCGTTTCGTCCGAAATCGGTGCACTGCCGGGCGTTCGTCTGTTCAGCTATGACGCGCCGAGGAAGTGGCAGCGATTGATTCTCTTGTGGCGATTTACACGGGCGTTCAAGCCGGATATCGTGCATAACCACTTCAACTGGTATGGATTGATTCTCGGATGGCTTGTGGGTGCGAAGCGAGTGGAGACGATCCACAATACGTACCACTGGTTCCCGATGGGGCAGCGCATCGCCTACAACTGTTCCTGTCTGTTCGCCTCACGCATCATCGCCGTTTCTGAGCACGTGCGGCAGTTCTCGCGTGAGTTCTTTCCGCTTCTCAAGCTGAAAGAAATCGACGTAGTACATAATGGAATTGACACGACGCGCTTCCAACGCCCTCCCGATGAACATCTGAGGCAGGAGTTGGGTGTCTCGCGGTCCACTGTTGTCATCGGGTTTATCGGCAGGCTGGAGCAGCAGAAGGGCGTCATCTATCTTCTTCACGCAGTTGCGGAGCTGACCAGAGATTTTTCGAACTTCAACGTTATACTCGTGGGGGAAGGAACGTTGAAGCAAAAGCTGCAGGAGACCGTAACGGTTTTGGGATTGACGAACGTGCGGTTCGTTGGCTTTCGTCGCGACATACCGCAGGCGATGCAGACATTCGACGTGTTTGTTCTTCCGTCTCTCTTCGAGGGTTTGCCTGTTGTTCTTATCGAGGCGATGGCAGCAGGCTGTGCCGTCGTTGCAACGCGCATCGGTGGAGTCGAGGAGGTCGTTACCGACGGCGTCAACGGTATGCTTGTCGAGCCGGCGAAGGTATCGGCGCTTGCCGACGCATTGCGAAGGCTTCTGGCCGACCCTGCGTTGCGGAAGCGACTGGGTGAGGAAGCACGGAAGAACGTTGCGCAGGAGTTTTCGTCACAGGTGATGGTAGCACGAACGGAAGCAGTCTATCGCCGGCTTGTGCCATATCTCTTCGAGGCGACGGAGAGATGAGCGAACAGGCGTCCCGTGTCAGCGTCGTTATTGTCAACTACAACGGCGCTGAACTCCTGCACCGATGTTTGCGGAGCGTCTTTGCCCAGCGGTATCGCCCCATGGAGGTCCTTGTGGTAGATAATGGATCGGTTGACGGAAGCGTCGAGATGGTACAGAAGGAATTTCCCGAAGCACGGGTCATCTCGCTCAACCGCAACGCGGGATTTGCCGAGGGAAACAACATCGGGGTGCGAGAGGCACGTGGTGAGTTCGTGGTCTTGCTCAACAACGACACGGAAGTGGAGGACAACTGGCTGCCACCGTTGCTTGCTGTGATGGAGGATCCGCATGTTGCAATCGCCGCATCGAAAGTGGTGACCGATGGCGTGCCCGAGGAGTTCTATACCATGAACGGAACAATCAACTATCTCGGCTACAATATCATGCGGAAGTTTGCCGATCTCTCCCTGATCTTCTATGCCGGAGGAACATGCCTGATGGTTCGCCGTGAACAGGTGGGTGAGCCGTTTGTAAACGAGTATTTCCTCTACCATGAAGATGTGTATCTGGGTTGGCGTATGCGCCTGCAAGGGAAAGACGTGAGGATGGCGCAAGGTTCGGTTGTGTATCACCGGGGAAGCCAGACGACCAAACAACAGGTGTCCTCGCTGATCACCTTCTGTCAGGTGCGAAACCGGATGTTGAATCTTCTCTTGTTCTATGAAGCGCGGACGCTGCTCAAACTTCTGCCGCTTCTCATTGCGGATGTCCTGTTTGTGCTTGCACGTGCGGCGATGAGCCGGTCAATGTCGGTTCATGGTGCGCTGCAGGCGTACGGATGGTTGCTCACGCACGCAGGGTGGATTCGCAACAGGCGGGTGCAGGAACAGGCTGCGCGCACAGTGGGCGATGAGAGGATTCTCGCGCTCATGAGTGCCGATGTATTCGATCAGTCTCGCTCGTCGCCGTTGGCGGTGCCGATCAACCGCCTCGCGCGGGCGTATGCAAAGCTCATAAGGCTGCCGTTCCATGCTTGACCTTTCCGTCATCATCGTCACCTGGAACAGCCTCGTCCATCTCCGGCGGTGCCTGGAATCGCTGAACGCCTCCCATTCCGGCGTCTCACTGGAGGTACTTGTGGTTGACAATGCATCGAGCGATGGGACGGTCGAATTCCTCCAAGAACACCGTCATGATGTTCACGTAATCGCCAATGCAGAGAACCGCGGGTTTGCCGCTGCAAACAACCAAGCCTTCGAGAGAGCGCATGGTCGGTACGTGTTGCTTCTCAATCCCGATACCGTCGTCCACGAGGGGGCGTTGGATGCACTCGTGCACTTTATGGATGCCTCTCCCGATGCCGCGGCAGCAGGCCCCGCACTCTGCAACGAGGACGGTACACCCCAGTACACGGGCGTGCGCTTTCCGAATAATCTGAACATCCTCTTCGAAACGCTGTTCCTCGATCGGCTTTTTCCGCGCTCGCGAGTGTTTGGCCGTCACAAGGAATTGTATGCCGACCATACAGTGCCGCGTTGTGTCGAGTATGTGCAAGGCGCATGCATGATCGTACGATCGGATGTGGTTCGACAGATCGGAGGATTGGATGAGCAGTTCTTTTTATATTTTGAAGAGGTGGATTGGTGCAAGCGGATGGCGCTGGCGGGCTTCAAGGTGTATTCCTGTCCATCGGCTATCGTGACGCATCTTGCGAACGAGGAGATCGGGCACTACGACGAGCGACGGCTTGTCCACTATCATCGGAGCCTGATATTGTTTTATCGTAAACACTATTCGAGGACACGCCTGCGCAGCCTGCGCGCACTCCTTGTCCTGCGATCATGCATTCGTCTTTGTGTATGGTTCGGTGTAGCGCTCGGGCGTCCGTCCCTGCGTGCGACGGCTGTCTCGAGCATGAAGGGCTACCTGCGCGCACTTGCGCTCTTGCTCGGTCGAAGGGAGGCTGCAGATGCCTGAACCACGCATCTCGATTGTCATCCCAACGCGAAACCACGCAGCAATGCTGCGGCGGCTTCTGGATTCGATCGCGGCCCAAAAGCTTCCGCCGTCAGAATATGAGGTGATCGTGGTGGACGACGGTTCATCGGATGGGACGAGGGAGTTTCTCCGCACCGCGCAGTTCCCGTTCTCGTTGCAGGTGATCGAGGGCGAACGAAGCGGGCCGCCGCGCGCACGCAACGCGGGACTTGCCGTTGCTCGCGCGCCCATTGTGGCATTTATGGATGACGACGTCGTGCTGCGCAACGATTGTCTCCGGAATGCACTTCCGTATTTTTCGGACGACACCGTGGGAATTGTCGAAACGACATTGTTGATTGACAGTGAGGAGCGTCCATTGCAGCTTCATGCGTCGCGGCAGGGCTTCGTGACAGCCGCGATCTTCTTCCGTCGTGAAGCGGTGGTGAAGGTTGGCGGCTTCGATCCCGATTTCTTCGACCCTCGAACCGGTCTCTTCTTCCGCGATGATGCCGACCTCGGCTTTCGCGTCCTGCAGGCCGGCTACAAGGCGCTTCAGCCAATAGACGTCGTCGCCTGGCACCCCGTACAGTTTCCGACCATCAAGCATAGTTTCGCCCACGTCAAGCGCTACATGTTCGACCCTCTCCTCTACAAGAAGCATCCCCGTCTGTTCCGCGCGTACATCGAACGCAAGCGCGTTGGACGTGTCTCGTTCGGTCGCCCGATGCATTACAGCTGTCTTTTTTTCATACTCTCAGTCGCAGCTGCCGTGGTATGGGCACTCTCAGGAGAAACAGGCGCGATGTGGGCGAGCATCGCTGTCGGGTTGACTGCGCATGGTGCACTGCGTTTCAAGTTTCAAGGATGGGATGCATGGAAGTTCTGGCAATTGCCGGAGACGGCAGCCTATCTCGCACTGCCGTTCTGGTACTTCTTCTGGCTGGTGCGCGGGTTCAGAAGATTCGGCGGATGGAAGTCCATTTTCTGAGAGATTCATCATGAAGATCGGCATCTTCGGCGGCACGTTCGACCCTCCCCATATCGGTCATTTGATTGCGGCCGACGAAGTGCGCGGTGCGCTGAGCCTCGACAAGATTCTCTTCGTCCCCGCATCGCGATCACCTCATAAGCGAAGCAGAACGATGACGCCCGCGGCTCAGCGGCTGAAGCTTGTCACCAGAGCCGTTGCTGGGAATCCGCATTTCCTCGTCTCCGACCTCGAGGTGAAACGCGGCGGAATTTCGTACACCGTTGATACACTGGAAGAGTTGCACCGCCAACGACCGCAGGATGAGTTCTTTCTTCTGGTCGGAATGGACAACCTGCGAGCGTTTCACACGTGGAGATCCCCCGGACGGATTCTTGAACTCGCGACGATTGTGTTGATGACGAGGCCCGGCTATGCGGCCGCGCGTCTTCCTAAGGCACTGGCACAGCGAACAGTGGTCTGTCCCGTTCCCGAAATCGGGATCTCTTCAAGTGACATACGCGATCGCGCGCGCACGGGGAAACCCTTTCGGCATCTCGTACCGGAGCGCGTCTATTCTTCCATCATCAGAAATCGGTTGTACGCCGCCTTCTCCACTTAAGACTGCGGTACTGCATGTAGGTTTTTGTCGTGAGGGAGAGTGAATAGAGCGTAGCCACAAACAGCCCAGCCAGGGCAATGTACGCAAAGACCATGAGCGTATCTCCGGGAATTGATGTTGTCTGATGATTCTGCACCAGACCGGATGAACGAGGGGGAAGATGATGCGTTGCCGCTTGGGGGGTGTGCGGACTGGTGCAGTCAAGAAGAGTTGTCTCGGCATCAAGATACGATGTGAAGCGCAGCGACAAGGTGCTCGCAGGCACGCGCGCAAGTGCGCAGATAGGAACATCATTCATCCCTCCTTCTTTGACCCTGAATGAGCATTTGCGTATTTTTGAGGTGAATTGTGTTGCGCCCTCGTAGCTCAGTATGGATAGAGCAGCGGTTTCCTAAACCGTTGGTCGGAGGTTCGAATCCTCTCGAGGGCACGAAGCTTTTGTGTCACTCAGTTGCGGTTCACTTGCGGTCTCTCCGCCTTTGGCGAGATCTGCAAGACGACAGTCACGTGAGCTGGAAGCGCTCACGTGAGTCGTCTTGGGAGGAAACCGTTGGTCGCCCGCCTCCGGCGGGGAATCCTCTCGAGGGCACATCACGCCCAACCTTCTCTCATTAGGCTTATCACATTTCGGCCGGGTGCTTGGGGGGTGGGGGGAGATTCGGTGAGAGGTATCCCGTCGTCCTGCAACATCATCGAATCCATGCCCGGCCGTTGGAGGCGTGTTTCCCCGCCAATGACATAGAGGAATCAGCCACGAGCCTTTTCGTTGACTGATGATCGAATTCTTTGTATGTTGGGGCGTATGGTACGTGGTTTAGCGGATGGTCAGGGTAAGGTTGCCGAGTGCAACTCTCCTTCTGCTTCGTGATCTCCGGTTGCGCGCTCGAAGAAAAAATCTACCTTCTCAAGAATTTCCAGAAGTCTATTTTCCCTGAAAGAGCAGTGAGTCTTGTCGGTCGAAAGAACAGGTGAATGTATGAGTCAAAGAGGGATGCGTATGGCAATGCGGTTACGACATTGGGTATGTGCGTGGATTATGCTCTTGTCCGTTGGCCTGAGCAGTGTGTTTGCGCAAGCCACGCAGGTACGTGTGGAGACGAAAGCTGATGGAACAGGGATAGTGGTTCCCGCGCAGAACCTCGTTTCCGGTGATACGTTGAGAGTGTATGCGATTTCGCGAACCATCACAGGTGTGTTTGTCGCGAATGTCGCAGCCACGTGGAGCCTGGATTCGCTGACGGGTGGCGTGGTTGCCGGGGACCTCGTTCCGAGCGGAGATACGAAGAGCGCGCTGTTTACCGCGCACGCTGTCGGTTCGGCGTACATCCGAGCAGCATCAGGTCTTCTTACCCAGGTTCCCTCCGGAAAGATCACGGTTGTTCCCGGGCCAGCGGTGCGCTTGCGAATCTCGCAGGAACCTTCCGCGGTGGCAACGGCAGGCGTTCCGTTTCCACAGCAGCCGATTGTTCGCATCGAGGATGCCAACGGAAATCTTGTAACCGGGGACAACACGACGACGGTCACCGCAACTCGGCTCCTGGGCACGGGAACGTTGCAGGGGACGACGACCCGAACTGCAAGCAGTGGCCTCGTTACGTTTACCGACCTGCGGCACAATGTCGCGGGAACGATCAACATCCGCTTTTCGAGCACTCCAACGCTCACGCCCGATACATCCGTGAACATCATCGTGAATCCGAACGTTGCAGCGCGGCTGGTGTTCGTACAGCAGCCGACCAATGATACTGCCGGAACCATCATTACCCCTCCTATTACCGTTCAGGTTCAGGATACGTTGGGGAACAATGTCGGCGGGATCCGCTCCGTTGTGATGGCAATGCACTCCGGCACCGGAGTGTTGAGCGGAACGACGACGCAGAACACGAACACCTCGGGGCTTGCGACGTTCTCCAATCTGAGTATCAACCTTTCCGGAACGAAACAACTGAAGGCAACAAGCGCGGGATTGGATTCGGCCGTGAGTGCCTCGTTTGTTATTAGTCCTGCTGCTGCGACGCGTTTGGGCATTCAGACACAACCGTCGGCGACTGCGACGGCGGGCGTGGTCTTCGCCCAGCAGCCTGTGGTGCGGATTGAAGATCAATTCGGCAATCTCGTAACAAGCGATAACGCCACCGTGGTGACAGCAACGCGTAGTGCGGGAGCGGGCACGCTTCAAGGCACGACGATCCGAACAGCCTCGGCCGGTCTGGTGACTTTCACGGACTTACGGCACAACGTTGCGGGAACGATCTCGATTCAGTTCACGGCTCCGTCTCTGACGCCGGTAACATCGAGCAACATCGTGGTGAGTCCGGCGGCGCCGAAGAAGCTCGTGTTCGTTCAGCAGCCGACCAACACCGCCTCGGGTGCTTCGATCAGTCCTCCTGTTACGGTGCAGGTGCAAGACACGTTCAGCAACAATGTCGCACAGAGCGGCATTGCGGTGTTGATGACGCTCAGTTCCGGTACGGGCACGTTGAGCGGGACGACGACGCAGAACACCAACGCGTCCGGCCTCGCGACATTCAGCAACTTGAGCATCAACCTCGTCGGTCAGAAAGTGCTGACGTCATCGAGTACGGGATTGACTTCGGCGGTCAGCAATGCATTCAACATAACTCCGGGGCCACCGGCGACGGTAACGGCAACGGCCGGCACCCCGCAAGCCGCGTTGGTGAACACAACGTTTGCCACCGCATTGGAGGCGACGGTGCGCGATGCGGCGGGAAACCTGGTGCCTGGTGCAACGGTGACATTCACGGCACCAACAAGCGGTCCACGCGGAACGTTTTCGGGCGGTCTTAGCTCGATCAATGTCGCGTCGGATTCCTTGGGTGTTGCGCGGGCCACTGCGTTTACGGCAAACACCATTGCAGGATCGTACAACGTCACGGCCGGCGTGAGCGGTGTTCCAACGCCGGCGACGTTTGCCCTGACCAACACACCGGGGCCTGCGCGCCAAATCTCTCCGACAGCAGGAACTCCGCAGAGCACGCAAATCAGCACAGCGTTTCCCATTAACTTCAAAGCGACGGTACGTGATACGTTTGGCAATCCGCTCAGCAATGTCCTTGTGCGGTTCACACGACCAAGCAGTGGACCAAGCGGCACGTTCTTCAATAACGTGGACAGTGCCTTGACCGATGGTACCGGAACTGCAACCGCTGCAGTGTTCGTAGCCAACTTCGTTGCAGGATCGTACCAGGTCACTGCTGCAACACCGGGTGTTACCTCTCCGGCGGTCTTTCTACTCACGAACAATCCCGGTCCGCCCGCTCAGATCACAGCGACAGCTGGTACGCCACAATCTGCTCAAGTCGGAACCCCGTTTGCCACGAATCTCCAGGTAACGGTGAGAGACGGAGCGAACAACGGTGTGTCCGGTGCGCTCGTGAAGTTTACGCGACCGGGCAGTGGTGCAAGCGGCACGTTTGCCGGTGGCATTGACACGGTGAGAACCGGCACCGGCGGCGTGGCAACGGCACCCCAGTTTACTGCCAACACTGTGGCAGGAAGTTACACCGTGTTCGGGAAGGTGTTCACCGGCGGCGACACGATTGCCGCTCCGTTTTCGCTGACGAATCTTGCCGGCCCTCCGGGAAGCATCACCGTGATGGCAGGCAGTCCGCAGTCGGCAACAGTGAACACGACGTTTGCAACCAACTTTGCCGTTGTCGTGCGCGATGCAAACAACAATCCGATCATTGATACGACGGTGACGTTCACCGCTCCATCGAGCGGCCCCAGCGGGAAGTTCGGCACGAGCAGAACGGCGCAAGTTCGCACGAACGCGAGCGGCGTCGCTACCGCCCCGGCGTTTACCGCTGATACGCTGGCAGGCTCGTATCAAGTTTCTGCCTCAGCGCCCGGTGTTGCCACGGCTGCGCTGTTTTCTCTCACCAATAATCCGGGCCCCGCGGCCCGAATTCGCGCGACGGCAGGTACCCCTCAAAGCACTGTGGTCGGGACACCCTTCGCGACGAATTTTAAGGCGAGAGTGACAGACCAGTTTGATAATTCGCTGCGCAACATTGTCGTGACATGGACGCGTCCAACGTCGGGGCCCTCGGGGTCATTTGCCGGGAACGTCAACACCGGAACGACGGACTCGACCGGCGTTGCTACGGCACAGCAGTTTACTGCCAACTTTACGGCGGGAAGCTACGTGGTGAAAGCGTCTGCACCGGGAATAGCGGATTCCGCGAGTTACCAGCTTACCAACACGGCGAGTGTTCCTACCGTTATTCAAACAACAGGAGGGAATAACCAGAACACCACGGTCAACACAGTGTTCCTGTTGAGCCTTCAAGCAACGGTGCGCGATCAGGCGAACAATCCTGTTCCCAATGTGGCTGTAACGTTCACTGCCCCGCTCACAGGGGCGAGCGGACGATTTGCAAACGACTCAACGACGTACACGGTCAGTACGAATGCCTCAGGTGTTGCGTCGACAACGGCCAGAGCGAACACGTCTGCAGGGAATTGGACGGCTGAAGCTCGTGTTTCAGGCGTGGCGACCCCGGCCCTCTTCTCCCTAAGAAACAATCCCGGGGTGCCAGCAAGTGTTGCGGCGACCGCGGGTGCTACGCAATCCGCTGTTGTACGCAGGACGTATGGGATCAATTTCGAAGTGACCGTTCGTGATGCCTTCAGCAATCCGGTTCCCGGCGTCCTCGTCCAATTTGTCAAGCCTTCCAGCGGTGCCAGTGGGACCTTCGCAGGGGGCGTGGATACTGCAAGGACAAATCAGAGTGGTGTCGCACAGGCTGTTGCATTTACGGCGAACACCATAGCCGGACCGTTCACAGTAACCGGGAATGTCTCTGGAGTTGGAACACCGGCGAACTTCTCTCTGACGAACCTGGCAGATGTGCCCGACACGATCGTTCCCACAGCAGGCACGCCGCAAGTGACGACAGTGAACACGCCTTTTCCCCAGCGTCTCACTGTCACGGTACGCGATACGTTCAACAATCCCGTTCCAGGTCGAACGGTGACATTCAATGTTCCACCGCAGACGCAACCGAGTGGCACGTTCGCCGGAGGGGTGAACATTGCTCTGACCGATAACAACGGGATCGCGCAGGCTCCTGAGTTGAGTGCCAACAGCCGCGCGGGGCAGTGGACTGCAACGGCAACGGTTGGTGGAGTATCCACGCCGGCGTTATTCTTGCTCACAAACAATCCGGGACAAGCAGATACTGTTATTGCCACAAGTGGAACGCCGCAAACAGCGCAAGTGGGAACGAGGTTTCCCGACACGATGAAGGCGCTTGTTCGGGATGCCTCCGGCAATCCTGTACCGAATATCATCGTAACATTCTTAGCCCCAACATCGGGGGCGAGCGGCGGCTTCAACGGGAGTAATCAGGTGCTTACGGGTACGAATGGTGTTGCAGTGGCTCCAGCATTTACTGCCAACAACGTTGCAGGGAGCTACCAGGTGACAGCTTCGGTGCAGGGAGTCGCAACACCGGCAATCTACCAATTGCGAAACACGCCGGCCTCGGCTGCAAGCATCACGATCGTCGGCCTGACCTCCCAGTCCACGGTTGTGGGAACAACATTTCCTCTTCCGCTGCAGGCATTGGTTCGAGATCAGTTCGGTAACCCCGTGCCAAATCAGACGGTGACATTCACCTCACCATCAAGCGGTGCGAGCTGCAATTTCCCGTCGAGCGGTGTTGGTACCGCAACGACGAACGATAGCGGAGTAGCACGAATTGTGGCTGTGGCCAACACCATTGCAGGCCAGTATAACGTATCGGCGACAGTGACGGGTGCGCCTTCGCCTGCGTTCTATACACTGACGAATCTTGCGGCTCCTCCGTCCACCATCGTCGCAACACGGGGCTCTGGTCAGTCGGCGCAAGTCGGGACGCGCTTCCCGATTGATTTGGAGGCAACAGTACGCGACGCTTTCGGGAATTTCGTGGCGAATGCACTCGTGAGATTCACCCCGCCGACATCCGGCCCGAGCGGGACTTTTGAGAACGGCATTGATACCGTTCGCACAGATCAGAACGGTTTAGCCAGGGCTCGCCCCTTTACGGCAAACAGCATTGCCGGAGGACCCTACCTGGTGATTGCTACCGCCGTTGGCGGAACTAGCCCAACTGCGAGTTACAGCCTGACGAATCTCAGCGGACCTCCGGGAAGCATTCAACTGCTGCAAGGTTCGGGACAGGCCGTGCAAGTTAACACAACATTCCCCATTCGTTTCCGTGTACTGG